>NZ_JBFAHZ010000002.1:0-35096 GCF_040654415.1 Micromonospora sp. NPDC050695
CTGAACGCCTTCCAGATCGCCTTCGAGGGCCGGCTCACCCCGGCCAACGACTGACCACCTCAACAACCAAGATCAGCCGTTAACTTGACACTCCCCACTCCCTCCCTCCTTCAAGATCACTTAATGGTGGGTAGTTGTAGGGAGTGGTTTGCAACTGCTGAGGGTTAAGTGATCATGGGGCCGAGGCGGCGGCTGGCGAGGATGGCGAGGGTTTCCTGGCGGACCTGGGCGGGGTCGGCCAGGAGGCGGCGGTGGCTGAAGCGGACCACGAGAATGCCCTTGGTGGCGAGCAGGGCGTCGCGGCGGAGGTCGATCTCGCGTTCGGTGGGGTCGCCGTGGCTGGTGGCGCCGTCCAGCTCGATGTCGACCCGCTCGGCCTCGGCGAACATGTCGAGGTAGATCGTCCGTCCGCCGACCCGCACCCGCGCCTGCCGGGTGAACGCCGGCATTCCCGGGCCGGTGAAGACGTGGTCGTGACCCCAGATCTCCAACGGGCTGCGGCAGCCAGCGGCGAGCCGATCCACCAAGGCGCGCAGCGCCGGGCGGGCGATCAACCTCGGCACCTCGCCGAGGGCGGCCACGAGGCGCTGCGGGGTGGTCAGCCGATCGTTGACCGCGCGGATGAGCACTCCCGCTCGGTCGACCGTCGGCAGCAGCGGCCAGCAGTCCACCAGGGTCCGGTCGAGCCGGGTCACCGGCACCCCTCGCCGTATCACCGCGTGCGGCGGCTCAGTGGTGAAGCCGGGGCGGCGACGCACCACGAGATGCGGTCGGCCACTCAGGCCCGACCCGACGGGCAGGTCGAGATGCATCGGCTCGCCCGGCGGTTGACGCCGCAGGCCCCACACGTCCAGCGCGGTCAGTCGGCTGAGCGCGGCGCGTCCGCCTCCGTACGCCAGCGCGGCACGGCGAGCCAGCTCCGGATCGATCCGAGCGAGAATCGGCAGCTCGGTAGGGGTGTCCCGGACGAGCGTGGCGTCGACGTAGACCTGCGGGAGGACCCGGACCAGGCGACCGGCCCGGCAGGCGCTCTGGAGTGTCCACGGCGGCGCCACGCGGAGAACGTCCCGTCGGGTGGCCAGGCCGCCCCGCCGATCGAGCAGGGTTCTCAGGGTCGCGTGCACGGGTCGACCGTGCCCGGACCAGCCGCCGGTGAGCTGCCCGGCGGCGACCGCTGTGGACAGCGACGGCACCTGTGGACGAAGCCCCACGGTCCAGCCGACTGTGATACGCGAGGCGGTCTGGCTCCCACCCGGAAGAGCCGGCCCGCCAGTGAAAGAGCATGAATGAAGAAATACGACTGGCGGACGGGATGAGATCGTGACTGCGCGGCGTTCGTCACGCCGCCCCGCACGGGCGGTCGTCTGCGGCTGAGGCGTGGTCCGGTCGGGCCGCGGTTCACGGCTGGAGGACAGGACACCATGGCGCACATCGACCTCGGCGTCGACGAGAAGCAGTTCCCCGGCATCACCGGCCCGATGCAGTACCGTCCGGAGACGGCGAAGCCGCTCAACGAGCTGGCCGAGGTGCTGCTGCGTGCCCCGCACTCGCTCCCGGCCGGCGAGCGGGAGCTGATCGCCGCGTACGTCTCCGGGCGCAACGAGTGCACCTTCTGCTGCGCGTCGCACTCGGCGTTCGCCGCCGCGCAGCTCGACGAGGGCATGACTCTCGTCGACCAGGTACGCGCGGACCTCGACACCGCCCCGATCTCGGCCAAGCTGCGGGCGCTGCTGCGCATCGCGGGTGCGGTGCAGATCAGCGGCCGTCACGTCACCACCGAGCTGGTCGCTGACGCCCGCGCGGAGGGCGCCACCGACCTGGAAATCCACGACACCGTGCTGATCGCCGCCGCGTTCTGCATGTTCAACCGGTACGTCGACGGGCTCGGCACCTTCGCACCTGTTGGTCAGGACGCCTACGCGGAGTCCGTGCGTCGGATCATCGGGGTCGGCTACGGATCGGCTCTCCCCGTGCCGCCGAGCAGCTGAGCACGGACAAGGACGACCACACCCCGATCCCCCTGCGATGGTCGATGGGTGCGTCTGGCGAAGCCCGCCGGCCGCGCAGTTGGAGGGATCGATGGACCACCCACGTTGTCTGCTCGACGCAGCGACGCAGCTGCGAGCCGACATGGTCGACCGGCTGAGCGCTCTCGTCTCCTGCGAGTCGGCACCGGGCTCGCTGCCCCATCTCGAGTCCTGTGCCGACCTGCTCGCCCGCTGGGGGGAGGAGGTGCTCGGCCGGCCGGCCCGTCGGGTCGTGATCGACGGCCTACCGCACTTGCTGTGGCCGGCCGCCGACCAGCGCGTGCTGCTTCTCGGCCACTTCGACACCGTCTTCCCGGTGGGCACGATCCGGTCGAGGCCCTTCACCGTCCGCAGGGACGTCGCGACGGGGCCCGGCGTGTGCGACATGAAGGCCGGCATCGTGCAGATGGTCACGGCGCTGCGGCTGATCGAGGACACCTCCGCGGTCGGCCTGCTGCTCACCTGCGACGAGGAGACCGGGTCCGTCACATCGCGGCAGCTGATCGAACGTGAGGCTCGGCGTTCGGGGGCGGTCCTGGTCTGCGAGGCGGCCACCCCGGAGGGGCGTCTGAAGGTGGCCAGGAAGGGCGGCTCGGTCTACCGCCTCACCGTCTCCGGCCGCGCCGCGCACGCCGGCGTGGAGCCGCAGCGCGGGGTCAACGCCACCGTCGAGGTCGCCCACCAGGTTCTCACGCTGGGTACGCTCGGCGCGGCGGACAGCGGCGGCACCTCCGTCACGCCGACTCTGCTCTCCGCCGGCACGACGACGAACACGGTGCCCGAGCGTGCCAGCCTGGCCGTCGACGTCCGGGCCTGGACCAGGGACGAACTCGAACGCGTGGATCACGCCATCCGTGGGCTGGTGCCGGTGCTGCCCGAGGCCACGCTGGCCGTGCAGGGCGGAATCAACCGCTACCCGATGTCGCCGGAGCTCGCGCGGCCGCTGTTGGAGCTGGCCCAGTCGATCGCCTGCCAGCTTGGCATCCCGAAGCCCACCGGCGCGTACGCCGCTGGAGCGTCCGACGGCAACTTCACCGCCGCGCTGGGCGTACCGACGCTTGACGGCCTGGGTGCGGTGGGCGGCGGCGCGCATGCCGCCGACGAGTACGTCTGCCTCGACCGGATGCCCGAACGGACGGCACTTCTGGCCGGACTCGTCGGCTCGCTGTCCACCATGGAGCGTTTCGGATCGCAACCCATCGACGACATCCCGTAACGTGCTGGGCGCCGGCGAACGACCGGCAGCGAGAGGTCTGCGTCGGCATGACTACGGGACAGCGCTCGGGATCGCCCATTCCTCCGCTCGGCGTCGAGGAGGAGTTCCTCGTCGTCGACGCCGAGCGGGGTGAGGTCGTGCCGGAGGCGGCCGCCGTCGTCGACCGCGCACGCCCGACCCTCGGTGACCGGGTGGGCGGTGAGATCACCAAGTTGCAGATCGAGACCCGCACCGACCCGTGCCTGAGCCTCGACGATCTCGACGCGCAACTGGCTGAGGGCCGCGCCGCCATTCAGAGCGCGGCCCGGTCGGCGGGTCTGCGGGTGATCGCCAGTGGCTCGCCGGTGCTGGGCCGTGCCGTGCCGCCGCCCATCACCGAAGGGCCGCGCCAGGACCGGGGCACCGCCACCTTCCGTGGGCTGCACGACGAACTCGCGATCTGCGCCGTCCACGTCCACGTGCAGGAGCCCGACCGGGACCGCGCCGTGCTGATCGGCAACCACCTGCGCCAACACCTTCCGGTGTTCCTCACCCTCACCGCCAACTCGCCCTACTGGTCGGAGCGCGACACCGGCTACGCGAGCTGGCGCAGTGTCACGTGGGGGCGCTGGCCGGTGGCCGGCCCGCCGCCGTACCTGACGTCCGCCCAGCAGTACGACGACCACGTGGACGCACTGCTCGAGGCGGGCGCGCTGGTCGACCGCGGCACCATCTTCTGGGATCTGCGCCTGTCGACGAAGCACCCCACCCTTGAGGTACGGGTGGCCGACGTCCCCGTCACGGCCACCGAGTCCGCGGCGCTCGCCGCCCTGGTGCGGGCTCTGGTGGTGGTCGCCGGAGATGCCGTGGACCGGGGCGACGAGGGGCCGGAGCTGCTCCCCGAGCTGATGCGGCTCGCGTACTGGCGGGCCGCCCGCGACGGGATGGGCGGGCACGGCGTCGACGTCGCCACGGGCCGGCTGCTGCCGGCGGCGGCACTCGCCGAACGACTGGTCGAACGCGCCCGACCAGCACTCGACGAGGCGGGTGACCGCGAGCGGGTGGAGGCGTGGCTGAGCTGGCTCGCCAGGGACGGCGACGGGGCGACCCGCCAGCGGGCCGCCGCGGCGCTGCGCGGACGCCTGACCGACGTGGTCGACGAGATCGCCACCCGAACCGCGCCCGACGTGCCCACGGGCGAAGAAAGCACACTTCAGTAACGACAAGCTGCCGCTGCTTCGAAATGCTGGATGAACCGGATGACGGCGGCAGGCGCACCCTCCCCGCCGAGACCCGGCACATCTGATCAGGAGGCCACAGGTGAACGACACCGACCTGCTACCCAAGGTCCCGGTCCACCACCACCGCAGGCCGCCGGCGGAGATGGTGCGGGAGGCGGAGGCGTTCGCCGAGCGGATGGCGCAGCGCCGATCCGTGCGGGACTTCGCCAGTGACGCACTGCCCGACGGGGTGGTCGAGGCCGCGATCCGGGCGGCGTCGACCGCACCCAGCGGCGCCAATGTGCAGCCCTGGCGGTTCGTCGTCCTGACCGATCCGGCCCGCAAACGCCGGCTCCGCGAGGCTGCGGAGGCCGAGGAACGCGCGTTCTACGACCGCCGCGCCTCGCAGGAGTGGCTCGGTGCGATCGCCGGGCTCGGCACCGACTGGCGGAAGCCGTTCCTGGAGACCGCACCGGCCGTCATCGTCGTCTTCGAGGTGCACCAGGGGCCACACAGCCCGAAGCCGTACTACGTCAAGGAGTCCGTCGGCATCGCGGTCGGCCTGCTGATCACCGCGCTGCACCACGCGGGCCTGGTGACGCTGACCCACACGCCCAGTCCGATGCGGTTCCTCAACGAGGTGTGTGAGCGCCCCCCGGAGGAGCGCCCGTACGTGGTGATGCCGGTCGGTTATCCCGCCCTGGACGCCCACGTGCCCGACCTGGCCCGCAAGCCCCTCGACGAGATCATGGTCCGCTGGTGAGGTCCCGGGTCAGGAACTCGACCAACGGCTCGACGTGCCGGTCCGGGCGCCGCCACTCGGCCAGCAGATCCTCCAGCAGGTGCTGCTCGGCGAGCAGTTCCGCACCGCGGTAACGCCGGATCACCGGGTGGATGAAGGCGCTCTCCCGGGCGCGGTCGGGGGTCGGGTGCCGGTCGATGGCGAAGACGTCGCCGTAGTCGTCGCGGCCCCACCGCAGCGCGAGCGTGTACCAGTGCGTGGCGGCACCGAAGCGCTCCACGGCGTAGTCCTCCGGCAGGTCCTCGTAGTGGTGGAAGTCGCCGGTGGCGTCGTCGCGGACGAAGGCGTCACAGAGGTACTCGAACTGGGTCCACAGCGCCGACGACCAGTTGACGCGGTCGAGCATCAGCTTCGTCAACGACGCGGCGTCGGCCTGCGTCGTCGTGTACGGCAGCGGCACGTCCTCGTAGCGTTCCCGCAGCATCCGGGTGAACGTGCGCAGGTTGTACCGGAAGCCGTCGATGAACGGCGACGACGCGTGCTTGACGTCCCGGGCCTGGGCGATGGTGCCGGCGAAGTACAGGCCGTCGACGTTGCTCGACTGCCAGTCCGGGCGTAACCCGGGCATCCGGCCGTCGCGCACCATGTCGGGACGGGCCGTCTCGTCGAACATCGACGTGTCCATCCGGAAGCCGGTGCACCGCAGCACCGTGTGGTAGTCGAGCTCGGCGGTCTCCCCCTCGGCGTGCGTGTACGTGATGGACACCCGGAACCGCCCGTCGACCGGCCGGATCTCGTCGATCGTGCAGTCCAGCACCGAGTGCAGCGTCTTGAACTGGTAGCTGTCGAGGATCGCGCCGTACTGACCACGGACGTCCCCGGGGTGTTTGGTGTTCCACGCCAGCCGCAGCGGCTGCCGGCTGGCAAGGTGCACCATCGACGCCCGGCCGAGGATGGCCGACGCGGTCTCGAACGCGGAATTGCCCTTGCCGATGATCAGGACCCGCTGACCGTCGTACGCCGTGGGGTCGACGACCATGTCCTCGTACCCGATGGCATGCTCGATGCCCTTGATGGCCGGCACGAAGGGCCGACCCCAGCCGGTCGCGACGACCAGGCAGCGCGCGCGGACGTCACCCCGGTCGGTGCTCAGCGTGAAGCCGTCGCCCGTCCGCGTGATCCGCTCGACTGTCGTGCCGTAGCGGACGTTGAGCTGGTGCACCCGTTGGAACTCGGCGAGGTAGCGCACCAGGTCGTCGGCGGCCGGCAGGTACTCCTCGCTGAATCGCGGAAACAGCAGGTCCGGCGAGTCGTTGAGGAGCGAGTTCCAGTCCCAGCGCAGGCGAATCTCAGGATCGGCGCTGTCGGTGTGCACCTTGTTCAGCGAGATGAGCCGACGGTGGCGCGGAAACCGCCGGAAGAAGCCACCGGGCCCGTCGCCACTCTCCAGCGTCAGGTAATCGGCGCCGTGCTGCTGGAGGTAGTAGCTCAGTTGTAGTCCGGCGGGTCCCGCCCCGACGATGACGTACCTGTGTTCGCTGCTGACCATCCTGCGGCCCTTCGACGGAGGGATGAGTCCATCGACCATGGAATGCGAAACGGTACGTGTCAATGCCACCGGCCTCGCTGCCGCCCTGCGCTCGTAGAAGTGGCCGGGCCGCCATCTACGGCTCCCGCATCCACGTCTTCGGGTCGGTCACGAACACGCCCTTGCCCTGCTGCCGCCGGATAACCCGCAGCGCCTCCAGCCGGGCGTAGGCCATCTGCACCGTCCCGTGGCTGACGTCGTAGCGAGCACGCAGTTCAGAGATCGAGGGCAGCTTCTCCCCCGGCTTCAACTTCTTCGACCTGACGTCGGCGATCACATCATCGGCGATGCGCCAGTAATCCGGCACTTCTCGCATGGCACTCCTCGCGTGGCAACCCGATTTGATCACACCGCGACGCACCTAACAAGCAACGTTGACTCAACTAGCATGTCTAGCTATGTTGGTCCCGGGCCGATCCTCGCGTGGCAACGAGTTCGGCTCACCCCCTGGTCGGGGCGGGTGCGTGTGCCCGTCCCGACCCACCGGACTGCTCTGCCGTCGTACCGCCGAACGGGCTGCGGCGGCCGAGCGGGCGGGGTCGCCCGCGGACGGCCCGCCCCCAGACCACCGCAAGGACCTTCCGCGCTCCCGCCTGCCCGCAGATTGGATCGTCGTGGCTCAGGTGTATCGAGGTGGCCAGCCCTACCCCGCCGGCTACCCGGCCCGGTTGACGCCGCACGAGGTGCGGACCCGCGAGTTCGCCGCGCGCCGGCGCGGCGTCGACCCCGATGAGGTACGCGAGTTCCAGGCCCGGGTGGCCGACGAGCTCGCCATGCTCAACGACACGGTACGGCTGCTCAGCCAGGAGAACGACCGGATCAAGCGGGCACTGCGTGACTGGCAGACCATGCACGCGCGAGAGTGCCCGCCGTCGCAGGAGCAGCACCGCAACTCCGGCCACTGGTGACCGCGCGCCCTGCCCCCGGCGACCTGCTCGTCATCGACGGCCGGGCCTCGGTGCAGTTTTCCGGGGACCGCGCGCTGACCTTCCGCGTGGTCTCGGTGTCCGACCGGCCGACGTACCAGGGCTGGGTCTGGCTGACCGGATACGTCATCAACCGCCGAGGCAACGCGACCGCCAAACGCGAGATCTTCGTCCAACTCGCCGGCCTCCGTCCCTGCCTCGCATTCTTCGCATCAACTCGGGGCAGGGAGGGCCCTCACCGCCAGGGCATCTCGTCAGCCCCGGAAGATGCCGGTCGGGTCGCGGCTGATCTCGTCGAGCAGGACGCTGACCCTGGCGGATGGCGGGGCTAGGTCGTAGCGGCGGAAGCGGATGTTCCGGGTCTCGCCTCCCATCGGCTCGACGGTCACGCCGCACTGCGGGTCGCAAGGATGGCACGTGTCTCCGCGCGTACGTCGTCGCCTCGTAAACCAGGCGACGGTGGGCGAAGCGGACCACCAGGATCCCGACGGTCGCCAGCAGAGCGTCCCGGCGCAGGTCGATCTCCCGCTGGCGCGGATCCCCGTGGGCGGTGGCCCCGTCGAGTTCGATGTTGACCCGTTCCCGCTCGGCGAACATGTCGAGATACACGGTGCGCCTCCCGAGACGCATCGGCACCTGCCGACGGAATGCTGGCATGGCCGTGCCGGTGAAGACGTGTTCGTGTCCCCAGATCTCCAGCGGACTGCGGCATCCGTCGGCGAGTCTGGTCAGCAGCGTCCGCAAGGCTGCCCGGTCGATCAGCTTCGGCACACCGTCCAGGGCGACCGCCAGCCGCGCGGGGGTGGTCAGCCAGTCGTTGACCGCGCGGATCACCGGGGCGTGCCGCTCGGCGGACGGCAGCATCGGCCACGAGTCGACGATGGTCTGCTCGAGACGGGTCACGGCCAGTCCTTTCCGGACGAGCACGTGCGGCGGCGCGATGACGAAACCCCCACGTCGATGCATCACCAATCCCGGTCGCGTCCGCAGGCCAAGGGTCATCGGCGCGCTGAGATGCAGCGGGTCTCCCGCGATCTGCGGGCGCAGGCCCCACGCGTCGAGCGCGCTGAGATGACTGAGTGCGGCGCACCCCTGCGCCCAGGCGAGAACCGCGAGTTGGGCCACACGGGGGTCGAGCCGCTGCAGGACCGGGGCGCCCGGTCGGTTGCCCACCAGGTGCGCCGCCACGTAAGCCTGCGGCAGTACCCGCACCAGCTCACCGCCGCGGCAGGCCCGCGTCAGCGCCCACTCCGGCACCACCTGCGTCGCCGCCGCACGGGTGACGAAACCCGCCGGACAACTCCACCAGTTCCCGCAGAACTGAGTTCACAGGCCGGACCGTGCGGCTCCGCCCCCAAGGTCCGCAAGGACCCCACCTCGGCCTCTGTGGACAGCGGTCCCGGTGTGGAAAACCCCCACGCGCGCCCACGTTCTGCTAGCCCACCATGATCGGTGGCAGCTCAGCTGCACAACTCTCGGCGTGTCGAGTCGCTCAGACGTCAACGATCATGGGGCAACACACGGCGGCACGGCGAGGCGTCAGGCTGCCAGGGTTGCGTAGCGGCCGTTGCGGTTCAGCAGGCTGTCGTGGTCGCCGGATTCGACGATGCGGCCGTGGTCGAGCACCGCGATCTGGTCGGCGTCGCGCACGGTGGAGAGGCGGTGGGCGATGGTGATCGTGGTACGCCCCCGCGCGAGCACGTCGAACGCGCGCTGCACGGCCCGCTCGGTCTCGGTGTCCAACGCGCTGGTGGCCTCGTCGAGGACCAGGATGCGCGGGTCGCGCAGCAGCGTCCGGGCGATGGCGAGGCGCTGCTTCTCGCCGCCGGAGAACCGGTGGCCGCGCGAGCCGACCATGGTGTCGTACCCGTCGGGCAGGCCGGTGATGAGGTCGTGGATCTGGGCGGCGCGGGCGGCGTCGGTGATCTCGCTGTCGGTGGCGTCCGGACGGGCGTAGCGCAGGTTCTCCCGGACGGTGGTGTGCAGCAGGTACGTCTCCTGGCTGACCACGCCGACGATCCCGGCCAGGTCGGCGAGGCGCAGGTCGCGCAGGTCGACGCCGTCGATGGTGACCCGGCCGGCGGTCGGGTCGTGCAGCCGGCTGATCAGCCCGGCGAGGGTGCTCTTGCCGGAGCCGGTTTCGCCGACCAGGGCGAGGCTGGTGCCGGCGGGCACGTCGAGGGTGATCCCGGCGAGCGCGGCGGTGTCGCTGCCCGGGTATCCGAAGGTGACGTCCTCCAGGCGCAGGTCGCCGCGGACCCGGGTGGGGTCGAGGCGGACCGGCTCGGCGGGGTCGGCCACGTCGACCGGCAGGTCGAGGTATTCGAAGATCCGGGCGAACAGCGCCAGCGACGCGGTGAGCGAGACGCCCACGTTGAGCAGCCCCATCAGCGGCCGGAACAGGCCACCCTGCAGGGCGGTGAAGGCGACCAGGGTGCCGATGCTCAGCGTGCCGGCGGTGCCGGGCAGGCCGGCGGCGAGGTAGATGACCGCCGGTACGGCGGCGAAGATGATGCTCATCGAGGCCATCCGCCACCGGCCGGCCAACTCGCTGCGCAGTTCCAGGTCGACGAGGCGCGCCGAGGAGGCGGTGAACCGGTCGATGAGCGCGGGGCCGGTGCCGAGGGTCTTGGCCAGTTGCACGCCGCTGATCGACAGGCCCTCCTCGACGGTGACGTTGAGGTCGGCGAGTTCGCGTTGCCGCTGGGCGGTGATCTCGCGGCGCATCCGGGCGACGCGGCGGGTCAGCCAGATCGCCGGCGGCAGCACGACGAGGGAGACGAGGGACAGCTGCCAGGAGAGCGCGACCATGGCGACCGCGGTGGCGACCACCGTGGTGAGGTTGGCCGCGACGGCGGTGGCGGTGGAGGTGACCACCGACTGCATGCCGCCGATGTCGTTGGTGATGCGGGACTGCACCTCGCCGGTGCGGGTGCGGGTGAAGAAGCCCAGCGACTGGCGCTGGAGGTGGCTGAAGACGTCGGTGCGCAGCCGGTGCATGACCCGCTGCCCGACCTGGGTGGAGATCCAGGTCTGCACGACGCCGAGCGCGGAGGTCACCGCCGCCACGGCGACCATGCCGAGGACGAGCCAGACCAGCAGGGTCACGTCGCCCTGCGGGAGGGCGCGGTCGATCACGGCGCGCAGCAGGAACGGGGTGGCCATCGCGATGATCGAGGAGAGCACGATGATCGCGGTGACGGCGGCCAGCGCCGGCCGGTGCGGGGTGAACAGGCGGCCGATGCGGCGCAGGGACACCTGGCGGGCCTGCGTCTTCTCTTCGGCGCTGACGGTGCGGTGGCCGCGGTCGCGGCCCATCGGGGTGGGTTCCAAGGGGGACTGCCTCTCGATCGGGATATGCTGAGGTTACCTCAACATGAGGGTACAACCGTATCGCCTGTTACCGTATTCCGGTGACCGAGGACACCGCCGAGAGCGGCGACGACGAGAGCCTGGCCGAGACGTTCTGGGCCGTCGCGTCCCGTCTGCGCCGCCAGACGCGCGAGGCGTTGGCGCCCTGGGAGATCACCCCCAGCCAGTCCCGGGCCCTCGTCGTGCTGGCCCGGCACGGTGAGGTACGCCCCGGCACCCTCGCCGAGCACCTGCGCATCGCGCCGCGCTCGGCCACCGAGGTCATCGACGACCTGCAGGCCCGGGGGCTCGTCGAGCGGCGACCCGACCCGGCCGACCGGCGGGCCACCCTGGTCGCGCTCACCGAGGAGGGCGTACGGGTCAGCACCGCCATCCGGGCCGCCCGGCGGGCCGAGGCGGACCGCTTCTTCGGCCACCTGCCCGCCACCGACCGCGCCGAACTGGCCCGCATCCTGCGCACCCTGCGCGGCTGACCTGCCCACCGGTGCGACACCGACCACGCCAAGCCGGCCCGCGCCCTGCACACACAACGCCCGCGCCGTGCGCACATAACCACCGCGCCCTGCGCACATAACCACCGCGCACCCGGGTAGCCAGCGGCCCCGTTCGGGGACGAGGTGACAGGAGGACGCTGTGCCGCTGATGCCACACCTGACCCATCGCCCCGCCTGATGTGCGGGATCAGCGGGGAGGCGCGGTTCGACGGCCGGCCGCCCGACGCGGCGGCGGTCACCCGGATGACCGAGGCGATGCGCTCGCGCGGCCCGGACGACGAGGGACTGTTCACCGACGAATGGGTGACCCTCGGACACCGCCGGCTGACCATCATCGACCTGTCCGACGCGGGCGGCCAACCCATGGTGCGCGACGACCTGGGCCTGGCCCTGGTCTTCAACGGGTGCATCTACAACTATCCCGACCTGCGCGAGGAGCTGATCCGCGCCGGGTACGCCTTTCACTCCACCAGCGACACCGAGGTGATCCTGGTCGCGTACGCGCACTGGGGTGACCGCTTCGTCGACCACCTCGTCGGCATGTTCGCCATCGGGCTGGTCGACCGGGTACGCAGGCGCCTCGTCCTGGCCCGCGACCGGCTCGGCATCAAACCGCTCTACCTCGCCGAGACCCCCGGTCGGCTCCGCTTCGCCTCCACCCTGCCCGCGCTGCTGCGCGCCGGCGACGTGGACACCGGCATCGACCCGGTGGCGTTGCACCACTACCTGTCCTGGCACTCCATCGTGCCCGCGCCGCGCACCGTGCTGCGCGGCGTCCGCAAGCTGCCGCCGGCCACCCTGCGGATCGTCGAGGCGGACGGGCGCAGCCGCGAGGAGGTGTACTGGCGACCCGACTACGTACGCGAACCGGCCGACGCGCGGATGGACGCCACCGAGTGGCGGGCCGCCATCGGGGACGCGCTGCGCACCGCCGTGCGTCGACGGCTGGTGGCCGACGTGCCGGTGGGGGTGCTGCTCTCCGGCGGGCTGGACTCCAGCCTCATCGTGGCGCTGCTCGCCGAGGCCGGCCAGCAGCACCTGCGCACGTTCAGCATCGGCTTCGACAGCCGTGGCGGCGAGGCCGGCGACGAGTTCCGCTACTCCGACCTGGTGGCCCGCGCGTACGACACCGACCACCACCGGATTCGGCTGGCCGACGACGACCTGGTGCCCGCCCTGAACCGTGCCGTGCTGGCGATGACCGAGCCGATGGGCAGCCACGACGTGGTCGCCTTCCACCTGCTCTGCGAGCAGGTGGCGCGGCACGTGAAGGTGGCCCAGTCGGGGCAGGGCGCCGACGAGGTGTTCGCCGGCTACGGCTACCACCAGCCCCTGGTCGAGGCACCCCGGCACGGCGCCGACGAGACGTTCGCCGCCGCGTTCTTCGACCGGGGCCACGACGAGCTGCGCGGCATCGTCGGCCCGGCGTACGCGCTGGAGCACGACGCCAGCCGGGACCTGCTCACCGAACACCTCGCCACGCCCGGGGCGCAGACGGCGCTGGACGCCGTGCTGCGCCTGGACACCCACCTGATGCTGCCCGACGACCCGGTGAAGCGGGTGGACAGCATGAGCATGGCGTGGGGGCTGGAGGTGCGCACCCCCTTCCTCGACCAGGACCTGGTCACCCTCGCGGCGCACTGCCCGCCGCAGCACAAGGTGGCGCACGGCGGCAAGGGTGTGCTCAAGGCGGTCGCCCGGGAGGTGCTGCCGGGCGAGGTGATCGACCGGCCGAAGGGCTACTTTCCCGTGCCCGCCCTGCGTAACGTGGACGGGCCGGTGCGCGAGCTGGTCGCCGAGGCGTTGCAGGCGCCGGAGGCGCGCGAGCGCGGGCTGTTCCGCCCGGAGTACGTGGCGCGGCTGCTCGCCGAGCCGGACCGGGCCGAGGCGGCGGCCGGCAGCAACAAGCTGTGGCAGTTGGGTCTGCTGGAGCTGTGGCTGCAGAGCCACGCCGTCCGCTGAGCGCCGAGAGGGTCAGCCGGCGGCGGTACGGGCGGCGAGGTCGTCGATGACCGCGCGCAGGTCGCCCGTGCGCTCCCACACGCGCCGCTGTCGGGTCGCGCCGGTGCCGTCGCGGCGCAGCCGGGCCAGTTGCGCCAGCACGTAGCCCAGGTCGCCGTGGCGCAGCAGGGCCGGCGCGATCACCGCCATCAGGTCGTCGACGAGGTCCCAGGCCGGCTGGGTGCCACCGCCTCGCAGGTCGATGAGCTCGCCGTCGAGGCCGTCGTGGGCGGCCCGCCAGTGCGCCGCGGCGACCAGGCAGTCCCGCACGGGCGGGGCGGTCACCCCGGCGCGCACCTCGTCGGCGAGGGTGGCGACGAGGGACCGGACCAGCGCGGCGACCAGCACCGCGTCGTCCACCTCCGGGCAGACGTCGCCGACGCGCACCTCCACCGTCGGGTACGCCGACGACGGCCGCGCGTACCAGTAGACCATCGCGGCGTCGAGCATGATGCCGGCGGCGATCAGCTCGTCGACGGTGCGGTCGTAGTCGGCGGCGGAGTCGAAGTACGGTGTCGGGCCGATGCTGGGCCAGCGTTCCAGCTGCATCGACCGCCAACTGGCGTGGCCGGTGTCGGACCCGTCGTGCAGCGGCGAGTTGGTGGTGATGGCCTGCACCACCGGCAGCCACACCCGCAGGTGGTTGCAGACCTGCACGGCCAGTTCCCGGTCGGGCAGCCCGACGTGCACGTGGCAGCCGCAGACCGCCGGGTCGTGCGCCACCGGCCCGTACCGGCGCGACATCGCGTGGTAGCGCGGTTCGTCGGGCACCGTCCGGTGCGGCTCGGCGATCGGGGTCGCGCCGACCGCCACCAGCCGCGCCCCGGCCGCCGCGGCGGCCACGACCGCGGAGCGGCGCAGCGTCACCAGGTGTGCGCGCAGGTCGCCGAGGTCGGCGCAGGCCGGGGTGACCATCTCCACCATGCTGTGCCGGAACTCCTGGCGGCTCTGGTCGCGGACGGGGCCGCGCAGCGCGGCGAGCACCTGGTCGGCCACCGGCAGGTTCCGCCCGCTGTCCGGGTCGAGCAGCAGGTATTCCTCCTCCACGCCGAGCGTGAGGGTGGACAGGTCGGGCACGGTGTCGGCGACGGTCGGGCGGTACGCCATGGCCCCTCCCCTGCACGGCTGCGGCCGGCGCCTCGGTTTCCCGGCCTACCCCGCCGGCAAACGCGCCGCCAGGGCCGCCGCGCGGGCGGCGAGGAAGGCCCGTTCGGCCGCGTTGTCCGTCCGGGCGACGGCCGTCCGGTACGCCTCGACGGCCGCCCCGCCCCGGCCGAGGCGGGCCAGCAGGTCGGCACGGACCGCGTGGTACACGTGGTAGCCGGTGAGGTCGAGGCGGTCCACCTCGGCCAGCGCGTCCGCCGCGCCGGCCACCTCGGCGAGCGCGACGCCCCGGTTCAGCGCCACCACCGGGCCGGGGGCGACCACCGCCAGCTGGTCGTACAGCGCAAGGATCTGCGTCCAGTCGGTGTCGGCGGCGCGCGACGCGTCGCTGTGCACGGCGGCGATCGCGGCCTGGATCTGGTACGGGCCGGGCCGGTCGCGGCGCAGGCAGCGGCGGACCAGCGCCTGTCCCTCGGCGATCAGGCTGGTGTCCCACCGGTCGCGGTCCTGCTCGGGCAGCGTCACCAGGTCACCGTCGACGTAGAGCGTCATCGTCGCTCCTCGCGTGGCGGCCGGACGATCGCCGGCCTCTCATCCTCCACACGATCGGCCGCCGCCCGAATCGACAGGCCGGCGGGAAACAGGTCGGCGAGTCATGCGCCGGGTGCTGGCGGGTAAGCGGCGCCGGTGAGCGACGGCATGCGGGTGGTCGTGGTCGGCGCCGGCTTCTCCGGGCTCGCGGCCGCGCTGGCGCTCAGTCGCGCCGGCGCCCGGGTGCGGGTGCTGAAGGCCCGCGACCGGGTCGGCGGGCGGGTGCTGACCCGCCGGCTGGCCGACGGCACCCAACTCGACCTGGGCGCCCAGTGGATCGGCCCGACCCAGGACCGGATGTACGCGCTGGTCGCCGAGCACGGACTGGACACCTTCGCCACGGCGGCGCTCGGCGCATCCGTGCTGCTCTGGGCCGGACAGCGCCGCGCCGAACCGCCGGCGCAGGTCGGCCGGGTGCTCGGCCTGCTCGACGAGTACGCCGCGCGGCTGGACCCGGCGGCACCCTGGCAGGCCCCGGAGGCCGCGCAGTGGGACCGGACGATCCTCGGCGGGTGGCTGCGCGGCACGGCCGGGGACGACGACACCGCCGCCTACCTCGGGCGGCTGCTCGCCGGCGGGCTGCTGGCCACCGGCGCGGACGAGGTGTCCCTGCTGCATCTGCTGTTCTACCTGCGCAGCGCCGGCGGCACCGGACCGCTGCTGGGGATGGCCGGCGGCGCGCAGCAGGACCGGATCGTGGGTGGGCCGCCGCTGCTGGCCGAACGGATGGCGGCGGCGCTGCCGCCGGGGGCGCTGACCCTCGCCGCACCGGTGCGGACGATCGGCCAGAGCGTCGACGGGGTGACGGCGTGGACGGACACCGGGCGCGTCGACGCCGACGCGGCGGTGGTCGCCGTGCCGCCGGCACTGGCCGGCCGGATCCGGTACGACCCGCCGCTGCCCGCGCTGCGCGACGGGCTCACCCAACGGATGCCGATGGGTTCGGCGCTGAAGGTGCACGCCGTCTACCCGGAGCCGTTCTGGCGTGCCGACGGACTTTCCGGCGTGGCCACCAGCAGCGCGGGTCTGCTCACCGAGACGGTCGACAACTCCACACCGACCTCGCCGCTCGGGGTGCTGACCGGGTTCAGCTACTCCTCCGACGCCGCCGTGCTGCGGGAGATGGCCCCCGCGCGGCGGCGGCAGTGCCTGCTGGAGGCGTTCGCCGCCGTGGTCGGGCCGCACGCCGAGGATCCGGTGGACCTCGTCGAGTACGACTGGTCGGCCGACGAGTGGACCCGGGGGTGTTTCAGCGGTGCGCTCACCCCCGGCGCCTGGCGGACGTACGGCCCTTCGTTGCGGGCGACGGTGGGGCGGGTGCACTGGGCGGGCACCGAGACGGCGACCCGCTGGAGCGGCTACCTGGAGGGCGCGGTGCGCGCCGGTGAACGGGCGGCGGCCGAGGTGCTGGCGGGTTGACGGGGACGACCGAGGCCGGCCCGGTCTCGGCGGGACCGGGCCGGCTCGGCCCAGGGTGCGTCCCGGCCGGCCCGGGCCGTCAGACGGATCGGGCCGGCGCGGGCACCCCGGTCACGGGTAGGTGGTCAGGTACACCGTCTGGTTGGCCGCGTTCGCGGTGCCACCGGCGTTGTTGATCACCCGGTTGATGGTGCCGACGCCACCGAGGGAGACGGTGACCATGTTGGTGAAGCGCACGTTCGGGTTGACGGGCACCTCGAAGGACCGTTCCTCGACGACGGCCGGGTTGACGTTGAAGTAGCTGTAGCTGCCCAGCCCCCACGCCTGGTGGCTGGTCACCGAGTCCGCGACCTCGTAGGCGGCGTAACCCCTGGTCGACCCGTTCATCCAGGCCGCCTGGTTCGGTACGTCGTACGGCAGCTCGTTCTGGTAGAAGTACGTCCGGCCGCCGTTGCCGTTCCAGACGGTCTGGTACTTCTGGTAGTGCTCGACGAAGAGGCCGTACATGGTGACGTTGTCGCCGTTGACGGTGAGCCCGGTGTCGGCCGTGTTGAGCGTCCACCCGGTCGGTACGCCGCTGGCGGCGTGGTCGGCCCGCCACAGCCACATGTGGTCGCCGATCACGTTGTCGCTGTTGACGGTCAGCGTGTTGGTGGCCTTGCCGACGTGCGGCCCGCCGATGCGGAAGAACACGTCGTGCAGCGAGGTCGGGTTCGTGGCGTGGCTGGCGGACGAGCCGGACGGCCCGACCTCCATCAGCACCGGCGAGTTGGTCGTACCGGCCTCGAACATGATGCCGGCCACCTTGACGCCGTCCACATCGGCCACCCGCATGCCCACCGCGCCGTTGTCGGCCTGGATGGTGGCCAGGCCGAGGCCGAGGATGACCGTGTCGGCCCGGTTGACCTGGATCGGCTCGGTGACGTGGTGCACGCCCGGGGTGAACAGCAGGTGCCGCCCCTGGGCGAGGGCCGCGTTGATGGTGGCGGCGCTGGTGCCGGGCTGGACGACGTAGAACTGCGACAGCGAGATGGACGACCCGGCCGGGGTCTTGTTGTACCAGCTCGTGCCGGTGGAGTTGGCGCGCAGCGAGGGCACGAAGACCCGGTACTCACCGCTGCCGTCGACGTAGAGGAACGGCTTCTCCCGGACCGTCGGGGTCTGCGCGATGACGGTGTGCGACGGGTTGGGGAAGCTCGGCGCCGGCGCGCCGACGACCCCCTGGAAGACCATGTTCCACACCGAGCCGGTCCAGCCGTTGCCGAACTCGCTGTTACGCGAGTACCACTGCTGCTGCGAGCCGGAGACGACCAGGCCGTCGATGCGGGTGTCGGCCAGCAGACCGCCGCTGGACCAGCCGTCGCCGCCGTTCCAGAGCTGGATCTGGTTCTGCGCGCCGCGCAGGTGCATCCGCCGGTACGGCGCGGCCTGCGACACCGCCCAGCGCTCCACGGTCTGCCCGGCGGGCAGGGTGACCGAGAGGTTCTCGGCGGCCCGCCAGAAGTTCTGGGTGGCGTTGCCGCCCATCCAGAACGCCTCGGTGCGGACGTGGCCGTTGAGGTTGACGTCGTCCGGGCTCATGCCGAGCCCGGCGACCTGGGTGAAGAAGCCGAGGTTGACGTCGGCGGTGTAGGTGCCGGGCTTGAACAGCACCGCGTAACGCTGCGGGCCGAACTGGTTGGTCTCCTGTTGGGTGAAGAGCGTGTTCAGTCGACTCTGGATGGTCGACGTCGGCGTGCTCGGGTCGAAGACGTACGTGTTCGGCCCGAGGTTGGGGTTGTACGGGTCGGTCGTGCCGACCGGGGGTTCGGTGGTGCCGCCGCCGGTCGTGTTCACCGCCAGCTCCCACAGCGAGTAGCCGTAGGCGGTGCCCCGGGCGGTGCCGTACATCCGCAGGTACCGGCCGCTGCCGGTGACGCTGAGGGACTGCGTGCCGCCGGTGGCCGTGGTGGTCGAGTAGATCGTGGTCCAGGTGGTGCCGTCGGCCGAGGTCTGCAGCTGGAAGGCCCGGGCGTACGCGGCTTCCCAGGTGAGCACGACCCGGCAGATCGTCCGGGTGCTGCCGAGGTCGACGCGCAGCCACTGCGGGTCGCTGGCGGCGCTGGCCCAGCGGGTGCCGGTGTTGCCGTCGACGGCGGCCGAGGCCGGGGTGCCGGCGTTCTCGGTGGACGAGGCGGTCGCCGGACGACCCTGGGACAGCAGGGTGGGAGCGGCCTGCGCCGGGGCGGTGGCGACGGCGGGGGTCAGGGCCGCGACCAGGGTCACGGCGAGTCCGGCGAGGAGGTGCCGGGTGGTACGCCGGGGACGCGGGCGTACGGATGTAGCACGAGATGTCATGACATCGCCTGTCGATAGGGCGTTACGGACGCCACGCGGGTGGGGGTCAGACTCGCCCGTGGTGCCGTGGGTGGTGCCGCCGATGCGGCGCCGCGGGGAGGAGAGCGCTCTCGTAGGAGTGTTGCGGCGAGATTGCGACGGCGTCAAGGGATCGATCTATAACACTGTTATTTATCCCGAGGGCTCACTTTTGTGTAATTTGCCGCCCGCGCCACCGTCGCCCTGTCCGGGCCCCCGCCCCATCCGCCGGTGATCAAGAGGTTTGCGTCAGGACGAGCCTGATTCCTGACGCAAACCTCTTGATCACCAAAGGGGGGTCAGCGGCGGACGCCGCCTTCGGTGAGGAAGCGGGCGATCGGGAGGGTGGCCGCTCCCAGCGCCACCGCGTCGACGCCGAGGCGGCACAGTTCGATCGACGCCTGCTCGTACGGCTGGCGCAGCGCCTGCCGCCCGGCGGCCTCGCGGACCGCCGGCAGCAGGTCACCCAGCGCCATCGCCGCCCAGCCGCCGAGCACCACCCGCTCGGGGTTGAACAGGTTGATCAGGTTGGCCACCCCCGCGCCGAGGTAGCCGGCGGTGTCGTCCAGCACCCGGCGAGCGGTGGCCGACGACGTGGCGGCGGCGACCAGCGCGGCGAGCTGCGACTCCTCGTCCTCGCCCGGCACGGCGCGACCCCGACGCGCCTCGCGGTAGCGGTCGATGATCGCCTCCGCGCCCACGTACGCCTCCAGGCAGCCGCGCGCGCCGCACCGGCAGGCCCGGCCGCCGTACACCAGGGTGGTGTGCCCCCACTCCCCCGCGCTGCTGGACGCGCCCCGGTAGGTGGCTCCGTTGGTCACCACCGACGCGCCGACACCGGAGCCGACCAGCGCGAAGACGGCATGCCGGGCACCTCGGCCGGCGCCGAACCACATCTCGGCCTGGCCGAGGGTCTTCGCGCCGTTGTCGATGTGCAGCGGCAGGTCGGTGCCGGCGCCGATCAGGCGTTCCAGCGGCACCCGGTCCCAGCCGAGGGCCTGGGCGTGCACGACCGCCTCGACGCCCTGCTCGACCACGCCGGAGACGCCGACGCCGACCCCGAGCACGTCGGCGGGGGCCACGCCGGCCTGCCCGGTCACCGCGCCGATGCCGGCCAGCACGTGCCCGGCCACCAGGTCGGGTTCGGTGCGCGCCGGGTCGAGGGGGTACTCGACGCTGGCCAGCAGGGTCATCGCGAAGTCGAACAGCTCGACCCGGACCCGGGTCTCGCCGACGTCGACGCCGATCACGAAGGCGAAGCGGGGCGCGATCCGCAGCAGCATGCTGGGGCGGCCACCGTCGGACTCGGCGGCGCCGGCCTCGGCGACCAGCCCCTCGTCGATCAGGTCGGCCACCACGTTGCTCACCGCCGGCTGGCTCAACCCGGTGCTGCGCACCAGGTCCTGCCGGGTGAGCGGGCCGTCGAGGAAGAGCTTGGTCAGCAGGGCGGACCGGTTGCGCAGCCGCACGCTGCGGTTGGTGGCACGCACCAGCTCCACTCGTCACCTCGTTCCCGTCGGCCGTTCGAGGCGACTGTAACCGCCCCGTGCTTGACGACCCACCAGCCAGCAACTTTAATGACGACATAAATTAAGCCGTGATGTAACTCCCGGGAAACGCCGACGGACACCCGACGGCGCACCCCCGAACCCTGTCCGCAGCCGGCCGACCGTCGCCCCGACCCCTATCGACGACGGAGTCCGGCGGACCCCCACCACGCACCGGAAGGGCTGACCGTGTCGAGACGACACCTCGGGATATTCACCGCCGCCGTACTGGCCGCCGCCTCACTGACGGCCTGCGGCGGCTCCGGCGACGACTCCGCCGCTTCGCCGAAGACGCTCACCTACTGGGCCAGCAACCAGGGTGCCAGCCTGGAGGCCGACAAGACCATCCTCCAGCCCGAGCTGGACAAGTTCGAGAAGCAGACCGGCATCAAGGTCACCGTCGAGGTGGTCCCCTGGTCTGACCTGCTCAACCGGCTGCTCGCGGCCGCCACCTCGGGCAAGGGCCCGGACGTGGTCAACATCGGCAACACCTGGTCGGCGTCGTTGCAGGCCACCGGCGCGCTGGTCGAGTTCGACGACGCCACCCTGCAGGCCGTCGGCGGCAAGGACCGGATCGTGCCCGCCGCGCTCGCCGCCGCTGGCGCCCCCGGCAAGCCGCCGGCCGCCGTGCCGCTCTACAGCATGGCGTACAGCCTGTACTACAACAAGAAGTCGTTCGCCGACGCCGGCATCACCGCGCCGCCGACCACCTGGGAGCAACTCGCCGAGTACGGCAAGAAGCTCAGCACCGGCGGCAAGTGGGGCCTGGCGATCGAGGGGGCCAACCCGTCGGAGAACGCCCACCACGCCTTCACCTTCAGCCAGCAGTACGGCGGTGAGTGGTTCGACTCGGCCGGCAAGCCGACCTTCGACACCCCGCAGAACGTCTCGGCGATCAAGCGCTACATCGACTTCATGGCCGCCGACAAGATCACCAACCCGAGCAACGCCGAGTACGCGCAGAACCAGTCGGTGTCCGACTTCGCCAACGGCAAGGCCGCCATGCTGCTCTGGCAGTCCGCCGGCTCGAACCTGAAGACGCAGAACATGCCCGCCGACGCGTACGGGGTGGCCCCGGTGCCGTTCCTGGCCAGCCCGCCGGCCGGCGGCAAGAAGATCAACAGCATGGTCGCCGGGATCAACATGGCCGTCTTCAAGCACACCAAGAACAAGGACGGCGCGCTGAGCTTCGTGAAGTTCATGACCAGCGACGAGGAGCAGACGATCCTCAACAAGACGTACGGCTCGCTGCCGGCGGTGAAGACCGCAGGCTCCGACCCGGCGTTCAGCGCCACCGAGCAGAAGACGATCCAGGAGACCCTGGTCACCACCGCGGCCCCGCTGCCGCAGGTGCCCGAGGAGAGCACCTTCGAGACCCTGGTCGGCACCGCGATGAAGGAGCTGTTCGCGGACGCGGCCAGCGGCAAGCCGGTCACCGAGGCGTCGGTGAAGGCGAAGCTGACCGACGCGCAGCAGAAGATGCGCTGACCCAGGCGTCACCGGTGGCCGTGGCCGGGCGCTGAGCCCGGCCACGGCCACCGCCTCCGAGAGGACCCCGATGGCAACCAGCACCACCGCGCCGGACGCCGACCGGCGCGAACCCCGGGCCGGGTCACCCGCCCGGGTGCCGGCCCGCCGGCCCCGCGGCCCACGCCGCTCGCTCCTGCCGTACCTGCTGCTCGCACCGGCCATCGTGCTGGAACTCGCCATCCACGTGATCCCGATGGTGGTCGGGGTCTGGATGAGCCTGCTGGAGCTGACCCAGTTCCACATCCGCGACTGGTCCACCGCCCCCTTCGTCGGGCTGGAGAACTACCGGGCGACGCTCGACCTGAACAGCGCCGCCGGCAAGGAGCTGCTGCACTCGTTCTGGGTGACGCTGGTCTACAGCCTGCTCTCGGTCGGGTTCGCCTGGCTGCTCGGCATCGCGGCGGCCGTCGTCCTGCAACGGCCCTTCCGGGGTCGGGCGATCCTGCGGGCGCTGTTCCTCACCCCGTACGCCCTGCCGGTCTACGCCGCCGTGATCACCTGGAGCTTCCTGCTGCAACGCGACACCGGCCTGGTCAACCACGTCCTCGTCGACCAGCTCGGGCTGATGGACACCCGGCCGTTCTGGCTGATCGGCGACAACAGCTTCTGGTCGCTGCTGGTGGTGTCGGTCTGGCGCAACTGGCCGTTCGCGTTCCTCTGCCTGATGGCCGGGCTGCAGAACGTGCCTGGCGAGCTGTACGAGGCCGCCGCGATCGACGGCGCCGGGTTCTGGCGCCGACTACGCTCGGTCACCCTGCCCATGCTGCGGCCGGTGAACCTGGTGCTGCTGCTGGTGCTGTTCCTCTGGACCTTCAACGACTTCAACACTCCGTTCGTGCTCTTCGGCGGCTCGGCGCCCGAGCAGGCCGACCTGATCTCCATCCACATCTACCGCAGCTCCTTCAAGACCTGGGACTTCGGGTCCGGCTCGGCGATGTCGGTGGCACTGCTGCTGTTCCTGCTGGTCGTCTCGGCCGCGTACCTGCTGATCACCAACCGCCGGAGGGACGACCATGCGTGAGACCGCCGGTGAGCGCTGGGGCCGGCGCATCGTGCTGACCCTGCTCACCCTCTTCGTCGTCATACCGCTGTACGTGATGGTCACCTCGGCGGCGAAGCCGTTGCAGGACGTCCAGAACGGCTTCACCTGGTGGCCCAGCCGGCCGACCCTGCAACCGTTCGTCGACATGTGGAGCACCGTGCCGCTGGCCCGGTACCTGGTGAACAGCCTCGTGGTGTCGAGCATCGCGGCGGTCTGCTCGGTGGCGGTGGCCATCTTCGCCGCGTTCGCGGTGAGCCGGTACCGGTTCCGCGGTCGGGGCGTCTTCTCGGTGACCGTGCTGTCCACCCAGATGTTCCCGGGCATCCTGTTCCTGCTGCCGCTGTTCCTCATCTACGTCAACCTGGGCAACGCCACCGGCATCGAGCTGTACGCCAGCCGTACCGGCCTGGTCATCACGTACCTGACCTTCTCGCTGCCGTTCTCGATCTGGATGCTGGTCGGCTACTTCGACTCGATCCCCCGCGGGTTGGACGAGGCGGCGCAGGTCGACGGCGCCGGACCACTGCGCACCCTGTTCCAGGTCATCCTGCCGGCCGCCGTGCCCGGCGTCGTGGCGGTCACCGTGTACGCGTTCATGACCGCCTGGGGTGAGGTGCTCTTCGCCTCGGTCATGACCGACGAGGGCAGCCGCACCCTGGCCGTCGGCCTGCAGGGCTACTCCACCCAGTTCAACGTCTACTGGAACCAGATCATGGCCGCCTCGCTGGTGGTCAGCATCCCGGTCGTCGTCGGGTTCCTCGCCCTGCAGCGCTACTTCGTCGCCGGCCTCACCGCCGGCGCGGTCAAGTGAGTCACCCAACCCCAGAGGAGAACCTTCCCGTGCCGGACCTGTCCAAGCTGCCGCCCGACTTTCTCTGGGGCGTCGCCACGGCGGCGTACCAGATCGAGGGGGCCGTCGACGTCGACGGCCGGGCGCCGTCCATCTGGGACACCTTCTCGGCGACCCCCGGCAACGTCGACAACGGCGACACCGGCGCGGTGGCCTGCGACCACTACCACCGGTGGCCGGAGGATCTCATGCTGCTGCGCCGGCTCGGCGTGGACGCGTACCGGTTCTCGGTGGCCTGGCCCCGGGTGATGCCCGACGGCGTCGGTCGGGTCAACCCCGCCGGGCTGGACTTCTACGACCGGCTCGTCGACACGCTGCTCGCCGACGGGATTCGGCCGTTCGTCACGCTCTACCACTGGGATCTGCCGCAGGTCCTGCAGGACGCCGGCGGCTGGCCGGAGCGCGTCACCGCCGAGGCGTTCGCCGACTACGCGGCGGTGGTCGCCGGCCGCCTCGGCGACCGGGTGGCCGACTGGTGCACCGTCAACGAGCCGCTCTGCGTGTGCTGGATCGGGCACCTGGAGGGCACCATGGCCCCCGGCGAGCGGGACCTGACCCGCGCGGTGCACGCCTCGCACCACGTGCTGCTCGGGCACGGCCTGGCCACCCAGGCGATCCGCGCCAACGCCGCCCGGCCGGCCTCGGTGGGTCTGGTGCTCAACCTCAGCCCGATCGAGGCGGCCACCGACCGGCCCGAGGACGTCGCGGCGGCCCGCCGGGCCGATGGGCACGTCAACCGGTGGTGGCTGGACCCGATCCACGGCCGCGGCTACCCCGCCGACATGATCGCCACCTACGGGGTCGAGCCGCCGGTACGCGGCGACGACCTGACGGTGATCGCCACGCCCACCGACTTCCTCGGGGTGAACTACTACTTCCGTCAGCTGATCGTCGACGACCCGTCCGGTCCGGCGCCGTTCGCCCGCCAGGTGCCGGTGCCCGGCTCGGTGGAGACCGCGATGGGCTGGGAGGTGTACCCGGCCGGGCTGGAGCGGCTGCTGGTCGACGTGCACGAGGAGTACCGGCCGGGCCGGATCATCGTCACCGAGAGCGGCTCGGCGTGGCCGGACGAGGTCACCGCCGACGACACCGTCGAGGACAAGGAGCGCACCGACCACCTGGAACAGCACCTGGCGGCCTGCGCGGCGGTGGTGGCCCGGGGGGTGCCGCTGGACGGCTACTTCGTCTGGTCGCTGCTGGACAACTTCGAGTGGGCGTACGGCTACGACAAGCGGTTCGGGCTGGTGCACGTGGACTACGCCACCCAGCGCCGCACGGTGAAGGCCAGCGGCCTGCGCTACGCCGAGCTGATCCGCGCCCACCAGCGTCTCGCCGGCGCGACCGGCGCCGCCACGCCGGTGGCCTGAACGGGGGCGGGTGAGGTCGGGCCGCCCGGGGTCGCCGTTTCGACGGCCCCGGGCGGCCACTGCCACTCTCGCCACCCCGGGCGGCCACTGCCGGTCTGACGGCCCGGGCGGCCACTGCCGGTCTGACGGCCCGGGCGGCCACTGCCGGTCTGACGGCCCGGGCGGCGACTGCCGGTCGGCAGCGTTCACGCCGACGGCAGGTGGGCGGGGGTGTCCACGTCGACCGGGGAGCCGGCGTCGTCGCAGGGCACCTCGACCACCAGGTCCGGCCGGGCGCGCAGCAGGTCGCGGGCGCCCCGGTCACCGATGGCGTAGTCGTCCAGCAGCGGCCAGGTCTCCCGGCTCAGCAGCACCGGGTGCCCCGGCCGGCCGGCGTAGGTGGCGACCGCGATGACCGCGCCGCGCGTGTGCGCCGCGCGGACCCGGCGGATCGCCACCGGGCTGAGCGACGGCTGGTCGACGAGCACCACCACGGCCGCCGGCACGTCCGGCGGTAGCGATGCCACTCCTCGGCGCAGCGACGAGCCCAGGCCCTCGGACCAGCGGTCGTGGCGTACCGTCACCGCACCCGGCAGGTCGGGCACCTCGTCCGCGCCCGCGCCGAGCACCACGTGCACCGGCGCGCAGCCGCCGGCGTTCAGCAGCTGGACCCCCCGCCGCACCAGCGGCTCCCCGGCAAGCTCGACCAGCGCCTTCGGCCGCCCGTAGCGCCGTCCGGCGCCGGCGGCCAGCAGCAGCCCAGCGGTCATCCCGGCCACCATCCTCACGTGGCATTCGCGTTAATGACACCTGTATGTCCCCATAAAGCTAATCTGGGTACGTGCCTGGAGGATCCGAGAATCAGACAACCACCGACGAGCGATACGCGTCCCGGCTGGCCTTGACCGTGAACGACGTGCCCCGGGAGCTGACGCTGGACAACCGCACCACGCTGCTCGACACGCTGCGCGAGCACCTGGACCTGACCGGAGCTAAGAAGGGCTGCGACCATGGCCAGTGCGGCTCCTGCACTGTCCTGCTGGACGGTCAACGGGTAAAGAGCTGCCTGACCCTCGCCGTCACCCTGGACGGCCGGTCGGTGCTCACCGTGGAAGGGCTGGCCGGTCCGGACGAGCTGTCGCCTTTGCAGGCCGCGTTCATCGCCCACGACGCGTTCCAGTGCGGCTACTGCACCCCCGGGCAGCTCTGCTCCGCCCGGGCAATGCTCGACGAGGTCGACCAGGGCTGGCCCAGCGCCGTCACCGAAGACCTCGACGCACCGGCCGAGCTGACCGACGCGGAGATCCGCGAACGGATGGCCGGCAACCTGTGCCGCTGCGCCGCGTACCCGCACATCGTCGCGGCGGTCCGCGAAACGGCGGCGGTCCGATGAAGCCGTTCCGCTACCACCGGCCGGCCGACGTTGCCGACGCCGTCGCCGTGCTGGCCGCCGAGCCGCAGGCGGCCTACCTCGCCGGCGGGACCAACCTGGTGGACCTCATGAAACTCGGGGTACAGCGCCCCGACGTGCTGGTGGACGTGAACCGGCTACCCCTGGACACCGTCGAGGAGTTGCCCGACGGCGGGCTGCGGATCGGCGCGACGGTGCGCAACAGCCACCTCGCCGCCCACCCGACGGTCCGCCGCGACTACCCGGTACTGACCCGCGCCCTGCTCGCCGCCGCCTCCGGGCAGCTGCGCAACATGGCGACCACGGGCGGCAACCTGTTGCAGCGTACCCGCTGCCCGTACTTCCAGGACACCAGCAAGGCGTGCAACAAGCGCGACCCGGGCAGCGGATGCGCCGCCCTGCACGGCGTGAACCGCGACCTCGCGGTGCTGGACTGGTCCGAGCAGTGCGTGGCCACCAACCCGTCGGACATGGCCGTCGCCCTCGCCGTGCTCGACGCCGTGGTGGAGGTGCACGACACCGACGGTGTACGGGACGTCCCGCTAGCCGACCTGTATCGCTCACCCGGCGCGCATCCGGAGCGCGAAACCACCCTGGCGCGCGGTGCGCTGATCACGGCCGTACGGTTGCCGGCGCTACCGGCCGCGCGCCGCTCGACGTACCTCAAGGCGCGCGACCGGGCGTCCTTCGCCTTCGCCGCCGGCTCGGTGGCCGCGGTGTTGGACCTCGACGGTGACGTCATCCGCGACGTGCGGCTGGCGTACGGGGCGCTGGCCCACCGTCCATGGCGGGCCTACCGGGCCGAGCAGGAGCTGCGCGGCCACCCATTCAGCCCCGAGCTGGTAGCGCGGGCCGCCGACGCCGAGCTGGCCGAGGCCCGTCCGCTCAGCGAGAACGGCTTCAAGCTGCCCCTGACCCGATCCATCACCGTACGAGTGCTCAGCGGACTTGCAGGGAGGGCGCAATCGTGAGCGCAGGCGCGATCGGTCAGGCGCATCCGCGCCTGGAGGGCCGGGAGAAGGTCACCGGGACGGCCCGTTACGCGATGGAGTACCCGGTCGACGGCGTCACCTACGGCTGGGTGGTACCGGCAGCGGTGGTGCGGGGCCGGATCACCCACATCGACACGACGGAGGCCCTCGCCTCGCCCGGCGTGCTGGCCGTCGTGCACCACGGCAACGCGCCCCGGCTCGCGACCACCCCCGGGCCGAACCTGTGGTTACTCCAGGATCCCGCGGTGCACTACCGGGGGCAGTACGTCGCGGTGGTGGTGGCCACCACCCTGGAGGCGGCCCGCGAGGGTGCCCAGCTGGTGCGCATCGAGTACGACGCGGGACCGCACACCACAGTGCTTACTGACGACCACCCGGGCCTGTACAAGCCCGACCACGTCAACCCCGCCTACCCGACGGACACCGCGGAGGGGGACTTCGACGCGGGGTACGCGGCCGCCCAGGTGCGAGTGGACGCCACCTACCGGACCCCGGCCTACCACAACAACCCCATGGAGCCACACGCCACCACGGCGCAGTGGACCGACGGGCGGCTGCTCGTGCACGACTCCAACCAGGGCGCGACATCGGTGCGGGCCACCCTCGCCGAACTGTTCGACGTGCCCCGGGAGTCGGTCCGGGTGATCGCCGAGCATGTCGGCGGGGGCTTCGGCAGCAAGGGGTACGCCAAGCCCGCAGTGGTGCTGGCCGCCCTCGCCGCCCGGCACGTGGACCGGCCGGTGAAACTGGCGCTGACCCGCCAGCAGATCTTCGGGCCGATCGGCTACCGCACCCCCACCATCCAACGGGTCCGCCTCGCCGCCGACACCGACGGGCGGCTCACCGCGATCAGCCATGACTCGATCAGTCAGACCTCACAGATCCTCGAGTACACCGAGTCGGTCGCCGTCTACACCCGCAGTATGTACGCGGCCCCGCACCGCCGCACCACCCACCGGGTGACCCGCCTCGACGTGCCCACCCCCTTCTGGATGCGGGCCCCGGGCGAGTGCCCCGGCGCGTACGCCCTGGAGTCTGCGATGGACGAACTGGCCGTCGCCACCGGCATCGACCCGGTGGAGCTGCGCATCCGCAACGACACCGAGATCGACCCCGACCAGGGAGCGCCGTTCACCAGCCGCAATCTGGTGGCCTGCCTACGCGAGGGCGCTCAGCGGTTCGGCTGGGCCGACCGGAATCCGACACCCCGGTCCCGCCGCGAGGGGCGTTTCCTCATCGGCTCCGGCGTGGCCGGGTCGGCCTATCCGAGCCAGTCCGTCCCGGCCTCGGCACGGATCACCGCCCGCCCCGACGGCGGTTTCCTGGTCCAGATCAACGCCACCGACATCGGCACCGGCGCGCGTACGGCGCTGTGGCTGGTCGCCGCCGACGCCTTGCAGGTGCCGCCGGAGCGCATCGAGATCAGGATCGGTGACAGCGAGCTGCCCGCCGCCCCGGTGGCCGGCGCCTCGATGGGCACCTCGAGCTGGAGCTGGGCGGTGATCCGTGCCGGTGAGGCGCTGCGCGGGAAGCTGCGCGACGGGGTACCGCCGGACGCCGAGGTGAGCGCCGAGGTGGACACCTCCGCCGAGCTGAACGCCCAGGCCAGGAAGCCCAAGTTCACGTACGGAGCACAGTTCGTCGAGGTCCGGGTGGACACGACCACCGGCGAGATACGGCTCAACCGGATGCTGGGCGTGTTCACGGCCGGTCGGATCGTCAACCCGACGACGGCGCGCAGCCAGCTCATCGGCGGCATGACGATGGGCGTGTCGATGGCGCTACACGAGGGGGGCCTGTTCGACGAGCGCTACGGCGACTGGGTCAACCACGACCTGGGCACCTACCACATCACGGCCTGCGCGGACGTGGAGTCCATCGAGGCGTACTGGTTGGACGAGCGCGACGACGAGCTGAACGCGGCCGGGGTGAAGGGCATCGGCGAGGTCGGAATCGTCGGTGCGGCGGCGGCGGTCGCCAACGCCGTCTACCACGCCACCGGGGTACGGATCCGCGACCTGCCGATCCAGCTCGACAAACTCATCGGAACATCAGCACTGGCTTAAATAAGCTGTTGGTGATATAACTGTCGCCGTGCACGCCTTCGACGTGCTGGGCGATCCGGTCCGGCGCCGCATCCTGGAGCTGCTCGCCACCGGCGAGCAGCCCGCCGGCGCCCTCAGTGCGGTGATCCGCGACGAGTTCGGCATCTCCCAGCCCGCCGTGTCCCAACACCTCAAGGTGTTGCGGGACAACGGCTTCGCCACCGTGCGCCCGGACGGCACCCGGCGGCTCTACGCGGTCGACCCCGGCCCCCTGCGCGAGGTCGACGGCTGGCTGGAGCACTTCCGCCAGTTCTGGACGCCACCCCTGGCGGCACTCGCCACCGAGCTTGCCCGGGGTCGACGCGAGCGTCGGCTCCGCGGGTCGGCCGACACACCCGACGAGAGGAACACCTGATGATCGACGCGACCGAGCAGATCAACGCCGTGCGACGCCAGGTCGGCACCCGCACCCTGGAGGCCGGTGAGGCACGGGTGAGCACCATCAGCCAGACCTACCGGGCGACGCTCGACGATCTGTGGGACGCCTGCACCAACGCCGAGCGCATCCCGCGCTGGTTCCTCCCGATCACCGGTGACCTGCGCCTGCACGGCACGTACCAGCTGGAGGGCAACGCCGGCGGCACCGTCGAGAGCTGCGAGCCGCCGCACCGCTTCACCGCCACCTGGGAGATGGGCGGCGAGGTGAGCTGGATCGAGGTGCGACTCACCCCGGTCGACGACGAGCACACCCGCTTCGAGCTGGACCACATCGCCCACGTCGACCAGGACCGGTGGGCCCAGTTCGGGCCGGGCGCCGTCGGCGTCGGCTGGGACCTGGGGCTCTTCGGCCTCGCCTCGTACCTGGCCGGCGACGGCAGCGGCGTCCGGCCGGAGGACAGCGCCGAGTGGATGGCCTCCGACGAGGGCCGGCGGGCCATGGAGTTGAGCAGCCGGCTCTGGGGTGAGGCGAGCATCGCCGCCGGCACCGACGCCGACGAGGCGCGGGCCGCCGCCGAGCGCACCACCGCCTTCTACACTGGCGCACCGGCCGCCTGAGACCGGCCGCGGCGGCCGGGTAACGTGCTGCGGCATGACCGGTACGCCGTACTCGCACTGCTCCTCCTGCGGCGCGGCCTACCCGGCGACGGCCGGGTGGCCGCGCGTCTGCGCGGTCTGCGGCGAGACCGTCTGGCGCAACCCGCTGCCCGTCGCGGTGGCGGTGCTGCCGGTCCGCACCGCCGCCGGCCTGGGCGTGGTGGTGGTCCGCCGGGACATCGAGCCCGCCCGGGGGCAGCTCGCGCTGCCCGGCGGCTTCATCGAGTACGGCGAGGAGTGGTCCGACGCGCTCGTTCGTGAGCTGCGGGAAGAGACCGGTCTGGTCGCGGCGGCCGCGGACGTCCGCCTGTTCGCGGTGCACAGCGCCCCGGCGGGTGCCACCATGATGGTCTTCGGGGTGCTGCCCGAACGCGCTGCCGAGGACCTGCCACCGTCGACGCCCACCGACGAGGCGACCGAGTGGCTGGTGCTCACCGACCCGGTCGAGTTGGCGTTCTCCACCCACACGCGCGTCCTGGCCGACTTCCTCACCCCCGGCAACCCAACCTGACCCCGCGCCGCCCGCGCCGCCCGCGCAAGATCGTGCTCGATCCTGGTTGTAGTGGTATCCGCAGGCGGCGGCGCCACTACAACCAGGATCTAGCACGATCTTGCGGGCCGGGCCGGGCCGGGCCGGGCCGGGCCGGGCTGGGCTGGGCTGGGCTGGGCGCAAGCGCGGGCCGGGCGGGGGCGGGGTCAGCGGGACTGGGAGTTGTCGGCACCCAACAGGTAGCCGCTGGCCTGGAGGTCGAACAGCTCGCGGTAGAGGCCGCCGGCCGCCATCAGCTCGTCGTGGCTGCCGTGCTGGACGAGTCGCCCCTGGTCGAGCACGAAGATCCGGTCGGCGTGCCGGACGTTGGCCAGCCGGTGGGTGATCAGCACGACCGCCCGGTCGGGGTGGCGGCGCAGGTGCTGGAACAGGGCGTGTTCGGCGCGGGCGTCCAGGGCGGCCGACGGCTCGTCGCAGATCAGCAGGGCGGCGTCACGGTAGAGGCCCCGGGCGGCGACCAACCGCTGCCACTGGCCCCCGGACAACTCGTGGCCGTCCTTGAACTCCCGGTCGAGCAACGTGTCGTAGCCGTTCGGCAGGCCGACGATCATGTCGTGGGCGGCGGCCGCCCGGGCCGCCTCCCGCACCGTGGGGCCGGGCCGGTCCGGCGGTCGGTCGTGCCGCCCGACGCGGATGTTCTGCCCGGCGGTGAACGGGAACTTCCACCACTCCTGGGTCATCACGGCCACCTGCGCACCGAGGGCGCGCGGGTCCAGCTCGGCGGAGTCGACGCCGTCCCAGCGGATCATCCCGCCGGTCGGTTGGTACAGGCCCGCGATCAGCTTGGCGAGGGTGGTCTTGCCGGAGCCGTTCTCGCCGACGAGTGCGATCACCTCGCCCCGGCGGACGGTGAGGCTGACCCGGTCCACCGCCGGCGTGTCGGTGTCCGGGTAGCGCAGGCTGACCTCGTCCAGCTCGATCACGTCGACGCCGTCGGTCGACCGGTTGCCGCCGACCGGCACCCGGGCGTGGGCGCGGGCCAGGAAGTCCCGGTAGTCCTGGTAATAGAGGGCGTCCTCGTACAGCGAGTTGGTGGCGATGACCGCCACGCCCATGCTGGTCCGTGCGGACTGCAGGGCGAGCAGCGCGGTCGCCGCGGCGGCGAGGGCGACCATCCCGCCCAGCAGCAGCCCGCCGAGGACCGCGTACACCCCGAAGGTGGCCAGCCCCGCCACCGTGGCGCCGATGACCCGGGTGCCGGTCTGCGAGCGGACCAGCCGCAGCTGGGCGCGGGTCTCCACGGCCATCACCCCGCGGTACTCGGCGAGCAGAAAGTCGCGCATCTGGTACGCGCGCACCTCTGCGGCCGTGCGCCGGTTGGCCATCAGGTGGGCCAGCATCCACATGCGACGCCGCCGGGTGATGCGGGCCAGCATCGCCAGATACTCCCGGCGGGCCATCCGCACCGCCGTGACCGCCTGGGGCACCGCCGCGAGCAGGAGGCAGGGCAGCAGCAGCGGTTGGATGACGGTCACCGCGACGGCGGTGGCGAGCATCCCGACCACGCCGGTGACCAGGTTGACGGTGTGGTCGACGATCCACGCCGCCTCGGCCATCCCCCGGTCGCGCGCGCGGTCCATCTCCTCGGCGAAGCCGGCGTCGTCGAACGCGGCCAGATCCACCGCCGTGGTGGCCTCGAACAGCCGCAACTCCACCTGATAGTTGATCTGCGGGGTCAGCCGGGCCTGCGCCCAGCCGGCCGCGATCGTCAGGCCACCGCGGGCCGACACCGCCGCCGCGGCCACGATCAGCGCTGGCAGGGCCGAGCGGACCCGGTCCGGGGTGGGGCCGGCGGCGAACAACTCGCGCAGCACGCTGGTCGTGGCGAGCAGCCCGAACGTGGTCATCACCCCGGCGGCGATGTTCAGGCCGATAGAGGCGACCGTGTCCCGACGGTTGGTGGCCGAGGCCAGGCCGACCGCCTCGCGGACCAGCCGGGGCAGCCGGCGGGCCACCGCCCAGAAGCTGGTGTGCGCGAACTCCTGCGCGTGGTGCATCCAGTCGCGATCCTCCAACTCCGGCAACATCGTGCCGGCCGGCGGATCGTCCGGCTGGTCGTCGTCCTCAATGGCGGTGCGCTGGCGGGCCACCGACTCCACGGACCCTCCTCGGGGGCGGGGATCACGAACGCCGCCCCCGAGACTACTGCCAGCAACCAATCGCTGTCTCTAGGTAATCGGCGCGTCGCGTGGCTCGTCCGTCGGGCCCTCGGTGATCGGCAGCAGCACCCGGAAGGTCGTCCGCCCGGGCTCGGACTCCACCCGGATGTCGCCGTGATGCTTGTGCACCACGATCCGGTACGAGATGTCCAGGCCCAGCCCGGTGCCCGACCCGACCGGCTTGGTGGTGAAGAAGGGCTCGAAGATGCGCGGACGCACCTCGGGCGCGATGCCCGGGCCGGTGTCGGTGATCTCCACCGCGAGCAGGTCGTCGGCGCGACCGGTCCGGACGGTCAGCACGCCCTTGTCCCCCATCGCGCCCAACGCGTTGTCGATCAGGTTGGTCCACACCTGGTTCAGCTCGGCGGCGTACGCCGGCACCGGCGGGAGGCTGCGGTCGTACTCGCGGACGAGCTTGACCTCGGCGGGGATCTTGCCCTTGAACATCACCAGCGTGGCGTCGAGCAGGTCGTGCACGTCCACCACCCGGTACGGCGCGCGGTCCAGCTGGGAGTACTGCTTGGCGGCACCGACCAGGCCGGAGATCCGGGTCACGGCGTCGCCGATCTCGCGCATCAGCAACTCGGTGTCGACCGTGTAGGTGAGCCACCGCACGGCGGCCTCCAGGTCGGCCGCGCCGACGGCCGCCTTCACCTGCGCGAGCCAGGCCGTGTCGAGCCCGCCACCGACCAGGATCGGCGCCAGGTCCCACGCGCCGCTGACCCCGTGCTCCTCCAGCCAGTCGGTGAGCGTGTCCTCGGCGTCGGCGGTCGCCAGCGGAGTCAGCTTCGGCGCGGTGGCCACCCGGGCCACCGCCTCCTCCTGCAACGCGACGAGGCCGTGCAGGGCGCCGCCGTCGAGCCGACCGTCGGCGATCATCGCGAGTTTGTGCCGCATCCCGGCAACCCGGTCACGCAGCACCGAGGTGGCCCGCACCGCCGCCGCGGCCGGATTGTTCAACTCGTGGGTCAGCCCCGCCGAGAGCGAGCCGAGGGCCAGCAGCCGCTCCCGCTCGCCGACGATCGTCTGGCTGTCCCGCATGCCGAAGAACAGGCCCTCCAACAGGTGCATGGGCATCGGGAACCAGGTCCGCAGGGCTTCCGCGAAGTCCTCCGCCGGCAGCACGAAGAAGTCCGAGTCGACCAGGGCCCGCAGGCTGTGCAGGTAGATCTGCTCGACCCGGTCACCCAGATACGCCTGGGTGGCACCGGCGTACACCCCGCGCTGGTCGGTCCGGGAGACCTCGACGTCGTCGCCGCGGACCTGCCGACTCAGCGCCACGGCACCGCGCAGCAGCACGAAGAAGCAGGTCGCGGGCTCACCCTCGCCGTACACGAGGGTGCCGCCGGCACGCTGCTCGACCCGGCCGCGCTCGGCCAGCCAGTCGAGCTGTGCGTCGTCGAGCGCCTCGAACAGAAACAGGGTGCGCAACTGCTCAGATGTCAGCCGATCCGCATCGCTGGTCACTGGATCTCCTCCGATCGCGACTGCGGGG
>NZ_JBFAHZ010000002.1:35193-254401 GCF_040654415.1 Micromonospora sp. NPDC050695
GGGCTCGCAAACCCGGCTCACTCCTCGCGCTCACTGGATCTCCTCCGATCGCGACTGCGGGGCTCGCAAACCCGGCTCACTCCTCGCGCTCACTGGATCTCCTCCGATCGCGACTGCGGGGCTCGCAAACCCGGCTCACTCCTCGCGCTCACTGGGCCTCCAGATAACGGTGCACGAGCGACACGGCCATCGCGCCCTCGCCGACGGCCGAGGCGACCCGCTTGACGGACTCGGCCCGCACGTCCCCGGCGGCGAACACCCCCGGCACGCTGGTCTCCAGGTGGTACGGGTCGCGCGACAGCGACCAGCCGGCCGGTCGTCGCCCGCCGGCCAGCAGGTCCGGGCCGGTGACGATGAAGCCGCGCCCGTCGCGGACCAGCACACCGTCGAGCCAGTCGGTGCGGGGCTCCGCGCCGATGAAGATGAACAGCCAGGAGGTGTCCACCGTGCGGCCCTGCCCGGTACGGGTGTCGCAGAGGGAGAGGCATTGCAGGTGCCCGTCCCCCGACCCGCCGACCACCGCCGTGTGCGGATGCACGGTGATCCGGTCGATCCGTTCCAGCTGGTCGATCAGGTAGCGCGACATCGAGGAGGTCAGGTCCGCGCCCCGGATCAGCAGGTGCACCCGCGTCGCGTACCGGGAGAAGTGCACGGCGGCCTGGCCGGCCGAGTTGGCCCCACCGACGATGTAGACGTCCTGGTCGACGCAGCTCGGCGCCTCCGTGGCGGCCGCGCCGTAGAAGACGCCCCGGCCGGTGAAGTCGGCCAGCCCGGGTGCGTCGAGCACCCGGTACGAGACGCCGGTGGCCAGCACCACGGTGTGCGCGGCGATCTCGGTCCCGTCGCCGAAGCGCAGCAGCCGGGCGCCACCGGCCTCGCTCAGGCCGACCACCTCCCGGGCGCTGAGCAGCTCGGCACCGAACTTCACCGCCTGCCGCCGGGCCCGGTCGGTCAACTGCGCGCCGGAGACACCGTCGGGGAAACCCAGGTAGTTCTCGATCCGGCTGCTCTGCCCCGCCTGCCCGCCGGTCGCCCGCCGCTCGACGAGCACCGTGCGCAGCCCCTCCGACGCGCCGTACACCGCCGAGCCCAGGCCGGCCGGGCCGCCACCGATCACCACCAGGTCGTAGAAGTCCGACGCCGGCACCACCGTCAACCCGGCCAGGGCCGCCAGCTCGGCCTCGCTGGGGGCGACCAGCGCCTTGCCCTCGGTCGTCACCACCAACGGCACGTCCGCCTCGGTGGCGCCGGCGGCGTCGAGCAGCCGGGCGCCCTCGGGATCGTCGGACAGCAGCCACCGGTACGGCACCAGGTTGCGGGCCAGGAAGTCGCGGACCTTGAACGACGGCGCGGACCACCGGTGCCCGACGACCCGGATCTCGGCGCTCGCCGCGGTCGGGGTCGCCGCCCACGCCTCCAGCAGCCCGTCCACCACCGGGTAGAGCTTCTCCTCCGGCGGGTGCCAGGGCTTGAGCAGGTAGTGGTCCAGGTCGACCACGTTGATCGCCTCGATCGCGGCGTCGGTGTCCGCGTACGCGGTGAGCAGCACCCGGCGCGCGGCCGGGAAGATGTCCATCGCGGCCTCCAGGAACTCGACGCCGGTCATCTCGGGCATCCGGTGGTCGGCCAGCAGCAGCGCCACCTGCTCGCCGCGCAGCTTCACCTCCCGCAGCGCCTCCAGCGCCTCCGGCCCGGAGGTGGCACGTAGCACCCGGTAGCGGTCGCCGTAGCGGCGCCGAACGTCCCGGGCCACCGCCCGGGACACCACGGGGTCGTCGTCGACGCTCAGGATCACCGGGTTTGCCATGGCGCCCATGAAACCACCTGACGAGCGTCGACCGCACCATCGCGTGGTGGGCGACGCACGATTGACCGGCGCCATCCCGGGTAAGCCACCGCGCCGCGCGGGCGGTCGTGCGACCGACCCGCCCGGCTGCCGCATACATCTCGGGGGGCCCATGGCGGACGCGTCGCCGACCGGACCGACGACGTCGGGCGGGATCGTTGAGCTGCGGGTGCACGGCGTCTCCGGGGCCGGGGCGGACCAGGTGTTGAACCGGTCGAACGTGCACCAGGTGGCCGGCGACCGCAGCGGCGGGTTCTACCGGCCGCGTCCGGGCTACCCGGACTCGACCGGGACGGACGGGGTGACGCTGGAGGCGTACCGCTGGGGCGACCTGCCGTCCGGCACGGCCGTGCGGACGCTGTCGCTGGTGTTCCTGCTGCCGTTCATGCTCTGCAACGTGGCGCTCTGGATGCGCCCGGCGAACCTCGGCGCGAAGCCCTTCATCACCGCGCTGTGCCGGGTGCTCGCGCTCACCCTCACCATGCTCTACGTGCTCTCCATCGTCGGGGTGGCGCTGGATCTGATCGCCTGGAGGTGCATGGGCAACCCGACCTGCCTGGCCGAGCGGAGCTGGCTGTCCTGGCTCGGCGGGCGTCCGGTCGGGCTGCGCCTGGGTGTGCTGGCGTTGCTGCCGGCGGCCGCCATCGGGTTCCTGTGGTGGCTGGGTGGCCGGCCCGGTCACTCGTTCGACGCGTTCCACACCGGATCGCCGCAGGCCGAGTCCGTGCACAGCTTGAGCGGGGTCGGCCAGTGGGACGGCGCTCCGCTGGTCGGCCGTCTGCGGTCGGTGCACGTGGCGGCCGCGTTCGCCACGCTGGACGGCAGCCTGCTGGCCGCCCGGGTCAGTGCGAGCACGTCGTGGGTGATGGTGGTGCTGCTGGCGGCCTGCGGGGCGGTGCTGCTCGCCTGCCTGGTCCTGTTGACCCTGGTGCAGATCATCAACCGTCCCGGTCCGGTGCCCTGGGTGGACGGGGTCACCCGAGGGTTGCGCACGATCACCGTCGGCCTGACGATCCTGGTGGTCGTGTACACGGTCATCAGCCCGACGCCGTGGCCGCGCAGCGGCGCGCTGCCCGCCTACGGTGCGACCATCGCCTGGCTGTTCGTCAGCCAGACCGTGCTCGTGGGCCTCCTCGGCGTGGTGGTGATCCGGGTGCGCAGGGGCGGCCGGCAAGGCGGCCCCCGTCCGAGGCGGCTGCGCGCGCTGGGAGCGCCGGTCTTCGTCACGATCGCCGCCGGGCTCGCGGTCGCCTTCTCCGCCGAGTTGGTCTACCGGATGGCGGACGTGTTGGACCGCCACGGGGTGCCCTCCGAGCGGCTGGGATACGCGCCGCCCCTGGCGTACAAGTGGGCGATCTTCGGCTTCTTCCTGGCGGTGGTGACCGCGCTGCTGGTCGGCGGCGTGGTCACGGTGGTGACCCACCGCAGTCGGTGGCGGGCCGCGCGGGCGATCGTCGCCGCCGACTTCCCGCACGCCCCGCCGGAAGCGGCGGACCGGCTGCGCCGGGTCGAGCAGGCGGTGGCCCGGGCGCGGTTCACCGAACGGTTGGAGCCGCTCACCGTCGTCTACGCCGGGCTGGCCGCGTTCGGGCTGGCGACCAGCCTGCTCGGCCTGCTGCAGCTTTATCCGGGTGACGTGCTCCAGGAGTACGTCGGTGTGCCCGTGAACGCGGTCAACTTCTTCCTCGGCATGGGCAGTTACACGATCGCCCTGCTCGTGCTCGGGCTGGTGATCGGTGGCATCTTCGCGTACCGGACGGCCGGATTCCGCCGGTACGTGGGCGTGCTGTGGGATCTGGGCACCTTCTGGCCTCGGGCCGCGCATCCCTTTGCGCCGCCCTGCTACGCGGAGCGGGCGGTGCCGGAGCTGGCCAAGCGGATCTCCTACCTGGTGGAGCAGGGTCAGCAGGTGCTGCTGACCGGGCACAGTCACGGTTCGGTGCTGCTCGCCGCGACGGTGCTGCAACTGCCGCCCCGGATCACCGACCGGGTCGCCCTGCTGACCTACGGCTCGCCACTGTGCCGGCTGTACTCGCGACTGTTCCCCGGGTACGCCGATGACGCGGCACTGCGGGAGGTCGGTGAGCGGGTGGGTTGGCGGTGGATCAACCTGTGGCGGGACACCGACCCGATCGGCGGCTGGATCTTCGCCGGGCACCGGCCCGGGGACACCGAGACGCTGACCGGGCCGGCCGCGACGGTCGACCGCCGGTTGACCGATCCGGAGGACGTGGTGGCGCCGCCCAGCGACAGCGTGCCACCACCGATCCTCGGGCACTGGCCGTGCGAGTCGCAGGAGGCGTTCGCCCTGGCCGTGCGGGACCTGATGGCACGGCTGCGCGCCGACCGCCCGGCGACCGGCTGAGGCCCGGCCGGATATCGTCGCCGGGTGAGCCCGTCGAAGCAGCCCGAACGTCGGTTGATCGCCTCGAACAAGAAGGCCCGGCACGAGTACACGGTGCTGCGCACCTACGAGGCGGGCATCGTCCTGGTCGGCACCGAGGTGAAGTCGCTACGCGAGGGGCGGGCCTCGTTGGTGGACGCGTTCGCGCACGAGCGCGACGGCGAGATCGTGCTGTACGGCCTGCACATCGCCGAGTACGCCTACGGCACGTGGACCAACCACGCACCCCGGCGCAACCGCAAGCTGCTGCTGCACCGCGCGGAGATCGACCGGATCCTGGACAAGGTCCGCGAGGGCGGGGTGACCCTGGTCCCGCTGTCGATGTACTTCGAGAACGGCTTCGCCAAGGTCGAGCTGGCCCTGGCGAAGGGAAAGCGCTCCTACGACAAGCGGCAGACGCTGGCCGAGCGGGACGCCAACCGGGAGATCGCCCGCGAGTTGGGCCGGCACCTCAAGGGTCACCCTCGCCGGCCCTGAGCTGCGCTCGTTCGCGCGGCACGCCGCGACATCGTTGACGTCACCCGTTCGGCATGGTGTGCTCACTCCGACGCCGTTAATGGAAACGGTAATCGTTAGCTGGAAGCGGAGGAGAAGAACCATGTCACTCACCGTCCCGCCCGCCCTGCTCGACGCCGCCGAACGCGGCCCCGTCGACGACGAGGCGTTCATCGCCTGCGTCCGCGACTCCCTGCCGTACGCCTGGACCACCGTCAGCCGGGTGGTGGCCGACCTGGAGGCCGGCGACGCCGACCTGGCCGACAACGTCGTCCCGCCACCCACCGACGCCGACCGGGGCCAACTGCTGCGGGCGCTGGCCAGCGACGCCATCCGGGCCGGCCTGGAACGGCACTTCGGCGTACGCCTGGCCTTCCAGAACTGCCACCGCGTCGCCGCGTTCCGCCCGTCGGCGGTCGACGGGGAGCGCTACCGCAACTTCGTGTCGACCCGGGGTCAACTGCTCAACCAGTCCCCCGAGCTGCGCAACTGCTGAACCGGGTCGCGGCGGGGCGGGCCCACCCCGCCGCACTCATCTGCAAACCCAAAAGCCCATTCGAGTACGCAGAAGCGGCCGGAACGGTGCTTTAACGCTCGCACCTGCGGCGCTAAGGTGAGCCGGTGACGACCTTTCGGATCGGCGCGGCGGCCGAGGTGCTCGGCGTCAGCGCCGACACGATCCGCCGCTGGGTGGACACCGGGCGGCTGCCCGCCGGGCGCGACGAGCACGACCACCGGATCATCGACGGCGTCGATCTGGCCGGCTTCGCCCGCGCCCAGGCCGCCGACCCGGACGCCGGCACCGGGTTCTCCTCCGCGCGCAACCGGCTGCGCGGCATCGTCGTCGACGTCCGCAAGGACACGGTGATGGCCCAGGTCGACATCCAGGCCGGCCCGTTCCGGGTCGTGTCGCTGCTGAGCCGGGAGGCCGTCGACGACCTCGACCTGCGGGTCGGTTCGGTGGCCGTCGCGGTGATCAAGTCGACCACGGTGGTGGTGGAGCGGGCCGCATCCGCCGCCCCGACCCGGACCGGCGCCGACCGATGAGCGGGCGGGGCAGGCGTACGACCCTGGCCGCCGTGGCGGCGTTCGCGGCGCTGGCGACGGCCGGCTGCGGCGGCGACCCGCCGTCCGGGGGCGCCGACGCCGACGGCCGGGTCACCGGCGCCGTGACGGTGTTCGCCGCCGCCTCGCTGACCGAATCGTTCACCCGCATCGGGAAGGACTTCGAGGCCGCTCACCCGGGCACCACGGTCACCCTCAACCTCGCCGGCAGCTCCGCCCTGGCCAACCAGATCAACCAGGGCGCGCCGGCGGACGTCTTCGCCTCGGCCGCGCCGAAGAACATGGCCACGGTGACCGAGGCCGGCAACGCCGACGGCACGCCGAGCGTCTTCGCCCGCAACCAACTGGTGATCGCGGTGCCGCACGGCAACCCGAAGGGCGTGACCGCGCTGGCCGACCTGACCCGCCCGGGGGTGAAGGTGGCCCTCTGCGCCGACCAGGTGCCCTGCGGAGCGGCGGCCCGGACGGCCCTGGACGCGGCCGGCGTCGCGCTGACGCCGGTGACCCTGGAGCAGGACGTCAAGGGCGCACTGGCCAAGGTGCGCCTCGGCGAGGTCGACGCGGCCCTGGTGTACCGCACGGACGCGCGGGCGGCCAGCGCCGACGTGACCGGCGTCGAGTTCGGCGAGTCCGCGCGGGCGGTCAACGACTACCCGATCGTCGCGCTGCGGGACGCGCCGAACCCCGCCGGCGCGCGGGCCTTCGTGGCGTACGTCCGCTCCGCGCCGGCGCAGGCGGTCCTCGCCGACGCCGGGTTCCAGGCGCCGTGAGTCGTACCCTCGACACCGCCGCACCCCGGCGGCGCGGACGGGTGCCGGCGGCGCTGCTGATCCCGGCCGGGCTGGGGCTGCTCTTCCTCGTCCTGCCGCTGGCCGGGCTGGTGCTCCGGGCGCCCTGGACGACGCTGCCGCAGAGGCTCACCGAGCCCGGAGCACTGACCGCGCTGCGGCTCTCGGTGCAGACGGCGACGCTGGCCACCGTGTTCTGCCTGCTGCTCGGGGTGCCGCTGGCCTGGTTGCTGGCCCGGGTCGAGTTTCCCGGCCGGCGGTTGGTCCGCGCACTGGTCACCGTGCCGCTGGTGCTGCCTCCGGTGGTCGGTGGCGTGGCGCTGCTGCTGGTCTTCGGCCGGCGGGGGCTGTTCGGCGGTTGGCTGGACGCCACGTTCGGCGTCACCCTGCCGTTCACCACCGCCGGCGTGGTGCTGGCCGAGTCGTTCGTCGCCATGCCGTTCCTGGTCATCGCCGTGGAGGGCGCGCTGCGCGCCGCCGACCACCGGTACGAGGAGGCCGCCGCCACGCTGGGCGCCGGCCGCTGGACCACGTTCACCCACGTCACGCTGCCCCTGGTGGCGCCGGGACTGGCCGCCGGGGCGGTGCTCTGCTGGGCGCGGGCCTTGGGTGAGTTCGGTGCCACCATCACCTTCGCCGGCAACTATCCCGGCCGTACGCAGACCATGCCGCTGGCCGTGTACCTGGCATTGGAGACCGACCTGGAGTCCGCGATCGTGCTCAGCCTGGTGCTGCTCGTCGTCTCGGTGGGCATCCTGGTCGCCCTGCGGGACCGCTGGATGACCAACGCATGAGCACCGCGCTGCTCGACGCCCGGATCGTCGTCGACCGGGGCGCCTTCCGGCTCGACGTGCCGCTGCGGGTCGCCCCCGGCGAGGTGGTGGCGCTGCTCGGGCCGAACGGCGCCGGCAAGACCACCGCGTTGCGCGCGCTGGCCGGGCTGCATCCCCTCACGGCCGGGCACGTCACGCTCCACGGTACCGACCTGGACCGGCCGGCGGAGGGCCGCTGGGTGCCCACCGAACGTCGCCCGATCGGCGTGGTCTTCCAGGACTACCTGCTCTTTCCGCACCTGAGCGCCCTGGACAACGTGGCCTTCGGGCCGCGCCGGCACGGCGTCGACCGGCAGGTGGCACGGGCCACGGCCCGGGACTGGCTGGATCGGGTGGGGCTGGCCGGGCACGCGCAGCGCCGACCCCGGCAGTTGTCCGGCGGGCAGGCGCAGCGGGTGGCGCTGGCCCGCGCACTGGCCGTCGCGCCGGCGCTGCTGTTGCTGGACGAACCGCTCGCCGCGCTGGACGCCCGCACCCGGCTGGACACCCGCGCGGAGCTGCACCGGCATCTGTCCGCGCATCCGGGGGCGACCGTGCTGGTCACCCACGACCCCCTGGACGCGCTGGCGCTGGCCGACCGGCTGGTCATCGTCGAGGGTGGGCGGGTGGTGCAGGAAGGCGACGGGCCGAGTGTCACCGCCCGCCCCCGCACCGACTACGTGGCCCGGCTGGTCGGGTTGAACCTCTACCGGGGCCGAGCCGACGGGTACGGGGTACGCGTCGCGCCGGATCTGACGCTCACCGTCGCCGACCGGCTGGACGGCGAGGCGTTCGTGGCGTTCCGCCCGGCGGCGGTGGCCCTGCATCCGGCCCGACCGGAGGGCAGCCCGCGCAACAGTTGGGCGGGAACCGTCGCCGGTGTCCAGCGCCACGGCGACAACGTGCGGGTGCAGTTGGACGGGCCGATCGGGGTGGCCGCGGACGTCACGCCGGCCGCGGCGGCCCAGCTGCGGCTCATCCCCGGTCAGCGGGTCTGGGTGGCGGTCAAGGCGGCCGAGACGCACGCCTACCCGGCCACGACCTGACGCCCCGCCACACGCTCGCCGCGAAGCCCGCGAAGCCCGCGAAGGCGCGAAGCCCGCGAGTCCACGAGGCCCGCTAGAGCCCGAGCCGCGAGGGCCCGCCCGAGCGCAGCCGGCCCCGGCGGGCAGCGGGGCGGCGGGCGGTCAGCCGGCGAGCAGGTCCGCGTGTGCGGCGCGCAGCCGGGCCAGCCCCGGGTCGCTGCCCGGGACGACTCGGCGGTCCAGCTCGGCCCACGCCTCGGCCAGCGCCGCGCGGACCGCGCCCAGCTCGGCGGCATGGCGCTGGCTGCTGCGCCGGTGCTGCTCGTCGAGGCGGCGGGCCCAGCCGGCGGTGACCGCGGCGAGCCGATCAGCGTCGGCGCGGGCCTGTGCGCCGCTGCGGGCGGCCGCGGCGGGGACGATCGCGGCGACCGGACGGGGATCGCCGTCGCGGGTGACGACGGTGACCGCGTCGGTCAACTCGGCCAGCGCGACGAGTTGGCTGAACCGGGTGCGCGCCTCGCGCAGCGGCACGGAACGCGGCGGGTCGGCGTGCGGGGTGAGCGCGGGGACGGCCATGGATGCATGGTGCCGCTCGGGTACGACAGAAATCCGCCGTCGTCAGTGGACGGTCGGCGCCGGGGCGGAAGGCGGGGCCAGCCACTCGTCGGCCAGCACCGACCAGACCTCGAGGTCGATGCGCCCGTCCGGGCTCGGGTAGAGCTGGCGCAGCGTGCCGTCGAGGCGCAGGCCGAGCCGGCCGGCGAGGGCCCTGCTGCGGGCGTTGCGGGCGTTGGTGCGCCACTCCACGCGGTGGATGCCGCGTTCGCGCACGGCCCAGTCGACGATCGTGCGGACCGCCGGCGCGACAATGCCTCTGCCCTGCGCCGCCGGCTCCACCCAGCAGCCGACCTCGCAGACGCCCAGCGCGACGTCGAACGACACGAGCATGACGCCGCCGACCAGCGTGCCCCGCCACCACAGCCCCCAGATGCCGCCGGCGTCGTCGGCCCAGCGGTCCGCGTACCGCTGCAACACCGCGCGGGCCGAGGGCAGGTCGGTGGCGACGAACGAGGGCGACACCCAGGGCCGGATGTGCTCGCGGGCCCGGTCGAGGTGGGCGAGGAACTCCTCGGCCCGCCACGGCTCCAGCGGGCGCAGCTCGACGTCCTCGGTCAGCGGCAGGGCGAACACCGGGCCTCCACGAAGGTGCGCGTGCGTCAACGGCTGACAGGCTCGCACAGGCCGGCCGGCCACGCCCCGGCGACCCCATCAGATGATCATGTGGGTCCAGTAGCTGAGCCAGAGCACGAACAGCGCGCCCTGCACCACGGCCAACGCCGCGGTCAGCCACACGTCGACGCTGGCGCGGCGGGCCCAGCGGGCCAGCACCAGAGCCACCGGAAAGGCGGCCAGCAGGTACCGCAGCAGGCTCTTGTAGACCGCCGGGCCCATCGACAGCGGCACCAGCACCATGAGGACGCCGTAGACCAGGTACGGCAGCTCCCGGCGGCGAAACCCGGCGAGTAGCACACCCAGCACGGCCACGGCGAACCACACCCGCGCGGCGTCGCGCGGCTCCCCGGTCAGGCCGCCCAGCAGCACCGGCACCGGGTTCTGCAGCTCGATCCCCCACCCGGTCCGCTGGGCCTGCTGGTAGGCGAACCAGTCCCCGCCCCGCCAGCGGCAGAACGCCATGAAGGTGAACCATCCGGCGGGCAGCAGCAGCAACGGCCAGCCGGTCCGCAGGTACCCGAGCAGCGCGCGCGGGCCGAGCCGCCAGTCGTGCTGGCGGAGCAGCACCAGCGCCAGGGGCAGTGCGACGAGCAGGCCGACGGACCGGCTCATCGCGAGGAAGTAGCCGAGCACGCCGACCAGCAGCCACTGCCGTCGTTCGGCGTGGTAGAACGCCGCGAGCGCGAGGCAGACGAAGAGCGACTCGGTCAGCGCGGCCTGGAACAGGAACGCGGTCGGCAGCAGCACCAGGTACCGGGTGAACCGGCGGGCCGCGTCCGCGTCGCCGAGCAGCAGCCCGGCCAGCCGGTAGCCGTAGGCGAGGGCCAGCAGGAACGCGACGTTGCTGATCAGCAGCAGGGCCAGGGCGTTGTCGCCGCCGAGCAGCGCGCCGACCGGCCGGGCCAGGAACGGATACAGCAGCGGGAAGCCGAAGTCTCCCCACGGCCGCCCGGTCAGGGGCAGCTCGCTCAGCCGCAGGTAGAGCAGCGCGTCCCAGGCGAACCAGAAGGAGATCCACCGGTGCCCGGACACGTCCCGTTGCTGCGCCCACATCACCGCCTCGTCGGGCGGTGGGGCGCCGGGAACGCCGTCCCAGGCGTGCAGTACCAGCAACCCGACCAGGGTGAGCAGCACCTTCGCGCCGACGAACAGGCCGATCACGTACGGCCAGGGTGCCGGCACCCGCCGGGCTAGCCGGGTGCCGGCGAGGCCCGCACCGGTCAGCCGGGTGGCCAGCGCCGCCGCGCCGCTCCGCCACCCGTGCATCCGCCCCGCTCCCCCGGCCCACCCGCCGCGCGGGGGTGTCGCCCTTCTGGTTGTACGCCGCCGCACGCCCCGCCGGAGCGGAAATCACCACGACCGGGAGGTGACATTCCGGGCACAACGGGTACGCGGCGCGCCTCAACCATCGCGGTGACCAGGGAGTACGGCGGCATGAGCGAGCAGCACGGCACGGTAGTCATCGGCGCGGGCCCGGCAGGGCTCACGGCCGCGTACGAGCTGCTCCGGCACGGCCGGCCGGTCCGGGTCTTCGAGGCCGACGAGGTGGTCGGCGGGATCAGCCGGACCGTCGAGCGCGACGGTTGGCGTTTCGACATCGGCGGGCACCGGTTCTTCACGAAGGTGCCCCGGGTCGAGGCGTTCTGGCACGAGATCCTGCCGGACGAGGACTTCCTGACCCGGCCCCGGATGAGCCGGATCTTCTACCGGGGCGCACTGTTCAACTACCCGCTCAGCGCGGTGAACGCGCTGCGCAACCTCGGGCTGCCGGAGGCGGCCCGGTGCCTGGGCTCGTACGCGCGGGCCCGCCTGCGCCCGCCACGGGACCAGTCGCACTTCGAGGGCTGGGTGTCGGCCCGGTTCGGGTGGCGGCTGTACTCGATCTTCTTCAAGACGTACACCGAGAAGGTCTGGGGGATGCCGGCGGACCGGTTGCAGGCCGACTGGGCCGCGCAGCGGATCAAGAACCTGTCGCTGGCCACGGCGATCCGCAACGCGCTGCTGCCCGGCCGCCGCCGCACGGACGTGACCAGCCTGATCGAGCAGTTCCAGTACCCGAAGTTCGGGCCGGGGATGATGTGGGAGCGCTGCGCCGAGCAGGTCCGCAAGCGTGGCGGGCAGCTGTCCACCGGCACCTGGGTGACCACCGTGCACCGCGACCCGAAGCGGCGGCGGGCGATCAGCGTGACGGTCGACGGTGCGGGCGGCCAGCGCACCGAAGCGGCCGACGACGTGATCTCGTCCATGCCGATCTCGGAGCTGGTGACCGCGCTGCGCCCGCCGGCACCGCCGCAGGTGCTGGCCTGCGCCGTCGATCTGCGCTACCGCGACTTCCTGACGGTCGCGCTGGTGGTGCCGGCGGAGTTCTCGTTCCCGGACAACTGGATCTACGTGCACGACCCGGGGGTGCGGGTGGGCCGGATCCAGAACTTCGGCTCCTGGTCGCCGTACCTCGTCAAGGACGGCCGCACCTGCCTCGGCCTGGAGTACTTCGTGTTCGAGGACGACGAGATGTGGCGTACCCCGGATGCCGACCTCGTGGCGCTGGCCACCGCGGAGCTGGAGCGGTTGGGGTTGGTCCGGCCCGGCGTGGTGGAGGCCGGCTACGTCGTGCGCATGCCGAAGGCCTACCCGGTGTACGACGAGCGCTACCAGCACAATGTGGACGTCATCCGGGCCTGGCTGGCCGAGGCGGTGCCGAACGTGCACCCGGTGGGGCGCAACGGCATGCACCGCTACAACAACCACGACCACTCGATGCTGACCGCGATGCTCACCGTGGAGAACATCGCCACCGGCAGCGCGCACGACGTCTGGTCGGTCAACGTGGAGCAGGACTACCACGAGCAGTCGTCCGGCGGTGACGACCGGCGGGGCACCGGGCGCGACGCGCCGGTGCTGCCCAGCCGGATCATCACCGCCCCGATCACCGCGCCCGAGGGCGCCCACGCGGCCGGCGACGGAGACCGGTCGGCGCAGGTGCCGCTGGCCTGACGGAAGCGGGCGGTACGCTCGCGTACCCTCTCTCGCTCATCCTGCGCCGGACGAACCCGCACCCCGGCCTGCGGGCGGTCATCGACCACGTCGCGAGCCTGGCGCCGCTCCCCGCCGACACCTGGCGCCCGTCCTGGGCGAATGTCAGGCCATCCTCGACGCCGCCGACCGACCTCGCCCACCGAACCGGTGTCCCGTCGCCAGGTGCGGGGCGGCCCGTTTTCCCGTACGCGAGGTAGCGCCTTCCCCCTCGGAGGGGATCGATCTTCCGTCCGCATGGCTGACCGTGGAGGTATCGCAGAGCCGCGGGATCGCGGCCGGATCGGGAGGAAGAACATGCGCAGAACAATCGGATGGGGAATCGTCGCGATGGCCGTCATCGCGGGGCGGCGGCACCGGCGGCCGCCGCGGACCGCAGCCCGGCACGGGTGACCGGCTCCGCGGAGTTCGTCCTACCGTACGGGCAGGACGACGACGTGCGGTCGTTCGCCTTCGACGCCCGGTCGGTGCCGTACAGCCGCCCGATTCCGCTGCCCGGCGGGGAGCAGGGTTCGCCGGCGGATGCCACCGGTACGGTGCGGGTCTCGCACCGGCTGGCCGCCGAGGGCATCACCGTACGGTTCGAGGCGGCCGTCGACTGCATGATCACCAGCCCTGGTCATGCGACCCTGACCGCGATCGTCACCCGCGCGGACGAGCAGGCCCGCGACTTCCTCGGCAAGCGTGTCGGTTTCAGCGTGCAGGACGGCGGTCGCCATCGCGACCGGGTCGGTTTCACCTGGTCGGCCAGCGCCGACCAGAACGAGGCGGGCCAGTGGGGTCCGTCCCGAATCGGCACCTGCCTGGCACCGGCCGCGTTCGCCACGGTCACGCACGGGGATTACCGGGTGCGGCACGCCGAGCTGACGGCGCCGCCGGCCGGCAGCTGACCTCGACGACGGGGTAAACCGGGCCACGGCGGGGCGAGGGGATCGCCCCGCCGTGGCGTACCGGAATCGGTCACTCGGACCGGTCCGACGGTCCGTCGCGCCGGCTCTTCGACGAGCGGCGGGTGTGGGAGACGGTTGCCGCGACCAGCAGCACCGCCCCCAGGAAGAAGTAGGTGTTGATGCCGATGCCGGCCCAGAACTCACCCGTGGAGATGTCCTGGGCACCGACGAAGCCGCCACGACGGTTACCCGTCACCATCAGCACGTTCTCGACCATCCCGGGAACGCCTCGCAGGACGAGCAGGATGCTCCCGAACCACAGTGGGATCAGGATCAACCAGCGGGGCAGCTGTCGAGCCCACGGACGGACCGTGGCTGCGACGACGGCCGCGCCGACCGTCGACATCACGATGAGCACGACGTTGAAGATGAGGTAGGCCCTCCTGCCCCACGGGCCGTCACCGGTCGGATCGTCACCGGCGACGAGCACGAGGACCACATGCGAGGCGGTGAAGAGGATCAGCCATGCCAGGGCGCCGTACGCCCAGCGAGGACTTCGGGAGACGGGCATACCAGCAGCCTCGTGAGGCCGGCATGGCGACGCCTCCCGCCCAGGGTGGAGTCGACTCCCGCCCGAGGGGGAGGCCCCCGCGTCGCGCCGCTGGGACCTCTTCGGGTGCACCACGGTGGTGTCGATCGGTTCGGCGTTTCGGGCCCCGTACGCCTCCGAAGCCGATGGTGTCGTCACGTGACCTCCCCAGGTCGACCGCCATCGATGGTAGGCGACGATCGTCGACGCGGTGGCCCCGCGCCAGCCAGCCGCCGTCCCGCCAGGAAAACGCTTACCCACGCCTATTGACGGTCGTCACTGGCCGTCAGTACCGTGATGCGGCAGCGAGAAAGCGCTTTCCGACCCTTACCGTCCGACAGGGAGCGCCCCCATGCCCCGATTCCTGCGCGCGATCTGCCTCGCCCTGCTCACCATCGCCACCGTGGTGAGCACCACCACCGCCCTGCCCGCCGAGGCCGCCCCCCGCTTCCGGGTGCTGGTCTTCTCCAAGATCACCAACTTCTACCACGACTCGATCCCGGCCGGCGTCGCCGCGATCCAGCAGCTCGGCGCCACTCACAACTTCGAGGTGGTCGCCACCACCGACGCGGGCGCGTTCACCGACGCCAACCTCGCCACCTTCGACGCCCTGGTGTTCAACAACACCAACTCCACACCCGCCTCGGGCGACCTGCTCAACGCCAGCCAGCGGGCGGCGTTGCAGACGTTCATCCGCAACGGCGGCGGCTGGGCCGGCCTGCACGCCGCCTCGGCCAGCGAACGCGACTGGCCGTGGTACGAGGGCCTGGTCGGCACCATCTTCGACTACCACCCCGACTTCTCCGCCACCGGCGGCACGTTTCCCGGCCGGGTGAAGGTGCTCGACCGGGCGCACCCGTCGACGCGCAACCTGCCGGAGCTCTGGGAGCAGAGCGAGGAGTGGTACAACTGGCGGACCAACCCGACCGGCAACGTGCACACCCTCGCGCAGATCAAGGTGCGCGACGGGATCAACGGCCTGGACGAGGGCGTCGACCACGCGTACTCCTGGTGTCAGCGCTACGACGGCGGCCGGTCCTGGTTCACCGCCGGCGGGCACGCCAGCTCCCAGTTCAGCACGCCGACCTTCCTGGAGCACCTGCGCTACGGCATCGAGTGGGCCGCCGGCGCGGTCGCCGGCGACTGCTCGGCCACCGAGACCGGCACCTTCGAGCGGGTGGGGCTGGTCACCGAGAACCTGGCCGACCCGTTCGAACTGGCCGTCGCCCCGGACCGCAAGGTCTACTACATCCAGCGCACCGGCGCGTTGAAGGTGGTCAACTCCGACACCCTCCAGGTCACCACGCTGCTCGACTTCGCGTACACCTCGGCGATGACCGACCAGTCCGACGGGCTGCTCGGGATGACCCTGGACCGCAACTTCGCCAGCAACGGCTGGGTCTATCTGCTCTGGTCGGACAAGACCCTCAAACAGCTCAACCTGTCCCGGTTCACGGTGGCGAACAACAGCGTCGCGCTCTCCTCGGAGAAGCGGCTGCTGACCGTACCCACGTTCCGCGGTGAGGGCCGGGCCAACTCGCACATGGGTGGCTCGCTGGCGATGGACGCGGCCGGCCGCCTGTACGCGGCGATCGGCGACAACACCGACCCGTTCGCGTCCAGCGGCTACACCCCGATCGACGAACGCTCGGGCCGCGCCGCGTGGGACGCCCAGGGCACCGCCGGCAACACCAACGACCTGCGCGGCAAGATCCTGCGGATCACCCCACAGGCCGACGGTACGTACACCGTGCCGAGCGGCAACCTGTTCCCGGCCGGCACCGCGAAGACCCGGCCGGAAATCTACGCGATGGGCATGCGCAACCCGTTCCGGATCACCATCGAGCCGCAGACCAACGCGGTGCTGGTGGGTGACTACGGCCCGGACGCCCGGGCCGCCGACCCCAACCGTGGTCCGGAGGGGACGGTCGAGTTCAACCGGATCACCACGGCCGGCAACTACGGCTGGCCGTACTGCGTGGGCAACAACATCGCGTTCAACGACTACAACTACGCCACCAGCACCTCCGGGGCAAAGTTCACCTGCTCCGCACCGGTCAACAACTCCCCCAACAACACCGGCCTGACCACCCTGCCGGCGGCACGGTCGGCTCTGGTCTGGTACGCGTACTCCGCCTCCAGCCAGTTCCCCGAGGTGGGCACCGGCGGTGGCGGGCCGATGAGTGGTCCGGTCTACGACTACGACCCGACCAACACCCGCACCACGAAGTTCCCCGAGTACTTCGAGGGCAAGTGGATCACCTACGAGTTCACCCGCAGGTGGTTCAAGACGCTCTCGATCCACAAGACGGCGCAGACCTTCACCAACGCGCGCTTCGGCCCCACCGCCGTGGGTGACCTCCAGTCGATAAACGGGATCTTCGACAACATGAGCTGGATCCAGCCCTTCGAGGCGGAGTTCGGCCCGGACGGGTCGCTCTACGTCATCGACTTCGGCGAGGGCACCGGCAGCGGGCGGGGCGGCAGCAACGCCGGCGCCGGCATCTACCGGATCGACTACGTGGCCAACGGCCGACCGCCGACCGCGAAGATCGCCGCCACCCCCGACAGCGGGCGCGCGCCGCTCACGGTCACCTTCTCCTCGGCCGGCACGGCGGCCGGTGACGGCACGGCGCTCAGCTACGCCTGGGACTTCACCAACGACGGCACCACCGACTCGACCGCGGCGAACCCCACCTACACCTACTCGTCGGCCGGGAAGCACACCGCCCGGCTGACCGTCCGCAACAGCGGTAACGGGTTGACCGCCAGCGCGGTCACCGACGTGGTCGTCGGCAACACCCGACCGACGGTGACCATCACCGTGCCCGACGGCGGGTTCTTCGACTTCGGCGACAAGATCCCGTACACGGTGACGGTGACCGACCCGGAGGACGCCACCATCGACTGCGCCAAGGTGACCGTCCAGACGCAACTCGGCCACGACTCGCACGCCCACCCGTTGGACGTCTACACCGGCTGCTCGGGGTTGCTCGCCACCGAGGCCGACGCGGGTGACGGGCACGGCCCCGGGCAGAACCTCTACACCGTCGTCACCGCCCAGTACACCGACGGCGGCGCGGCCGGCGGCGTACCGGCGTTGACCGGCTCGACCCGGGCCCAGCTGCAGCCCAAGAGCAAGGAGGCCGAGCACTTCAGCGCCCAGTCCGGCCTCACCGTGAACGACCGGGCCACCGCCCGCGCCGGCAAGCGGCTGGGCGACGTCGACCACAACGACTGGGCGGCGTACGGGCCGGTGGACCTGCGCAACATCGGTTCGGTGACGCTCGGTGTGACCAACGGTGGCCTCGGCGGCACCATCGAACTGCGGACCGGCTCACCCACCGGCACCCTGATCGGCACGGCCAGCATCGGCTCGACCGGCGGGTGGGACAACCTGGTCTCCCCCACCGTCACCCTGACCAACAAGCCCACCGGCACCACCACCCTGTACGCGAGGTTCGTCAACACCGCCCAGGTCGGCGGCACCCCGGACCTACTCTCGCTGGACTGGCTGCGCTTCAACGGCGCCGGCGTCAAACAGGAGCCCGGTGGGACGCTCGCCATCGCGGCCAGTCCGGGCAGCGGCGCCGCACCGCTGACCACCACGCTGACCGCCACCGCCACGGCGCCGTCCGGGCAGAGCATCACCGACTACGCGTGGGACTTCGGCGACAACAGCGCCATCACGCACGGTGCGACACTGCGCTCGACGAGCCACAGCTACCCGCGCAAGGGGACCTACACCGCCCGGGTGACGACCACCTACACCAGCGGGGAGACCCGCTCGCTCAACCTGACCGTCACGGTGACCTGACCGCGGATCGGTGGCGGGTGGGTCAACCCCGCCCGCCACCGCCGTGGCGAGCAGCGTGACGGCCCACTCCCCGGGCAGCCAGGTCCGGCGGCAACCCAGAGGACGTCGTAGGCCAACCCGGTCCGAAGACTGTTCGCCTGACGCCGTTGCGGTACTACGCTTCCGACATGCTGATCATCGAAGGCGCGGGCCGGTGGACCGCACCCGCCGGGGCAGCCAACGACTGGGTCGAACACCTGAGGGTGCCGGACCTGTCGGTGGGAACGTACTGCGTCCCGGCGGGCGGTCGCGACGATCAGAGCCCGCACACCGAGGATGAGATCTACGTGGTCACCGCGGGGCGGGCCCGGATCGTGACCCCGGACGGTGCGGCCGAGGTGGGCCCGGGTTCGGTGATCTTCGTACCGGCGGGTGAGGAGCACCGGTTCGTCGATGTGACCGAGGACCTGGCGCTGCTGGTGGTGTTCGGCCCGGCGTACGGCTCGCGCGCTCCGGGCCGGCAGGCCGGGTAGGGCGGCCGATACCGCCAGTCCGGGGGTATCGCAGCACCGGATCGGCAGTGCCGGCAGAGGGATCTTCGTGTCGGCGAGATTCACCTGAGCGAAGGGCAGACGTCGTGACAGCCGAACGCGTACGAGTGCGAGCCGTCTACCCCGGCAGCTTCGATCCCTTCACCGCGGGGCACGTGAACGTGGTGAGCCGAGCACGCGACCTCTTCGACGAAGTGGTCCTGCTCGTCGCGGTCAACAGCAGCAAGCACCCGGGTACCAGCGAAGAGGAACGAGCGGCCGCTGTTCGGGCGCTGTTGCCAACCGAGTGGACCTCCGTCACCGTTGCCGCCTGGAACGGGTTGACCTCCACCTACTGCCGTCGCCATGACATCGGAGTGATTGTCCGCGGCGTACGGAACACCACCGACCTTTGGTACGAGAACCAGCTCGCCGCGATGAACCAGTCGCTGGGTGTCCCCACGGTGTTCCTACCCGCGCAGCCCGAACTGGCCGCGGTGTCGTCGACCGCGGTGCGCACGCTGTCCACGTGACGTGATCCGGCGAGTGTGCGCCGTGTCATCGTCGCCAGCCCGGCTGCTCGTGCCGGCCTGGTCGGTGCTGGTCGTTTCCGTCGACTCTTCGCAGGGCAAGGCTGAGGGAGAGACGAGGGGGAAACATGAGCCGATACGCACCGCCACCGACCAACCGAGCGTCGCGGGCATTCGCGCTGATCCTGTCGCTGCTGGGCACCGTCGCGTTGAGCACCGCCTGCACGGAGGGTGGGGACGGGACCGATGCGGTGTCCCCGACCGCGTCGCCGACGACCGCGACGACCACGCCGAGTCAGGTCGACCTGCCGTCCGCGAGCGCCAGCGCCCCCACGACCATCCCGACGTCCGCCTTCGTCGAACTACCGGCCGAGTTGCGCAAGTCGCCCCGCCGGACGACGCCCGTCGCCGAGGCTCTGCCGACGCTGTGCGGCAACGAGTTCGGCACCGGTGGTCGACAGGTCACCGCGAGCGCGGCGATGACCGTCACCTACAAGAAGCCCGGTGAGCCCGACAGCAACGTGCCGCAGGGCCTGATCCATCAGACGATCTTCACCTTCGACGGCGATGGCGCCGTGGACTACCTGCGACGCCTCCGCGCTGCGGTGCAGGCGTGCCCCTCGTACGACCAGGGCGGCAACCCGGTCACGGTCGGGAGCCGGGCGTTGCCCGGTGTCGGGGACGAAGCCCTGCTGGTGTCCCTCACGTGGGCGCAGACGAACCTGAACGGCGAGCGTACCGGCGGGGACGCGTCCAGCCAGATCGCCGTGGCGCGTGTCGACGGGGCGGTGACCGTGCTCAACGACCAGGGGTGGGAGGGCGCCAGCGGCAACGCCGAGATCCTGGACCGGACCGTACGCGACGGCGTGCGGACCATCGACGCCTGGCAGCGCTGAGACGGCGGCGGAGCGGGGGGCGGTGCCCGTCGGCACCACCCCCCGGTCCGGTACGGGTTACTGCCAGGAACTCTGTTGGGTGTAGACGAGGTTGCCGGGGATGACCGTGCCGTTGGTGCGGTACTCGGTGTAGCCCCAGAAGTCGCCCTCGGCCAGCGGCTTGTTCGGCTTCAGCGTGAAGTTGAAACCCTGACCACGCTCAGCCGTGGACGGCAGCGTCAGCGTGGCACCCGCATACGTGGCGTTACGGCCGATGATGGCGTGCTTCAGTTCGAAGTCGACGACCGGGCCGCCGGGCACCTGCGCGAACACGTAGGCCGTGTAACGCCCCGGCTCGGGCAGGAACTTGTACGCCTGCTCCGCGCTGGTCCAGTACCTGTCACTGCTGTAGATCAGGGTGTCGCCCTTGTACAGGTACAGGTCGAGGTTCGTGTTCGGGTCCTCGGTGTTGGCCTCGACGACGATGCCGGCGGTGTTCGCCGGCACGGTGAAGTCGACCTTCTTCACCCCGGACGCCTTCGGGTCGAACACGCCGCCGTAGACGCCGGCCGGCATCGAGTACGACGTGCGCCGCATCGGCGTGTAACCGGTGCTGCGACCGGCGAGTGGCCCGGTGAAGCCCGGCTGGACGTAGCCGAACGCGCCGTTGGCCATCCGGCCGAACTCCTCGCCGTCGTCCCCGTACGGCCGGGCGGTGATCCCCCACGGACGGGCGGCGACCGGGATCCGGGCGCTGTGGGCCTTGCCGCGCCAGGTGATCGATCCGGTCACGTACCGGTCCCAGGGGGCGCTGCCCCGGCTCACCGTGATGGTCACCGTCGCGGACGCGCCCGGCGCCAGCGTCACCGACGCCGGCGTGACGGTGACCCTCATGCCCTTCAGGCCGGACACCGACGACCGGTAGGTCTCCCGCGCCTTGCCCACGTTGGTCAGGGTGCGGGTGAGGGTCACCGGGCGGGTGCCGTCGTACTCGCGCAGCGAGATGGCCGGCAGGTTGAGTTCCTTGCCGTCGGGCTGGGCCGTCTCGCTGAAGGCGACCAGTTCCGCCGCGGTCGGCTCGATGACCAGTCCCGGGTCGCTGGCACCGGCCAGGTTGATGAAGCCGCTGCCCTGGTCCAGGGGGTTGGTGGTGCCGACGGTGTCGGTGGCGGTGGTCCGCAGCGCCGAGGCGACCCGGCCCGGCGACCAGTCCGGATGCGTGGCACGTAGGACCGCTGCCGCGCCGGCCACGTACGGCGACGCCATCGAGGTGCCCGAGTACGCGTCGTACTGCCGCCCGAAGTTGCCCGCCGGTGAGACCGCGGCGAGGATGTCCGATCCCGGGGCGACCAGGTCGGGCTTGAAGACGCCGTAGGTCACCTTGTCCGGGCCGGTGGAGGAGAAGTCGGCGACACTGGGTACGCCCGGGACGCTGGAGCCGTCACCGCCGGCCCGCACGGACACCGTCGCGTCGGTGGGGTGGCGTATCAGGTAGTTGAACACCGTGCCGGCCTGCTTCTCGGTCGGCAGGTACACCACCGGGAAGTTGTAGATGGAGTTGACCCGGTAGTTGCCGACCGGGTCGAACAGCACCATCGCCGCCCCGCCCTTGGCCTTGACCTCGGCGGCGGAGCCGAACGTGTCGTTCAGCGCGCAGGCGACCACCTTGCCCTTGATCTTGGCAGCGTCGAGGCTGCCCGGCTCGCAGTACACCGCGCCCAGGTCCGGCGAGCCGGCCTGGTCGCCGAAGACCAACGGCCGCGAGCCGCCACCGGGCAACGCGTCCAGCGAGCCGCCGACCAGCTTCGTGCCGTCACCCAGCTTGAGCGTCGCCTCGTCGAGGTTGGTCACCGCCGCGCCGACCGTGGTCACCCAGGGTGCCGCGTTGCTGATGGCCCCGCTCACGATGCCGGTGTTTCCCGCCGACGCCGCCACGAACACCCCGGACAGGGTGGCGTTGAGGAAGGCCATGCCGATCGGGGTGTTGGCCTCCCAGTCGCCGAGCTGCGAGCCGATCGAGAAGTTCAGGACCTGCACGCCGTCGGCGACGGCCGCGTCGATGCCGGCGATGATGTCGGCGTCGTAGCCCACGCCACCCCAGAGCACCTTGTAGACGGCGATCTGGGCGTCCGGCGCCACTCCGGAGATCGGGTCGAAGCGCCGACCGTCGATCGTGACGTCCGAGACCGGCAGACCGGCCGCCGTGGACGCGGTGTGCGTGCCGTGCCCGGCCGCGTCGCGGGGGGACAGGAACTCGCCCTCGGGCACCGAGCCACCGCCGGCGAGCCACGTGTCGGCGAAGTACCGGGCGCCGACGATCTTGCCGTTGCAGTGCTCGGCCACGAAGGCCACCCCGGTCTGGCAGGTGCCGTGCCAGTTGGCGGGAGCCGGCATCTTCTTGGCGAACGACGCGCTCTCCGGCCAGATGCCGGTGTCCAGGACGCCGATCACCATGCCCGCACCGGTGGCGGGACCTGGCGTGACCGGCTTGGGGGTGTGGCCCGCCGCCGACGGGTCAGGCCCGGCCGCGGTGGCGGGGGCCGACGTGGCGGGGGCCGACGTGGTCGCGAGGGCCGAAGTCGAGCGGGTGCCGAGCGCCTGCGCCGCGGTCACGGCACGGACCCGCTTGTCCGCCCGCAACGCGGTCGCCTGCTGGGCGGTCAGCGTCGCCGAGAACCCGTTGAAGGCGGCGGTGTAGGCCGCCGTGACGTGGACGCCGACCGCCGTGGCGACGGCGGTCCGCTGCGCGTCGAGGTGGCGGCGGTACGCCTGCGACGGCGCCGACGTCACGTCCAGCCGGGTGCCGGGCGCCGGACGGGTCCGCGTCAGCCCCGAGGTCCCGCCGACGTACGTGGTCAGGGGGTCCTCGGCCAGTTCGACGATGTACACGCCGGATCCGGTCGCGTCCACAGCGGACTTCGGGCTGTCCGCGTGGTCGCTGTCGGGGCGCCGATCGGCCCCGTCGGTCAGGGTGACCTTCCGGTCGGACCCGGCGGAGAAGTAGCCCGGGCCGCTGGTGCCGGGCCGTTCACCGGGGGCCGCCGAGGCCGGTCCCGCGACACCGGTTGTGCCGGTGATCATGGCGACGACCAGCGTCGGTAGCGCTAGTCTTCGCAGCCTGTTGCCGCTCGTGCGTGTAGCCACGAGTCTCCTCTCGATCGCCCCTTGTGGAGCTGTCCGCATCGATCGCGATCCGCGAATGGGAGCGCTCCCCCACCTAAGCTGTCGACGGTTAATCGAGGATTTGCACGGTGTTACGGATCACTGGTCCGTATAAGATCACGATCGATCAGTCGCGGCTAGATCATGTTTTCCGGCACCGCCCCGGCGCGGTACACGGCGAGCGGTCGGCGCAACACCGTCACGTCGCGCGTCGGGTCGCCGTCCACGACCAGCAGGTCGGCGTCGAAACCGGCGCGGACGCGGCCCTTGCGCCGCCCCAGGCCACACACCTCGGCAGCGACCGAGGTCGCCGCGGCGAGGGCCGCGGTCGCGGGGATGCCACTCGCGACGTACTCGACGAGCGTCTCCGGCAGGATCCCGTGCGGCTTCGCGGGGCCGAGGCCCGCGTCCGAACCGGCCACCAGGCGGACCCCGGCCCGGTGCAGGGTGGCGGCGGCGGCGCGCAGCGCGGCCTCGCTGAGCCCGGCCCGCGCGGCCATCTCCACCACCTCCGGCGGCGTGATCACGGCGGGATCGGTGCCGAGCGTGGCACAGACCGCCACCCCGGACGTGGCCAGGCGAGCCGCGAGTTCGCCGGGGACCTGGGCGCCGGACGCGGTCACACACGTGCAGTGCTCGATGCCGTCGACGCCGACGCGCAGCGCCTGCTCGACGGCGCTCAGCGCGTGCGCGTGCGCGGTCACCGGCAGGCCGAGATCGTGCGCCTGGGTCAGCGCGGCGGTCAGTTCCTGGTCGGTGAACTGCGGCCGGGTGGTGTCGGTGCCGGGGGTGAACACTCCGCCGCTGGCCATGACCTTGACCACGTCGGCGCCGGCCGCCGCCTGCCGACGCACGGTCTCGCGGATCCCGTCGACGCCGCTCGCCTCGCCCCCCATCCACCAGCAGTGCCCGCCGACACTGGTGATCGGCGCACCCGACGCGACCACCGTGGGCAGGTCGTCGCGCACCTCCCGGTCCCGCCACCGGAGCACGGCACCGTGGCGGTCACCCAGGTCCCGGACGGTCGTGACACCGGCCGCCAGGTGCGCGCGCAGGGACGCCTCGACGACCGCGTCGAGGTCCGTCTCGGGACGTTCGGCGAGCCGGCCGAGGGCGTCCGGCCCGGCATCGGCGCACAGGTGCACATGCGCGTCGATCAAGCCAGGCAGCAGGGTGCCGTCCGGATGCTCACGCACCGGCCAGCCCTCCGGCACCTCGATCCACCCTCGCCGCACGTCGGTGATGCGACCGCCGTCCAGCAGGAGCAGCACCCCACCGCCCACCAGCCGCTCGCCGTCGAACATCCGGGCCGCCCGGACAGCATGCTTCGTCATCGGTGCTCCCCCGTCGGGCTAAACAGTTACCACCGGCTCTGCACTGACGGCACCCCGCGAACACGGGGCCCTGGTCAGCGTGAAGTACGACGCCGAAGCCACCAGCAGCCCGACGCCCCACTGCGACGAGAGCGAACCTGCTCACCGGTTCGACTCCTGTGTGCACGGCCGGCGTCCAACTCGGACCGGCCGAGGTAGGGGTCATGGCTTCGTCCTCATGAAACCCACCATCCGCGCCGTCGAACCCTGTCACCTCCCCTCAGGAAGCGAGCCCTGTCCCTCAACAGAGGGAGCGGGCCACCCGGGCACGCCGACGTGCGGCGTTGGCACTAGATGTCCTGCCTGACCTTCGCGACGTCCAGCCCCAGCAAGGGGCCGAAGAACCTGGTGAATTCCTCCAAGGAGCCCGATTGGAAGATCTCCCTCGCACCATCGAGGATGGCCACTGCTCCGGACGGCAGGTCGAAGAGGTAGCCAACAGCCTCCTCGTCTCTGATGAGAACGAAGACCTGCGGCACCTGCGCCACGACAACCTCCGGAATCTCGGGCATCGGCGACTCACTCAACGGCCGCAACTCCTCTGGTTCTCCACGAGGGGCAGCACCTACCCCGTCAAGCCCGAGATTGTCCTGGGACAATTGCATGACGATAGTGTGGGGACAATCTGACCGAAGGTCAAGGATTATCCTGGGACAATCGAGGGGTGTTGACGTGGTGGTGCACTCGCGTTACTTGGGCATCGCGTCCAAGATCCGAGAACGGATCGAAGCCGGGGAGTGGGCGCCGGGCGCGCGGCTTCCGACCCTCAACGACCTCGCCGCCGAGTACGACGCCAACCGCGACACCATCGGTCGGGCCATCGCCCTTCTTGAGACAGAGGGCTACGTGTGGGCCGTCCAAGGCCGGGGCATCGCCGTTCGGTACGGCACTATGCGTCCCCGTCGACCACGCGGTGACCTGGTCAAACGCAACGAGCAAGCAACCGGCTACTCGTTCCCCTCGGCCAGCAGCCAGGAGGTGTGGGTTCGCCACGGCGAGGCCGTCAGCGCACCGGCCCGCCTGGACGATCCCCGCGTCGCCAAGCTTCTCGGCGTGGACCCTGGCACCGAGGTGCTTCGCCGGTTCCGGGTCACCGGGCCCGCGTCCGAAGCCCCGTTCCAGATCAACGTCTCGTGGATTCACCCGCGTGTCGCCGACATCGCTGCCGAGTTGGACGCGGAACCCGCTGCGGGCGAGTGGTTGCATCGCATTGAGAACGCCGGCCACTGGCCCATCAGTTGGATGGAGATTCATCGCGCCCGAATGCCCAACAAGGACGAGGCCACGCTCCTGGAGATCCCCACCAACCTGCCCGTGCTGGAGATCGTGCGGGTCGGGACCTCGGGGGCCGACAACAAGCCGGTCGAGGTGACCGAGTACGTCGTGGCGAGCGATCGGGTCGAGACGGTCCACGTCCTGCACCGTGCCGACAACGCCCAGCAGCCGTGGTCTGACGCCGGATCGAGAGGTGACTCACTGCCGTGACGGTCATCGTCGAAGCCGCCAGCCGGACACACCAGGGCCTCGTCCGTAGACGAAACGAGGACTCCCACAGCCAAGGGCAGTGGCTCTTTGTTGTCGCGGACGGTCTCGGCGGCCACGTCGCCGGTGACATCGCCAGCAGCACGGTGACAACGGCCTTGGCGGCGTATGACCGTCCGGTGCCGGCGAAGGATCTTGCCAACTTCTTGGGGCAGGCGATCTACGAGGCGAGCGAAGCGTTACGCCGGAAGGTCCGCGCGGACCCGGAGCTGGCTGGGATGGGGACCACGTTGGTCGCTCTGCTGTGCTCCGGCAGCGAGGCGGTCGTGGCGAACGTCGGGGACTCCCGCGCCTACCTGATCCGGCGCCACGGCTCCCGCGACAGTGCGATGCTCCAGATCAGCGAGGATCACACCTACCAACATCTCGTCGCCAACGCAGACAAGGTGCCGAATCTGGGCGAGAAGCTGGCCCGCTTTCTCGATGGCCGAAACGACGGCCGATCGCCCGACCTGACACCTCTCCACCTCCAACCCGGCGACCGAATCCTGTTGTGCTCTGACGGTCTGAGTTCGTACGTACCAGGCGAACAGATACGAGCTGCGCTCGACTCCGACGGTAGTCCAGGGGATATCGCCGACCAGCTCGTGACCTTGGCGGTCAACCAGGGCGGGCACGACAACATCACCGTCATTGTCATTGACGTGGCCCAGCGCTAAGGCTCCGCCGCACGCCAGCATCAGCGCTGGTGTCGGCGCCAGCCTGCGGTGAGCAGCCCGGCGAGGGCCAGGCCGAGCAGCGGCGCGAGACCCACCCCGGCGAGGGTGCAGGCGACCGCGAGCAACGCCGGCGGCACCCAACACCAGGCGGGCACGCTGCGCGGGGCGCGGCCGCGCCGCCGGGCCGCGGCCTCGGTCGCCATCGGCACGACCAGCACCGGCAGCGCGGCGGCCAGCAGGGTCAGCCAGGGCAGCACCAGCCGGTCGAAGCGCGCCACCGTCAGCAGTCCCCCGAGCACCGCGACGGCCAGCATCGCGGTGCGGGCCGGCACCCGCGGCGCCAGGCCACGGATCGCCAGTGCCCCGGAGTACGTCGTGGTCAGCGCTGCCGCGAAGACCGCCACCGCGACGAACAGATTGGCGTACGCGGCCAGCCCCGACCCGGCGGCGAGGAGCGCGACCACGTCCGCCGAGCCGGTCCGCAGCCACAGACCGGCGCCGGCGAGCACCCCGAGCAGCGCCGGCCCGATCAGCAGCCCCACGCACCAGGCCAGGTCCCTCCCGCGGGCCAGACCGACGCTGAAGTCCGGTGCCCGCAACGCGAACACCGCGACGTAGCCGATCAGCGCGGCGGCGTCGGCGAGCCCACCGGCGGCGAGGCGGACCGGCGCGCCGGGCGGCGGCAGCACGGTCAGGCACCATCCGACCAGGACCACCGCGCTGAGGGTGGTGAGCACCGCGATCCGGTTGCCGAGCCGGGCGGGCGCCCAGGAGACGGCGAGGACCGCCACCTCCAGCAGCGCCGGCCCGACCCAGCCCGGCAGGTGCGTCAACGCGGCCAGTGACGCGCCGCCGAGCCCGACGTTGAAGCCGTTCCAGCCGACCATCGACACGGCCAGCACCGCCGCCAGCAGCAGGCGGGAGACCCGCCCCAGGTACGCGGGCAGCACCGCGGTCAGGGTGCCGCCGTCACCGAGCGGCCGGCGCAGGCCGATCCGGCCCTGCCCCCACAGCAGCGCCACCATCAGCGCCCCGCCGACCAGCAGCCCGGCCACCGGCACCGCGCCGCCGTGCCGGTCGGCCATCGCCGCGCCGAGCACCAGGGTGGCCGGCGCGGTGCCGATGCCCAGCCAGGCGCCGACCGCCGCCGGCCACCGCCGCCCCCGGCCCTCCTCGACGGGCCCGGCGGACGCCGGAGCGACGCCGGCCGCTGGACCGGGATCAGACAACGTGGCGCAGGTAGCCGGCTATCGCCGCGTCCAGCACCTCCGCGCCGGGACGCGCCCACACCTGCGCGGAGAAGACCTCCACCTCGATCGGGCCGACGTAGCCGGCGGCGTCCACCGCCTCGCGCAGCCGGCGCAGCTCGATGCACCCGTCGCCGGGCAGCGCCCGGCCGAGCAAGACCCCCTCGGGCAGCGGGGTCACCCAGTCGCAGACCTGGAACGCGGCGATCCGCGTGCCGGCCCGCTCGATCTGCGCGTACACCGTGTCGTCCCACCAGATGTGGTACGCGTCCACGACCACACCCACCACCGTCGGGTCGAACCGTTCGGCGATGTCCAACGCCTGCCCGAGGGTGGCGATCACGCAGCGGTCGGCGGCGAACATCGGGTGCAGCGGCTCGATGGCCAGCCGTACGCCGGCTGCCGCCGCGTGCGGGGCCAGCTCGCCGATCGCGTCGGCGACCCGGCGGCGGGCGCCGTCGATGTCCCGGCGGCCCGCCGCCAGCCCACCGGAGACCAGCACCAGTTCGGGGGCGCCCAGCGTGGCCGCCTCCTCGATGGCGCGCAGATTCTCCGCCAGCCAGTCGTCGGCGGAGAAGAACCCGCCCCGGCACAACGAGGTGACGGTGAGCCCGGCATCGCGGACCAGCTTCGCCGAGCGGGCCAGCCCGTACTCCGCGACCGGTTCCCGCCACAGGCCGATGCCCGGCACGCCGGCGGCCACACAACCGGCCACCACGTCGGGCAGCGGCCAGCGCCGGGCGGTGGCCTGGTTGAACGAGAAGCGCCGCAGCGCGTCGCCGCTGCCACCCGACGGTGCCGCACCCGCGAACTCGACGGTCACTGCGCCACCCCCGCCACCGTGAACAGCGCTCGGGCGCGGGCGGCGGCCAGGTCCGCGTCGGGCAACAGGCCGGCCGCGTCGGCCAGGGTGAGCAGGGTGGCCAGGTGTGCGGGAGAACGCCCGGACTGCGCGCCACCGACCATCGTGAAATGGTCCTGGTGCCCGGCCAGCCAGGCCAGGAACACGATCCCGGTCTTGTAGTGCCAGGTCGGCGCCGCGAACAGGTGCCGGGCCAGCGGCACGGTCGGCGCGAAGACCTCGTCGTACGTCGAGACGTCCCCCCGGTCCAGGGCGGCCAGCGCGGCGGCGGCGGCCGGCGCGATGGCCGCGAACACCCCGAGCAGCGCGTCGGAATGGCCCGCCTCGTCGCCCCGGATCAGCTCCGGGTAGTGGAAGTCGTCACCGGTGTAGAGACGCACCCCGGCCGGTAGCCGGCGGCGCAACGCGACCTCCCGGCCGGCGTCGAGCAGTGACACCTTGATGCCGTCCACCCTGGACTGGTGGGCCTTGATCAGCTCGACGACCGTGTCGGCGGCCAGGTCCAGGTCGACCGCACCCCAGTAGCCGGTCAGCGCCGGGTCGAACATCGGACCCAGCCAGTGCAGCACCACCGGCTCGTCGGCGGCGCTCAGCAGCTCGTCGTACACCCGCAGGTAGTCCTCCGGGCCGCGGGCGGCGGCGGCCAGGTGCCGGCTGCACATCAGCACCGGCCGGGCGCCGGCCGCGTGGACGTCGTCGAGCTGCTCGCGGTACGCGGCGGTGACCGACGACAGGGTGGCCGGACCGGCCGGCAGCTGGTCGGTGCCGACACCGGCGACGATGCGTCCACCCACGGCGCGGGCCTCGGCCGCGCTGCGCCGGATCAGCTCCCGGGCCGCCGGATAGTCCAACCCCATCCCCCGCTGGGCGGTGTCCATCGCCTCGGCCACCCCCAGCCCGTACGACCACAGGTGCCGCCGGAAGGCGAGCGTGGTGTCCCAGTCCACGGCCGCCGGAGCACCCGGGGTGTTCTCCGCGCCCGGGTCGGCGACCACGTGCGCGGCGGCGTACGCGATGCGGCTGGTCGCGGGCGCCGACGGGCGGGCGAACCCGGTCCCCCCGGCCAGCCGGTGGCGCCGCCCGCCCGGCAGCACGACCTCGGCGGCGCTCACGAGTGCAACTCCGGCACCTCGACGCGGACGCCCTCGCGGGCCGCGCGCAATCCCAGTTCGGCGAGCTGCACGCCGCGCGCGCCGGCCAGGAAGTCCCACCGGAAGGGCTCGCCGGCTACGACGTGCCGCAGGAACGCCTCCCACTGCACCTTGAAGCCGTTGTCGAACTCCTCGTTGTCGGGCACCTCGGCCCACTGGGCGCGGAAGTCCTCGGTGACCGGCAGGTCCGGATTCCACACCGGCTTCGGGGTGACCGCCCGGTGCTGCACCCGGCAGTTGCGCAGGCCGGCGACCGCGCTGCCCTCGGTGCCGTCGACCTGGAACTCCACCAGCTCATCGCGGTACACCCGCACGGCCCAGGACGAGTTGATCTGCGCGATCACCCCGCCGTCGAGTTCGAAGGTGGCGTACGCGGCGTCGTCGGCGGTGGCCGCGTACGGGCCGCCGGCCTCGTCGACCCGCTCGGGCACGTGGGTGGCGATCACGCAGGAGACGGCGTTCACCCGGCCGAACAGCTCCTCCAGCACGTAGTGCCAGTGCGGGAACATGTCCACCACGATGCCGCCGCCGTCCTCGGCCCGGTAGTTCCACGACGGACGCTGCGCCGGCTGCCAGTCGCCCTCGAAGACCCAGTAGCCGAACTCACCACGCACCGAGAGGATCCGGCCGAAGAAACCCCCGTCGACGAGACGCTTGAGCTTGCGCAGCCCCGGCAGGAACAGCTTGTCCTGTACGACGCCGGTGCGGACGCCCGCCGCGTCGGCGGCCCGGGCCAGGTCGAGCGCCGCGGCCGTGTCCTCGGCGAGGGGCTTCTCCGTGTAGATGTGCTTGCCGGCCTCGATGGCCTGCCGGATGGCCTTCTCCCGTTGCTGGGTGACCTGGGCGTCGAAGTAGACCTCGACGTCGTCCCGGGCCAGCGCCGAGGTCAGGTCGGTGGTCCAGTCGGTCAGGCCGTGCCGCTCGGCGAGCTCACGGAGCTTGGTCTCGTTACGCCCGACCAGGACCGGTTCCGGCCAGATGGTCGTGCCGTCGGCCAGCGTCACGCCGCCGGCCTCGCGGATGGCCAGCAGCGAGCGGACGAGGTGCTGCCGGTAGCCCATCCTTCCGGTCACGCCGTTGACGATGATGCCGATCGACCTGCGGGTCATGGTGTTCCTTCCGTCGTGCTGGTCGTGCCGATCCGCGTCTCAGTGGTTGGCGGCCGCGCTGCCGAGCAACCCGCGCAGGTCGGTGGCGAGCCGGTCGAAGCGGGGATCCGACATCACCTGCGCGTAGTCGCGGTGCGTCGGCAGCTCGACCGTGAAGGTGCGGATGATCCGGCCGGGCCGGGCGCTCATCACCACGACCCGGGTGCCGAGGAAGACCGCCTCGGCGATGGAGTGGGTGACCAGCACCACGGTGGTGCCGGTCTCCCGCCAGATCCGGTGCAGCTCGGCGTTCATCTGCTCCCGGGTGAGGGCGTCCAGGGCGCCGAACGGCTCGTCCATGAGCAGCACCGGCGGGGCGTGCAGCAGCGCGCGGCAGAGTGCCACCCGCTGCTGCATGCCACCGGACAGCTCGTGCGGCAGTGCCTTCTCGAAACCGGTCAGGCCGGTCATCTCGATCAGCTCGTCCGCCCGACGGGCCGCCTGCGCCCGGTCCATGCCGCGCATCTCGGCCTGGAGCAGGATGTTGGCCCGCGCGCCGCGCCACTCCAGCAGCGCGGCCTTCTGGAAGACGAAGCCGATCTGCTTCTGCGGGCCGCGAACCGGGCGTTCCAGCAGCGACACCTCTCCGCTGGTCGGCTGGACCAACCCGGCGACGATCTTCAGCAGGGTCGACTTGCCACAGCCGGACGGGCCGACGATCGTCACGAACTCGCCGGGCTGGATGTCCAGCGACACGTCGTCGAGTGCGGTGGTCTGCGACCGGCGGGAGCTGAACCGGACGGTCACGCCGGACATCCCAATGGCGGTGCCGGCGCGGGCCGGCGCTGCGGTCACCGGGTCACCCCTGCGCCGCGTACGAGGAGTCCCAGTACGCGTTGGGCGCGCCCGCATCCTTCAGCTCGGCGTAGCGCGACATCAGGTCGATGGTCTCGGTCCACTGGGCCTCGGTGTTCACCCCGGGCGGGCCTTCGGCGCCGAGCAGCGGCAGGTTGAGGGTGAGCTGCTTGGTGAGCACCTCGGGGGCGGGCTCGTTCTCGGCCAGCTCGACCATCGCGCTCACCGCGCCGGCCGGGTCGCGTGCGGCGTCGGCCCAGGACTTCTGGGTGGCCCGGACGAACTTGCGGGCCAGCTCCGGGTCCTTCTGCAGGGTCTGCGTGTTGGCGATCAGACCGGTGCCGAGCAGGTTCATCCCGTAGTCGGCGAAGAGCAGCACGTCGACCTTCTTGCCGGTCTTGCTCTCGATCGTCGGCGCCTGGTCGTGGAAGAAGCCCATGATGGCGTCGACCTTGCCCTCGGCCAGCGCGGCGATCTTGCCGGCCGCGTCCACGTTGACGACCTTGACGTCGTCCTTCTTCAGGCCGTTCTTCTCCAGCCACGCCGGGAACGTCGCGTAGAGGGCGTCACCGGGGGTGCCCCCCACGGTCTTGCCCTTGAGGTCGGCCGGGGTCTTGATGTTCTTCTCGGTGAAGAACTCCACCGAGGACGGACCCTTCTCCAGGTACGCGCCGAGGCTGCGCACCGGCATGCCACTGGCCACCGACTTGAGCAGCACCGGGCTGTCCGCCCAGCCGAAGTCGGTCTGCTTCTGGGCGACCTGCTTGACCGTGTTGCCCGAGCCGTTGCCCGGCAGGATCTTCAGGTCGATGCCCTCGGCGGAGTAGTAGCCCTTCTGCAGGCCGTAGTAGAAGGGCGCGTGCTCGCCGTACGGCACCCAGTTGAGGGTGAGGGTGACCTGCTTGCTGCCGTCGGCGTTGGTGTCGCCGCCGGAGTCGTCCCCACCGCAGCCGGTGGCGGCGACGAGCAGGGCGGCGGTGACCAGGATGGTGGTGGCGGTGCGTTTCATCGGTGCCTCCGTGATGGGGTCGGTCAGGAGGTGGTGAGGGACACGCCGGCACGGCGGCTGGCGTGCCACGGGATGAGCAGTGCCTCGGCGATCTCGACGAGGACGAACAGGACGATGCCGATGGCGGACATCAGAATCAGGTCGGCGAACAGCAGTGGGGCGTCGAGGTTGCCGTTGGCCAGCAGCAGGACGTAGCCGAGCCCTTCGCTGGCGCCGACGAACTCACCGACCACGGCGCCGACCACGGCGAGGGTGACGGCCACCTTCAGGCCGGCCATCAGGTGCGGCAACGCGTTCGGGAAGCGGATCTTGCGGAACGTACGCCAGGGTCCGGCGCCCATCGTGGCGGCGAGGTCGAGCAGCTCCGGGTCGGTGGAGCGCAACCCGGCCACGCCGGAGATGACCACCGGGAAGAACGCGATGAGCACCGCGAGGATGACCTTCGGGGTGAGGCCGAGGCCGAACCAGACCACCAGCAGCGGGGCGATGGCGATCTTCGGGATGACCTGTGCGAACAGGACGATCGGGTAGAGCGCCTTGTCCAGGGTGCGCGAGTAGGCGATGGCGACCGCGGCGGCCAGCCCCAGCGCGGCGGCCAGCACGAAGCCGAGCACCGTCTCGTAGAGGGTGACCACGGTGTGCCGGGCCAGTTCGGACGACTGCCCGGTCATGGTGGTCCAGACCTGGCCGGGCGTGGGCACCAGGTAGTTCGGCACGTACTCCTGGGCGGCGACGAACCACCACGCGGCGAACAGCGCGGCCAGCACCAGCGCCGGGCGCCAGAGCGAGTCGGCGAGCGCCACCGCGCGGCGGCCGAGCGTCGGTCGTGGTGGTCGACCGTCGGTGCCGGGCGGAGGACCGGCCACCGTGGACGGCGCCGGGGCGTCGACGGTGTCCGACGAAGCGGTGGCCCCGGACGCGGACACGGCTGCCCGCCCGCCTTCGGTCATGTCGACGGCGGCCTGCCGGCCCGCCGTGTCCAAAGAGTTCTCGGTCACGCGGAACCTCCTCGGGGCCCGGCTCAGCACCCGCGGAGGGGGCCGGTCGACGGATCAGGCAAACGCTTTCCTGGAGCGTAGGCGGCACCTTCGCACCGGGCAAGGCCTTTCCTCGATCTATTCGGGCCGTGCCCGCGCCGTCAGCTCGCCGCCGGGTAGGTGTCCAGCAGGCCGCACATGCCCAGCCGGCCCCGCTCGACCGGTTCGTCCACCGCGTACACCCGGGCGTCCCCCAGGTGGCCGGGATCGCCCCTCTCCAGGGCGTCGAGCTGTTCGCCGGTGCCGGCGGCGGCGCGGCCGGCACCGGCCGACCACCGCTGCCGCCAGCGGGTCAGCATCGGGCGGCGCAGCGCCACCGCCGCGTCGTGGAACGCGGCCAGCGCCGCCGGACCGCCGGCCCGCAGCGCCTGGAAGCCGATCACGGCCAGATCCCGTCGACGGTACGCGGCACACACGTCCGTGCCCGGCGCTCCCCCGTTCGGCAGCGCCGCCGCCGCGAGGTACGCGTCGGGGTCCGCCAACACGTCGGGCGGGAAGGTCAGCACCGCGTCCCCGGCCTCGGGCAGCCCGCTGTTCTGCATGAGCACCACAATGGTCAGTTCACCGCCGTTGACCAGACGGTGCACGGTGCCCGGCTCGAACCAGACCACCGCACCCGGCCGCAACGGGGTCTCCCGGTAGCCGGCCGCGGTGAGGGTTTGCACCGCGCCCTCGCCGCCGGTCACCACGTACCCCTCCGTACAGCACAGGTGCACGTGCGGGGTGCCGCCGACCACGCCGTCCGGCGCCGCCGTGTCGTAGACCCGCAGCCGGGACAACCCGATGCCGCCGGGCAGCACGGCCGACCGGTCAGGCATCGAAGTACTCGTCGGTGTCGTCCGCCGCCGGCAGCGACACCAGCAGCACGGTGAGGTCACCGATGGCCCGGTGCCGGCAACCCGGCTTGATGAGGAACGCGGACATCGGCCGGGCGGGATGGCGCACCCCGTCCAGCTCGATCTCACCCTCCCCCGCGAGCACGATGTAGTACTCGGTGGCGATGCGGTGATGGTGGGTGACCGCGTCCTGCACCTCGAGCAGGTGCACGCTGGCCTGGCCGTCGCTCTCGGCGATGAAGCCCCTGCGGGTGGTCCCACACGAGCAGCGCCTGGTGGGAAGGTCGTCGAGTTGGAGCACCGCGAAGCGATCGGACATGACCGGGCCTCCCTGCGGGAAAGGGCTTTCACTGCGGTACCGTGACGCTAGCCGGCACGGCGAAACGCCGTCAACAGATCGAGGGGGCGGCCATGGCGACCCTGTCCGACGTGGCGCGACGCGCGGGCGTCTCGCCCGCCACCGCCTCCCGCGTGATCAACGGCAGCAGCAAGCCGGTCACCGACGAGCTGCGCGAGCGGGTGCTCGCCGCCGTCGCCGAGTTGCAGTACGTGCCGAACGCCCACGCCCAGCTGCTGGCCCGCTCACACCGCAGCGCGGTCGGCGTGATCGTGCACGACGTCTCCGACCCGTACTTCGCCGAGATCACCCGTGGGCTGCAACGCGTCGCCACCGACCAGGGCCGGCTGCTGATGATCTGCAACAGCTACCGCGACCCGGACCGCGAGCTGGAGTACGTGGAGCTGCTGCGCGGCCACCAGGTGGCGGCGCTCATCCTCGCCGGCTCCGGCTATCACGACGAGGCGTTCACCCGGCAGCTCAACGAGAAGCTCGCCGCGTACGGGGCCACCGGCGGACGGGTCGCGGTGATCGGCCGGCACGAGCACTCCGGCGACGCGGTGATGCCGGACAACCGGACCGGCGGGTACCTCGCCGGCCGGGAGCTGTGCGAGCTGGGACACGGGGCGATCGGCGTGGTCGCCGGCCCGCGCATCCTCACCACCACCACCGATCGGTTGGCCGGGCTCCGGCAGGCGCTCGCCGAGCAGGGCCGTGACCTGCCCGAGCGGCGGATCCGCTACGCCGAGTTCGACCGCGACGGCGGCGCCGAGGCCACCGCCCGTCTCCTCGACGCGGATCCGGAGCTGACCGCGATCGTGGCGCTCAACGACTCGATGGCCATCGGCGCGCTCGCCACCCTGCGGGCCCGTTCGCTGGCCGTACCGCGGCGGGTCTCCGTGATCGGCTTCGACGACATGCCGATCGCCCGGGACGTCACGCCGGCGCTGACCACCGTGCGGCTGCCGCTGGTCGACATGGGAGTGCGCGCGATGTCGCTGGTGCTAGGCGCGGAGGCGCTGTCACCCCGGGTCGAGGTGCTCCCCGCAGAGCTGATCCGGCGGGACACCACCGGCCCCGCCGCCCGGGCCACCACCGGGTCCGCGCCCCGGGCCCGTCGGGCTGACACCGCGTCGTGACCGTGGTCAGCCCGACGCAGCGTCCCCTCACGACGGACGACGTGTCGTACCTGGTCCGCGCGTCGTTCGGCCCGCGGGACCGGGTCCGGGACGCGGGTCCGTTGACCGGCGGCGGGTACGCGACGGTGTGGTGGGCGTTGCTCGACGACGGCCGTCGGGTGGTGCTGAAGGTGGCTCCGCCGGCCGGCACCCGACTGCTGCGCTACGAGCGGGGGCTCTGCGCGGCCGAGGCACGCTACTTCCGGCTGGTCGCCGAGCGGGCGCCGCAGGTGCCCGTACCCCCGGTGCTGCACCACGGCACCGACCCGGCGTACGGCGAATGGCTCGTCACCGCGATGCTGCCCGGCCGGTCGCTGTCCGACCTGGCCGGCGCGGGCGTCGCGGTCGACGACGGCCCGGCGCGGTACGACCTCGGGGTGGCGCTCGCCGCGCTGCACCGGGTCACCGGCGACCGGTTCGGCTACGACGGCGACCGGGCCGACGGATCGACCTGGCGGGCGGCGTTCTCCGCGATGCTCGACGCGCTGCTCGCCGACGCGGCCGATTGGGACGTGCGGCTGCCGATCACCGAGGCCGGTCTGCGCGCGTTGGTGCGGCGGCACGCCGACGTGCTGGACGAGGTCCGCCGCCCGGCGCTGCTGCACTTCGACTGCTGGGACGGCAACGTGCTAACCGCGCCCGACGCCGACGGACGGCTACGGCTGCGCGGTCTGGTCGACGGCGAGCGGTTCCTGTACGGCGACCCGCTGCTCGACCTGGTCTCGCCCCGGCTGTTCCGGCGCGTCGAGGACGAGCCGGAGCACCCCCTGCTGCGCGGTTACCGGGACGCCGCCGCCGAGCCGCTGGTCCTGGACGCCTCGGCGCGTCGGCGGCTCGCGCTGTACCGGCTGCACCTGTACCTGCTGATGACCGTGGAGATGCCCAGCCGTGGCATGACCCCGGGCAGCCACCCGGGGCGGCACGAGCGGCTGGCGGCCCTGCTCGACGCGGAGATCACGGCGCTCAGCCCGGTCTGACGATCCGTGCGGGTGGCGTGCGACGCCTGGTCGCACGCCACCCGACCTCGATCAGGGCAGGTCGATCGGGCGCAGCACCCGGTCCACGGTGTGCGCGATCTGCCGGTTGCCATTGTTGACGTCGAAGGCGACCACCCGTGGGTCGCGATCGTTGGTGTCGGCGTCGACCAGGCGTACCTGACGGAAGTAGTGCCAGTAGGTGCGCAGGTCGACCTCGACGGTCGGGCCGAGCGCGGTGGTCAGCTCGGCGCCGTCTGCCGTGACGGCCGTCTTGCGGTCGATGGTCGCGCCCGGCACCACGTGGTAGAGCAGCACCGTCTCCACGGTGTCAATGCCCAGCCCGGCGACGGCCGAGAACGCCGCACTCTCGCCGGGCAGCTTCTGGGCGTGGGTGATCTCCCGGACCAACTGCTGGAACGCCGCGTCGTTGGGCAGGAACGCGGTCAACGCGACCGTGCCGTCGGTGAGCACCTTGACCGGTGAGTTCGGCTTGGCCTCCAGCACGGCCAGCACGGCTGCGGTCAGCACGTCGAAGTCTCGTGCGTTGCGATCGAATCCGGACCGGTCCTTGGTGAGCACCTGGGCGAGCGACGCCGTGCCCAACGGCTTTTTCTTGCCGGTGGCCTGTGCGGCCGGCACGGCGACGGCGGTGGTGGCGAGCGCGGTGGCCAGGGTGCCCACCGCCACCCGGGCGGCGAGTCGTGCGATCTTCATCAGCGGGCCTTTCGTCGAGGCGACAGATCCGTGACGTCTCGTCACGACCCATGCTTCGCATCGTCAACGCCCCTCGGATGCACCTGCGGATAACGGATTGTCCGGAACCTGTCCGGGGCTTAGCCTCGCCCGGTGCTGATTCGGGAGTTCGTCGACCAGGACTGGTCGCAGGTCTGGCCGATCGTCGAGGAGGTGATCCGGGCCCGGGAGACCTTCGTCTACGACCCGGCGATGACCTCCGACGCGGCGTACGGCATGTGGGCCGAGGCCCCGCCGGGACGGACCGTCGTCGCCGTCGACGGGGAGCGGGTCCTCGGCACCGCGAAGATGGGCGCCAACCGGCCGGGGCCGGGCGCGCACGTGTCCACCGCGAGTTTCATGGTCGCCGCTGGCGCGCGAGGGCGGGGCGTGGGCACCGCGCTGTGCCGCGACGCCCTCACCTGGGCGCGCCAGCAGGGGTACGCGGGCATGCAGTTCAACGCCGTGGTGGAGAGCAACCGGTCGGCGGTCGAGCTGTACCGGCGGGAGGGTTTCACGGTGGTCGGCACGGTGCCGGGCGCGTTCCGCCACCCCACCCTCGGCCGGGTCGGCCTGCACGTCATGTACCAGGAGTTCTGAGCCCGGCGCTCGGGGGGCCATGGTGGTGGTGGGCTCCGCTGCCGCGCACCGCGCACCGACCTCCGCGCCGCCGTCAGGGCGTGATTCGCTGACGACATCAACTCCGAAGCGTCTCAACCACTGAGGTTGCCCCCGGCCGGGGCGGCGCGAAGTCCGGACCGCGAGGCGGCCAGCTCCGCGCCGGCGCGGCGGATCGGGGTGAACAGTCCCCCGATCGCGACCAGCAGGCACCCCGCTCCCGCCACGAGCGTGACGGCCTGGACGCCGTACCGGCCGGCGGACCAGGTCAGCACCGCCGCACCGGCCGGCCCGAGGGAGTAGTGGATGCTCCAGAACGCCGAGGTGACCCGGCCGAGCAGATGGTCGGGGGTGATCTCCTGGCGCAGCGACATCGAGCAGATGCCGCCGATGCTGAGGCAGCACAGGTACACGGCGGTCAGCGCGGTGACCGCCGGCACGCTGGTGGCGGCACCCACTCCCACCACCGCGCAGCCACAGACCGTGTGGGCGCTGATCCAGGTGACGCCGAAGCCGCGCCGACGGCGCAGCGGCGCGACCAGCAGCGCGCCGGCGACCGTGCCCAACGCCGCCACACCGAGCACCGTGCCGACGGTGCCCTCGGAGCCGCCCAGGTCGTGCGTGACGTGGTAGATCAGCACGTCGGTGAAGCCGTAGGTCAGGAAGATGAAGACCGACAGCAGCACGGTCAGCGCGCGGAGCACGGGCTGCCGCCACAAAAACCGCGCCCCCGCCAGGAACTCGGCCAGCGGGCGCTGCCGGAGGGCCGTGGCGTCCGCGGCGTCGTCGACCTCGACCGGCCGCAGTCGGATCAGCCACAGACCGGCCGCGGAGAGCGCGAAGCTGCCCGCGTTGACGGCGATGGCGACCGCCGGCCCGAAGCGGGCCGACACGACACCGGCGAGCAGCGGCCCGAGGACGGCCGTCGCCGCGAACGTCGCCTGCAACCGGCCGTTGGCCTCGGTGATCCGGTCCCGGTCGACGAGGTTGCGAACCGCGGTCACCGCGGCGACCTGGAACACCATGCCGGCCGCCTCGCAGATCGGCAGCACGACGAAGAGCAGCCAGACCTGCGGGCCGGCGAGCCAGGCCAGGGGCACCAGGCCGTACAGCACCAGCCGGGTCAGGTCCGCCGCGATCATCAGGGTGCGGCGGTCGTACCGGTCGACGAGCACCCCGCCGAAGACGCCGGCCACGACGGACGCGGCACCCGCGACGGCGGTGAGCAGGCCCATCTGCGCCACCGACCCGGTGGCCTGGAGCACCAGCAGCGGTACCGCCAGGTAGGCGAACGAGTCACCGGCCGCGGAGAGCGACTGCGCGATCCAGTACGTGCCGAAGGTGCGGTCCCGCCACAGCGGCGCATGGCGCGCGTTGGCAACTCGACTCACCGGATCGAGAGTAGTACGCACCAGAGGGGCGTCAACCACGAGCCGGCCGCGGGAGGACATCCCGCGGCCGGCTCCGGGTCAGCAAGGGTCAGCTCTGGCGCAGCGGGGCGAGCGCGCCGCTCCAGGCGACCACCTGGTCGAGGGTGGTGGTCAGCGCGTCCTCGTGGAACTGGTTGGGCTTGAAGACGCTGAAGTTCTCGAAGTCGGTGAAGAGCGACAGCGCCACCTGGGAACGCACGTCGGCCATCTGCAGCTCGCCGGCGATCAGACGCAGGTGCTCGACGGCCCGGGCGCCGCCGAGCGAGCCGTAGCTGACGAAGCCGACGGCCTTGTTGTTCCACTCGGCGTACAGGTAGTCGATGGCGTTCTTGAGGGCGCCCGACGTGGAGTGGTTGTACTCGGGGGTCACGATGATGAACCCGTCGTACGAGGCGATCGTCTCGGCCCACCGCAGCGTGTGCGGCTTGGTGTACTGACCCATCGCCGGCGGGTACGCCTCGTCGAGGTGCGGCAGCTCGTAGTCCAGCAGGTCGATCAGCTCGTACTCCGCGTCGGAGCGCTGCTTGGCGACCTCGAGGACCCAGCGGGCGACCGCTTCCCCGTTCCGCCCGGGGCGGGTGCTGCCGAGGATGATCCCGATCCTGGTCATGGTGGCGCCTTTCAGAAGTGGGTTGGGCTGACGCGCCGACGCTAGCCGGTTGTTGCTTGGTCAAGCAAATGGGCCTGGTGTGGCTGTCCCCACACGCACGGTGGGCAATTGATCGGTCAAGCAACTAGGATGTCGGGATGGCCGGCCCACCCGCAGAGCGTCCGCTTCCCCTCAATCCGGACGAAGAGGCCCTGGTTCGCGCCCTGGGCCAGGTGATGCATGTGCTGCCCCGCACCATCGACGGCGACATGATCGCTGATCGTCAACTGCCGCTGACCGAGTACACCGCCCTGATGAACCTCTCCGAGGCACCGGACCGGCGGATGCGCATGCACGAACTCGCTTCGCTCTGCCACCTCTCGCTCAGCGGCATGACCCGCACGATCATCCGACTGGAGACGCAGGGCCTGGTGAAGCGGGAACGGTGCGAGGAGGACGCCCGTGGCTGGAACGCCGTCCTCACCGACGCGGGCTTCGCCCGCCTGGAAGAGTCGTGGCCCAGCCACCTGGCCGCCGTACGCCGACGGTTCCTCCAGCACTTCGACGGCTTCGACCTGGCTCAGCTGGCCCGCGCGTTCCGCAGCGCGGGGACGACCGACTGAGCCAGGCCGCGCCGTCCTAGGCGTTCGCCACGAGCCGCCAGCGGTTGTCCGCGCTGCCGTTGTCCGAATCCTGCACGGCCTGGGCACCCCACGCGGTGGACCCGTTCAGGATGCCGAGCAGCTTGCCGCTGTTGACGTTGCGGATCCGGTAGGTGCCGTCACCGTTGTCCACCAGGGTCCACCGGTGGTCGGCGGTGCCGTTGTCGGACCACTGCAGGACGCGGGCGTTGTCGGCGGTGGACATGTTCTCCACCCCGAGGACCTTCCCGCTGTTGACATTGCGGAACCTGACCGCTGAGCCGTCGGTCACCACCACCCAGTTGTGGTCGGCGGTGCCGCTGTCACCCCACTGCACGGCGAGCCCACCGTCGGCGGTGGACATGTTCTGGATGCCGAGCACCAGGCCGGTGCCCACGTTGACCAGCCGGTGGCTGCCACCGCCGCTGCTGCCACTGGCGTTCCAGTAGACGGTGTAGTTGTAACCGTGGGCGTCCTGGAACGGCGCGAGTGTGACGGTGGAGCCGTTCGCGGTCGCGGTGAACGCCAGGGAGCTGGTGCTGGTCCGGGCGATCGACGCGACGGTGAGTGACGGCAGCGCGGTGAGCGCGGTATTGCCGTAGTTGCCGCAGAGCACGCTCGGGCCGTAGGTGACGGCGGCGACGCCGGGGTTGTCGTTGGCGGCCCGCATGACGACCCGCATCGGCAGGCGTACGACGATGGTGTCCCCGTCGGCCCAGGTGCGGGTGACCGTGGCATAGCTGCCCGGCGTGGTGGCGACGTTCTGCGCCACACCGTTGACGCTGACCGTCGCGCCGCTCGTCCACGCGGGGATGCGCACCCGGACGCTCCACGACCCGCTCATCGTGCCGGACAGGGTGAGGGTGGTGGTGTCGCTGACCGGGTAGCTGGTGCTCTGCGTGACCGTGATGCCGCGCTGCGACCAGGTCAGCGTCGACGGCGTGAACAGGTTCACGGTCAGCGTCGTGCCGTTGTAGAAGTAGATGGAGTCCATCAACTTCGTGTTGATCTCCAGGCCGGTGCCCTGGCAGCACCAGAACGAGTTGTAGTCGGTGCTCCAGGTGCCGCCGCCCCACGCCGGGCCCACGCCCCGACGGCCACCCGGGCGCAGCGGGGTGAAGTACGTGATGTGGCCGTGGCTGTCGGCCGGGTTCTGTCCGCCGATCAGGTGGTTGATCAGCGCGCGCTCGTAGAAGTCGAAGTAGTCCGTCCGGTTCGGGTCGAGCAGCCACAGCTCCCGGGTCAGTTTGAGCATGTTGTAGGTGTTGCACTGCTCGCACGTGTCGTTGCTGAGGTAACCGGCGATCGCGTTGGGCGCCCGGAAGTGCTCCGCCTGGCTGTTGCCGCCGATGACGTAGGTGTGCGCGCCGACGGTGATGTTCCACGCGTTGCTCGCGATGTCCCGATACCGGGTGGTCCCGGTGGCCTTGAACTCGCGGGCGGCGCCGATCCACTTGGGCACCTGCGTGTTGGCGTGCAGACCGTTGAGCTGGTCGGAGTTGGCGGCCAGGGGGTTGAAGACGGCCGCGTGGTCGAACCGCTGGGCGGTGGCGAGCCACCGGGCGTCGCCGGTCTGCTGGTAGATGTCGGTCAACACGTCGTTCATGCCACCGAACTCGGTGCCCAGCATGGACTGCATCTGGCTGGAGCTCAGCCGGGCCGTCCGGGTGTCGACCCAGCCGGCCAGGGCCAGCAGCACCGAGCGGGCCTGGGTGTTGCCGGTGTAACGCCAGACGTCGAGCAGCCCGGCGAGGGTCTTGTGGATGCAGTAGTAGGGCACGTTGCCGTTGGACAACGTGCGTGCCTCGAGCGCGGTGAAGTCGGACTCCGGGAACCCGGATAGGTAGCCCGAGCCGAACCCGGCAGCGCCGTTGTTCGCTTGGCACTTGGCCATCTCGGCCACCATGTAGTTCGCCTTGTCCCGGCAGGTGGTGTCGCCCAGCACCGCGTACCCGTACGCCCAGGCGGTCAGGAAGTGGCCCTGCATGTGGGTCCGGAAGGGGAAGTTCGGCGCGTCCCAGCCTCCGTTGGTGGCGGCCCCGTTGGTGGACAGCCGGTGGTTGGCGCGGAAGTTGTAGAGCAGGCGGTCGACGTCGACGAAGCGCAGGTAGGTGAGGGTGCGGGTCTGGTTGTCCAGCCAGCGACCGGCGGTCAGTCGCACCTGACCCGGGTCGAAGGGGTACGCCGACACCCCGATGTCCGGCCGGGCGGGCGGGACCACGGCTGCCGCGGCGGGGCCCGCGGTGAGGACCGTCGTACCGGTCGCGGACATGACTGCGGTGGCACCGGCGGCTTGCAGCACGCGGCGCCGGCTGATGGGCAGGGGGGACATGGAACCTCCACGGAGAGCGCAACAGGCGACGGAGCACAGCCGGGCGGGGACGGGCTCGACAGGGCGGTCAGACACGAGCGTTAGCGCTCACATCCGTGTCCGGCATGTTACGGCGGAGGGGCGGTCTCATTCAAGATGGTGACTGGCTCGTCCCCGACGATCAGGGCCGTGACGGCTCAGTGGACGGCACGCCTCCTGGTGTTATCGATAACACCAGGAGGCGTGGACAGAGTCACCGACGCGGGGCGTGGGCGGCCAGCGGATTGGTCAGGGTGCCGACGAACTGGAGAGCGGCCGACGGGTCGGCCAGGTCGACCATCTGCTGGTTGTCGCGCAACTGGAGCCGGTTGAGGCAGGACAGCGTGAACTCCGGTGCGAACAGGTCGTAGTGGCGAACCCGCTCGGCCAGGTGCGGCACCCGGTCGAAGTAGTCGACCGCGCAGGCCGCGACCGCGCCCCAGAAGGCGTCCTCGGTGAGCACCCCGGCCTCGACCAGCACCGCGTTGAGGTGGCGCAGGAAGCAGTCCACCACGTCGGTGAAGATGCTCAGCAGCTTGGTGTCGTCGGGCACGTCGACGCGGATCCGCTCCACCTCCGCCGGCAGCTCGCGGTCGGCGCTCATCACCGCGATCTCCTCCGCGATGTCCTTGAAGATCACCCGCTCGACGGTGTCCCGCTCGTCGAGGACCAGGATGACGTTCTCGCCGTGCGGCATGAAGGCCAGGTCGTGGGCGTAGAAGCTGTGCAGCAGCGGGGTCAGGTACGCGTCCAGGTAGCGGCGCAGCCACACCTCGGCGGGCAACCCGGACCGCTCGATCAGGGCCGCCGCCAGCGAACCACCGGCGCTGTCCACGTGCAGCAGCGCGGCCATGGTGGACAGCCGCTGCCCCGGCGCCAGGTCGGGCACCGGGCTCTCCCGCCACAGCGCGGCCAGCATCTTGCGGTACGGGGAGGTGCGCTCGGTGGCCGCCTCGTACTGCCGGTGCCGGTAACCGACCGCGGCCCGCTCCCGGATGACGGTCAGGCCCGTGCCGGTCAGCACCTCGTCGCCGGCGATCAGGTCGGCCAACCAGTCGTTGATCGCCGGGGTGGCCGCCATGTACGCGGCCGACAACCCCCGCATGAAGCCCATGTTCAGCACCGACAGCGCGGTCTTGACGTAGTGCCGACCCTGCTCGCTGACGTTGAAGAAGGTGCGGATGGACTGCTGGGCGAGGTACACGTCCGGCCCCGGGCCGAGGTGCACCAGCCGGCGCTCGGCCAACTCCCCGGCGAAGGTCACCGCCAGCTTGTTCCACCACTGCCACGGGTGCGCCGGGATCAGGTGGTAGTCGGCGAGGTCCAGCCCGAGATCGGCCATCGTGGCCGCGAACCGGGCCCGGGTCTCGACGTCCAGTTCGCTCTCGATGAGCGTGTCGTAGTCGAGGTCGGCGGCGCTGCTGAACGTCGAGTGGTCCCGGTGCGCGGCCAGCCACTCCAGCCGTACCGGCGCGGCGACCTCCGGGGCGTACCGGTGGTACTCGTCGACGCCGAAGCCGAGCCGGCCGTTGTTGGCGACGAAGCAGGGGTGGCCCTCGGTCATCGACGTCTCGATGGTCTGGAAGTCCGCCTCGGCCAGCTCGGCGGCGCTCGGCGCGGCCTGGGCCAGCTTGTACGCGGTGCCGGCGAGGGTGGAGGTGATCTCCTCCAGGTAGACGGGGAGCACCCGCGCGGAGAGTCCGAGGGTGTGGCGCAACTCGACGATCAGGTCCACCGCGTCCGGCGGCAGCGAGGCGCCGTCGCGGTGTCGGGTGATGCTGTCCGCGTCGATCTGCCAGTGCGCCAGGGTCAGCACCCGGGCCGCGAACCGGTAGGTGACCGTGCCGTCGTCGCTGCGGACCTCGTACCACTGCCGGTCGTCGGGGCCGGACACGGCTTCGGGGCTGAGCAGCCGCTCGTGGGTGAACTCGGCGAGCGCCTTACGCACCAGCAGCCGGTTGGCCCGCGCCCAGCGCTGCGGGGTGAGGTGCCCGACCGGGTCGCCGGAGGCGCTGTGCGCGGTGGCGACGGGCGGGTGGGTGGGGACGGCGGTGGTGGTCACGCCGGGGCTCCTTCGGTTCGGATGGCGGCAACGCGGTCGGCGGCGGCCTGAAACTGGGCTCGGGTGCAGACGCTGAGCAGCGCGTCCTTCTCGGGCTTGACGATCGGGCCGACGACCTCGAAGCCGACGGCCGCGTTCAGCGCGTGCACGGCGGTGTTGCGCACGTCCGGCTCGACCACCACCCGCGCGGTGGCGGGGTCGTCGAACAGCCACGCCACGACGGTGCCGATCACCGCCCGGGTGAAGCCGTGCACCGGCGCGTCGACCGGCGCGCTGAGGAAGTGCATGCCCACGTCACCGGGCTGGTGGTCGTAGAGGCCGACCAGCTCGACGTGGGCCGGGTCGTAGCGCTCGGCGAGGAAGGCGGGACTCCCCCGCCACAGGCCGAGGTACGCGTCGTGGTGCGGGTGCTCGGCGATCCGCCGGTACTCCTCGGTGACCTGGGCCTCGTCGGCGTCCTGCATCATCCAGAACGACGCCTTCGGATGGGTCACCCAGGTGTGCAGCAGCGCCGCGTCGGCGTCCGGGTCGAGCGGACGCAGCGCAAACTCGCCGAGCCGTTCGTCGAGGCGGGTGAAGACGCCTGTCACGACGACACTCCGAACTCCTGGAAGGTGATGCTCTTCTCGATCGGGTAGTGCTCCCGGCCGAGCAGTTCCCGGATGATCCACGAGTTGCGGTAGGCGCCCATGCCGAGATCCGGTGAGGTGATGCTGTGCGTGTGGGTGCCGGCGTTCTGTAGGAAGATGCCCCGCCCGGTGTGGTCGATGCTGTAGTTGCGGGCCACGTCGAAGCGACCGTGGGAGTCCCAGCGGATCCGGTCGGACACCGGGGTGAGGAACTCCGGCACCTGGTAGCGGTAGCCGGTGGCCAGGACGAGGCCCTCGGTCCGCAGCGCGAAGTCGCGCTCCTGCTCCACCTGACGCAACCTCAGCGTGTACGCCCCGTCCCGGTGCTCGGCGCCGACCAACTCGGTGTTGGTGAGCAGCCGCGTGTTCACCGGCCCGTCGACGCTGTGCGCGTAGAGCAGGTCGAAGATGTCGTTGATCAGGTCGGCGTTGATCCCCTTGAACAGGCCCTTCTGTTCCGATTCCAGCCGGTAGCGGGTCGCCTCGGGCAGCGCGTGGAAGTAGTCCACGTAGTCCGGCGAGGTCATCTCCAGCGTCAGCTTGGTGTATTCGAGGGGGAAGAACCGGGGCGAGCGGGTCACCCAGTTCAGCTGGTAGCCGTACCGGTCGATGTCGCCGAGCAGGTCGTGGTAGATCTCGGCGGCGCTCTGCCCGCTGCCCACCACGGTGATGCTGCGCCTGGTCCGCAACGTCGACCGGTTCTCCAGGTACCGCGAGTTGTGCACGACGTCACCGGGCAGCCCCTCGACCGCCTCCGGCAGGTGTGGCGGGGTGCCGGTGCCGAGCACCAGGTGCCGGGCGCGGTATTCCACGGTCTCCCCGGTGCCCGCGCTGGCCCGCACCACGTACCGCTCGTCGGTGTCGTCGTATTCCACGCTGGTCACGGTCTGACCGAAACGCAGGTTCGGCAGCTTCGCCGCCGCCCACCGGCAGTACGCGTCGTACTCGCTGCGCAGCGGGTAGAAGCTCTCCCGGATGTAGAACGGGTAGAGCCGGCCGATCTCCTTGAGGTAGTTGAGGAAGGAGTACGGCGAGGTCGGGTCGGCGAGACTGACCAGGTCGGCGATGAACGGGGTCTGCAACCGGGCCGACTCCAGCAGCATGCCGGGGTGCCAGGCGAGGCTCGGGCGGGCCTCCAGGAACACGCCGTCCAGCTCGTCGATCGGCGCGGTGAGGCAGGCCAGGCCCAGGTTGTACGGGCCGAGCCCGATGGCGATGAAGTCGTGGGTGGACATCGGGGTCTCCAGGCGCGGGTTCGTGGTCACCGGCGTCAGCCGACGGGGCAGGTCAGTTCGGCGGCGGTGTGGTCGTGCACGTACCGGCCGGCGTGGGTGGCGATCAGGTCCAGCACGTAACCGACGTCCTCGACGGTCGTGGCGGGGTTGAGCAGGGTGAACTTGAGGAAGTGCTGGCCGTCGACCCGGGTACCGGCGACCACGGCGAGGCCGGTGGCCGCGAGGGCCTCGCGGGCGTACAGGTTGGCGGTGTCGGCCAGCTCGCGGCCCGGGCCGGTGGGCAGGTAGCGGAAGACCACCGTGCTCAGCTGCGAGCGGGTCACCACCTCGAAGCGCGGGTCCTCGCTGACCAGCCGCCAGGCGTCGGCGGCCCGGTCGACCACCTCGTCGAAGAGCGCACCGAGCGCGTCCGGCCCCATCACGCGCAGGGTCAGCCAGAGCTTCAACGCGTCGAAACGGCGGGTGGTTTGCAGACTCTTGTCGACCTGGTTGGGGATGCGCTGTTCGACCATCCGCGCCGGGTTGAGGTAGTCGGCGTGGTAGGTGACGTGCCGCAGCACCCGCCGGTCGCGGACCAGCAGCGCGCTGGAGCTGACCGGCTGGAAGAACGACTTGTGGTAGTCGACGGTCACCGAGTCGGCCAGTTCGATGCCGTCGAGCAGGTGCCGGCGCGTCGGCGAGACGAGCAACCCGCAGCCGTACGCGGCGTCCACGTGCAGCCAGACGCCGGCGCTCGCACAGATCCCGGCCAGCTCCGCGAGCGGGTCGATGGAGCCGAAGTCGGTGGTGCCGGCGGTCCCGACGACGGCCATCACCACCAGTCCGGCCCGCCGGCACCGGGCGATCTCGTCCCGCACGGCGGAGGGCCGGATGCGCCGCCGGGCGTCGGTCGGCACCGCGATCACCGCGTCCGGGGCGAGGCCGAGCAGCTTGGCGGACTTCTGCACGCTGAAGTGACCGGCCGCCGAGGTGAGCACCCGCAGCCGGGGCAGCAGCTCCGCGCGGGCCGCCGGGCCGAGCGCGTCGGCGCACGCCTCCTCCCGGGCCAGCAGCAGCGCCTGAAGGTTGGACTGGCTGCCCCCGCTGGTGAACACGCCGTCCGCGTCCGGGCCGAGGCCGATCCGCTGAGCGGTCCACTCGATCAGGCGACGCTCGATGAGGGTGGCCCCGGCGCTCTGGTCCCAGGTGTCCAACGAGGAGTTCACGGCCGTGAGCACGGCCTCGCCGAGCAGCGCCGGAATGACCACCGGGCAGTTGAGGTGGGCGAGGTAGCGGGGATGGTGGAACCAGACGGCGTCGCGCAGGTAGACGTCCTCCAGCTCGTCCAGGGCGGCCCCGGCGTCACCCAGCGGCCGGTCCAGGTCCACGCGGTCGACCAGGGGCGCCAACTCGGCCGGTGTGATGCCGGTGCCGGGCCGGTCCACGCCGGCCACCCGCCGGGCGACCCGGTCGACGCCGTCGGCGATGGCCTGCCGGTACTGCTCCACGGAGCCCTGGTGCAGCAGCTGTGCCCGCGCGGCGGCCGGTGCGGTCGCCGGCGCCGGTGGCGGCGCGGTGGTTTCGACGGGGTACGTCGGCACGGTCACGGATGTCCTCCACGTTCTCGACGATGGGCAGCCGCGACCGGCCCCGGCGCGCCGTCGCGCCACGGGGTCGTGCTGCCTTCGATGGGGGTCGCTACTCAGGCGGTGACGCCGGCCAGCGCCTCGGCACGCAGGTCCTCTTCGGACAGTCCGCGTCGCCAGTAGCCGGCGAAGGTCACCCGTCGACGGTCGAAGCCCCGCTCGCCGACCAGGTGCCGGCGCAGCGCCCGCACCACGCCGGACTCGCCGGCGATCCAGGCGTACGGGGTGCCGGCGGGCAGCCGGGCCGCGCGCACCGAGCCGACCAGCAGGTCACTGCCGGGCGGGGTGCTGCCGCGCACGATCCAGCGGATCTCGGCGTCGGCGGCGCTGGGCAGCTCGGTGATGTCGGCGGCGTCCGGCACCTCGATCCAGGCGCGTACCCGGGTGCCGGCGGGCAGCCAGCCGAGGATCCCGGCGGCGGCGGGCAGCGCGGTCTCGTCGGCGGCCAGCACGACGAGGTCGGTGCCGTCCGGGGGGCGGAAGCAGACGCTGCGGTTGTCGTGCACCGCGGGGCCGAGCAGCAGCACCCGGTCGCCCGGCCCGGCGAGGGCGGCCCAGCGCGAGGCGGGGCCGCCGTCGCCGTGGCTGACGAAGTCGATGTCCACCTCGCCGGCGGCCGGGCGCTGCTCCCGGATGGTGTACGAGCGCATCACGGCGCGGACGTCGGGCGGGAGTGCCCGCCAGGCGCCGAACCAGTCGTCGCCGTGCTCGACCGGGACCACCGGGGCGTGCTGCCCGGGGTGCGGCAGGAACAGCGAGACGCTCTGGTCCCGGCCACCGCCGGCGACGTCGACCAGCTCCGGACCGCCGAGGGTGACCCGGATCAGCGAGGCGCCGATCCGGCGTGACCGCACGACGTGCGCGGCGAAGAAGCGGAACTGCGGGGCGACGGGCGCGACGGTGCTCGTACTCATGGCGTCAGCTGACCTTCTTCGCGTTCCGGATGGCGGTGGCGAGGTTCTCCAGCAGCGGGGCGGCGCCGGCGTACGAGAAGCGGGGCACCGCGTCCCACGGGGTCACCTGGTTGGCCTTGACCGCCGGCAGCTGCTGCCAGGTGGGCTTGGCGGCGAGGTCCTTGGGCTGCAACGCGGTGCTGCGGTTGTCCAGCAGGATCAGGTCGGCCGGGAACTTGCCGGTGTTCTCCCAGCTCAGCGCCTCGAAGTAGTCGCCGGCCTCGAGCTTGGTGGGGACGACGATGTTGACGCCCAGCTCGGCGAAGTACATGAGGTCGGTGCTGACCTTCGGGTTCGAGACGTAGAACAGGTCGGGGCTGCCGGAGCAGGCCATCACCGTGATGCCGGGGTTGGCCTTGACCGCCTGACGGACCGCCTCGGCGGCGGCGTCGAAGCGGGTCTTCGCGTCGGTGACCTTCTTCGCGGACAGGTCCGCGCCGAGCGACTCGGCCAGGGCGGCGTACCGCTCGATCGGCTTGGTCATCGGCACCCGGGCGGTGGTGACGGCCACGCTCGGCGCGAGCGGGAGGATCTTGTCCTTGCTCTCGTCCGGCACGTACCAGAGCGCGTCCGGGTCGTACATGTGGGTGACCAGCAGCTCGGGACGCAGGGCGGCGTACTTCTCGAGGCTGAACTCGCCCCACACGTTGCCGATGACCTCCACGGCCTCGACGTTGAGGTCGCCGGCCTGCGGGTCGATCGTGCCGTCGGCGCGCTTGGTCTCGCCGAACACTCCGACGAGCTGCTTGTCGAGACCGAAATCGACCAGCGCTGCCGCCACTCCGGTGAACGCCACCACCCGGGCCGGACGGGCCGCCGCCTCGATCTTCTTGCCGCGGTCGTCGGTGAACGACCAGGGCCCGTTTCCGTTATTGGGAGCGGGTTTGGCGGCATCGTCCTTGCCGCAGCCGGCGAGCAGGGCAGCCAGCGTGGCGGCGCCACCGGCGGCCAGCAGGCCACGACGAGAGAGGCGACGGGAGGACAGTGCATCGGGCATGGTGTCGTCTTTCGATCAAGGGAGGGTCGGTGTCGACCGGGACAGCGGGGTTAGGTTAGCCTAACCTCGGTCGTTGTCAACAGCGGTACCGACGTGTCGCCACGAAACCGGAGCCCACACTGGACGCCTCACCCACCGTCACCAGACCAGCACCACACGTGCCGGCGCGGTCCACGGCCCCGCCCCCGGTGCGACACCAGGCGGCCCGTGCCGCCGGCCTGCTCGGCGCCGTCGCACTGCTCGGCGTGCTCCTGCTGCTCAGCATCGCGGTGGGCGCGAAGTCGCTGCCCCTCGCCGACGTCTGGTCCGGGTTGCTGCACCGCGACGCCACCGAGTACGCCGTGGTGCACCGGATGCGCCTGCCGCGCACCCTGCTCGGGCTGCTCGCCGGCACCGCGCTCGGCGTGGCCGGCGCGGTCATGCAGGCCCTCACCCGCAACCCCCTCGCCGACCCCGGGCTGCTCGGCATCAACGCCGGCGCGTCCGCCGCCGTCGCCACCGCCGCCAGCTTCCTGGGCGTCACCGCCATCGGCGGGTACGTCTGGTTCGCGCTGTTCGGCGCGGCGGTGGTCACCGCGCTCGTCTACGCCGTGGGCGGCGGACGCGGCGCCACCCCGGCCCGCCTGGCACTGGCCGGCGCCGCGCTGAACGCCACGCTCTACTCGTACGTGAGCGCGGTCATGCTGCTGGACACCGCGTCGCTGGACCGGCTGCGGTTCTGGACGGTCGGCTCGCTGGCCAGCGCGGACTCCGCGACCGTGACCCGGGTCGCACCGTTCATCCTGGTCGGTCTGCTGGTCGCGCTCGGCGCCGCCCGTCCGCTGAACGCCCTGGCGCTCGGCGACGACACGGCGCGGGCCCTGGGCGCCCGGCCGGCGCTCATCCGCGCCGCCGTGATCGTCGCGGTCACCCTGCTCTGCGGCGCGGCGACGGCCGCCTGCGGCCCGATCGTGTTCGTCGGGTTGCTGGTGCCGCACCTCGTCCGCGCCCTGACCGGCCCCGACCTGCGCTGGCTGCTGCCGTACTGCGCGGTGCTCGCGCCGGTGCTGCTGCTCGGCGCCGACGTGCTCGGCCGGGTGCTGGGCCGACCGGGCGAGCTTCAGGTCGGCATGGTGACCGCCGTGCTGGGCGGCCCGCTCTTCCTCTGGCTGGTCAGCCGGCGACCGGTGGCCCAACCATGACCGTCCTGCGTACCCCCGGCGGGTTGTCGGTGCGGTTCCGCCCGCGCGCGCTGGCCGTCGGTGCCGGCGCGGCCCTGCTCGCGGCCGGGCTCGGCCTGGTCGCCGTGGGCAGCGGCGACTACCCGATGGGCCCGGCCGACGTGCTGCGCACCCTGACCGGTGGTGGCACCCCGGCGGAGCAGTTCATCGTGACCGAGCTGCGCCTGCCCCGGCTGGTCACCGCCCTGCTGGTCGGCGCGGCGCTGGCGCTGGCCGGTACGGTCTTCCAGTCGCTGGTCCGCAACCCACTGGGCAGCCCGGACATCCTCGGTTTCACCCAGGGCGCGTCGACCGGCGCGCTGGTGGTGGTCGTCCTCGGCGGCAGCAGCCTGGCCCTCGCGGGCGCCGCGGTCGTCGGAGGACTCGCCACCGGCCTGCTGATCTACGCGCTCGCCTGGCGGCGCGGCGTGCACGGCTACCGGCTCATCCTGGTCGGCATCGGCGTCGCCGCGATCCTCACCGGCGTCAACGGCTACCTGCTCACCCGGGCGCCGCTGATGGACGCCGCCCGCGCGGTGCTCTGGCTCACCGGCAGCCTGGACGGGCGCGGCTGGGCGAACGCCGGGCCGCTGCTCGCCGTCCTGGCCGTGCTGGCGCCCCTGGTGCTCGTCGGCTGCGCCCCGGCGCTGCGGATGATGGAACTGGGCGACGACACGGCCAGCGCCCTCGGCGTGCCGGTCCGCCGCCTGCGCCTGGTGCTGCTCGCCGCGGCGGTGCTGCTGGTGTCGTTCGCGGCGGCCGCCGCCGGTCCGGTGTCGTTCGTGGCGCTCGTCGCGCCGCACGTCGCGAAACGACTGACCCGGGCGCCCGGCCCCAACCTGCTGCCGTCGATGGCGGTCGGCGCGGCGCTGCTGGTCGGCGCCGACCTGCTGGCCCAGCGCGCGTTCACCGGGCACCAACTTCCGGTCGGCGCGGTGACCGGAGTGATCGGCGGTGGCTATCTGGTCTGGCTGCTCGCCGTCGAACGCCGGGCGGGTCGGCTGTGACCATCCGCGACCCCTTCGAAGGAGCACCCATGCACCCCGGCAGCACCCGGCTCGGTGGCACCGCGCTGACCCTCGCCTACGACCGGCGCACCATCGCCGAGGATCTGACCGTGGCCGTTCCGGATCAGTCGTTCACGGTGATCATCGGCCCGAACGCGTGCGGCAAGTCGACCCTGCTGCGCGCGCTGTCGCGGATGCTGCGCCCGAGCGTCGGCACGGTGCTGCTGGACGGGCGGGACATCCACGACCGGCCCGCCCGCGCGGTGGCCCGCACCCTCGGCCTGCTGCCGCAGTCGTCGATCGCGCCGGACGGCATCAGCGTCGCCGAACTGGTCGCGCGAGGCCGCTACCCCCACCAGGGGCTGCTGCGGCAGTGGTCGCGCGAGGATGAGCGGGTGGTCGAGGAGTCGATGGCCGCCACCGGGGTCGACGACCTCGCCGACCGGCTGGTGGACGAGCTGTCCGGCGGGCAACGGCAGCGGGTGTGGCTGGCCATGGCGCTGGCCCAGCAGACCCCGCTGCTGCTGCTCGACGAGCCGACCACCTTCCTGGACATCGCCCACCAGATCGAGATCCTGGATCTCTGCGCCCGGCTGCACGAGGAGCAGGGCCGCACCCTCGTCGCGGTGCTGCACGACCTCAACCACGCGGCCCGCTACGCCACCCACCTCATCGCCATGCGCGACGGTCGGGTGGTGGCCGCCGGCGACCCGGCGACGGTGGTCACCGCCGACCTGGTCGCCGAGGTGTTCGGGCTGCCCTGCCGGGTGATCGACGACCCGGAGACCGGCACCCCGCTGGTCGTTCCCGCCGCCCGCCGACGCGCGGCCGAGCCGGCATGAGCACCCGACGCTTCCGCGATCCGTGGGGCGTGCCGCACCTGCGGGCCGACGACCCCCTCGCCCTGGCGGCCGAGCAGGGTCGGGTGACCGCGTACGACCGGGCGTGGCAGATCGAGGTGGAACGGCACCGGTCGGCGGGCACCAGCGCGGCCTTCCTCGGCGCCGACGCGCTCGCCTGGGACCGGTTCGCCCGGCAGGTCCGCCTCGACGACACCGCCCGCCGCTGCCACGCCGCCCTCGACGAGGCGACCGCCGCGTGGGTGGGCGCGTACGTGGCCGGGGTCAACGCCGGCCTCGCCGTCGGGGCGGCGCGCGCACCGGAGTTCGCCGCCACCGGGCTGACCCCCGGCCGGTGGGAGCCGTGGACACCCCTCTCCGTCTGGCTGGGCCAGCACATCCTGTTCGCCGGGTTCCCCGGCAAGCTCTGGCGCGAGCACGTGGCGGAGCACCTCGGCGCGGACGCGGTCGAGGCGTTCGCCACCGACGGGCCGGCCGTCGCCGGCAGCAACGGGTGGCTGCTCGCCGCCGAGCGCACCGGCACCGGTGCCGCGCTGCTCGCCGGCGACCCGCACCGGTTCATCGAGGATCCGGGCGTCTACCAGCAGATCCGGCTGGCCTGCCCGGAGTACGACGTGGTCGGGTTGGCGATGCCGGGCGTACCGGGCATCGCCCACTTCGGACACACCGGTGCGGTGGCCTGGGCGATCACCAACGCGATGGCCGACTACCAGGACGTGTACGCCGAGCGGCTGCGCCGCGACGGCTCCGACGTGCGGGCGCTCGGCCCGGACGGCTGGGAGCCGGTGCACCGCCACGTCGAGACGATCGAGGTGGCCGGGGCGGCCCCGGTCGAGGTCGAGGTGCTGGAGACCGAGCGGGGTCCGGTGATCGTGGGCGGACCCGACGAACCGGCCGCGATCAGCCTGCGCTACCCGCCGCGGGTCCGGGCCGAGCTGGGGTTCGCCGCGCTGCCGGAGCTGCTGCGCGCCCGTACCGTGGCCGACGTGGACCGGGCGCTGCGGCACTGGATGGAGCCGGTCAACGTGGTGCAGGCGGCGGACACCGCGGGCGGGCTGCTGCACCGGGTCGCCGGGGCGGTGCCGGTACGGCATCCGGACAACGGCCGGCGGGTGGTTCCCGCCTGGGAGGCCCGGCACGCCTGGCGGGGCTGGTACGCGCCGATGCCCCGCGCCGAGGTGACCGGCCGGGCGGTGATGGCCAACGAACGCGGGCTGGCGGCGCCCCTCGGCGTCGAGTTCGCACCGCCGCACCGCGCGCGCCGGATCGCCGAGCTGCTCGACGCCGGTCGGGACTGGACGGCCGGGGAGATGGCCGCCGTGCACACCGACACCCACCTGGGCTCGGCCGGGCCACTGCTGGTGGTGCTGGCCGGGTTGACCGGGCTCAGCCCGGACGCCGCCGCGCTGCGGGACCGGCTGCTGCGCTGGGACCGCCGGATGGCCGCCGACAGCACCGACGCCGCCGACTTCGCCCTCCTGCGGGCGGCCGTCGTACGCCGGATCGCCGCCCATCCGTCGCTGGCCGCGCTGGCCGCGCCGCCCGCGTACCCCGAGGTGTTCACGCCCTGGCTGGCGCTGACGCCGCGGGTCGGCTACGCGCTGGAGCACCTGCTCGGCGCCGGGCGGCTGCCCGGCGTCGACGTGCCCGCGCTGGTCGGCGCGGCGGCCGAGGAGGTCGCCGGCGCGGCGGACGGGCCGGCGCTCTGGGGTGACCTGCACCGGCTGGCGCCGTGGCGGGCGCTGCCCGACCCGGACGGCGGGCCGGGCCCCCGCCTCGACGGTGACCACGACTGCGTGCTGGCCACGTCGAGCGTGCCCGGCGTCACCCACCGGTGCTTCCGGGGTCCGGCCGCCCGTTTCGTCTGGGACCTGGCCCGTCGCGACGACAGCCGCTGGGTGGTCCCGCTGGGCGCGTGCGGGGTGCCCGACGACCGCCACCACGACGACCAGAGCCCGGCGTGGCTGTCCGGCGAGCTGCTCCGGGTGGTCACGGACTGGGACCAGCTCACCGAGGAGACCGATGCGCACTGAACAGCACACCTACCGCAGCGAGGTCAGCGGCTTCGGGGTGGTCACCATCCGCCCGGTCCGGCCCGACCAGGACGTCGACCTGCTGCACGGCTGGGTCACCCAGGACCGGGCCCGATTCTGGGGCATGCGGGAGGCGAGCCGCGAACGCGTGCACGAGATCTACGCGTACCTGGACTCGCTGGCCACCCACCACGCGTACCTGGTGCACCGCGACGGGGTGCCGGCGGCGCTGGCGCAGACCTACCAGCCCGAGGCCGACCCGGTCGGCGAGTGCTACGACGTACGCCCCGGCGACGTCGGCGTCCACCTGCTCATCGGGCCGCCGGTGGCCGTCGAGCGGGGTTTCACCGGCGCGCTGTTCGGCGCGATCCTCGACTTCGTCCTCGCCGACCCGAGCCGGCTGCGGGTCGTGCTGGAGCCCGACGCCCGCAACGACCGCGCGATCAACCGCTTTCTGCGTACCGGGTTCCGGCCCGGACCGTTGATCGACCTGCCGGACAAGCGCGCCCGGCTGCTCTTCCTCGACCGACCGGCGGTGCCCCGCTGACGCGACCGTCCGTCGGCTGACGCCGGCGACAGCGGACGGCCGCCGGCCCGGGTGCGCGAGGCACCCCGACCGGCGGCCGCCACGGCGTCAGCGCAGGCCGAACGCCCGGGTGATGCTCTGGCTCACCGTGTTGCCGGCGGCGTCCCGCGCGGTGGTGCGCAGGCTCACGAAGCCGGCCTTCGCCGGTGCGGCCAGCGAGGTCCGCCAGCCGTCGCCGTGCCGGATCAGCCGCTGCTCCTGCCAGGTCCTGCCGTCGTCGTAGGACACCTCGACGGTGACCGCGCCGATCGTGCCCTGCACGCCCGGCAGGTGCGAGGCCACCACGGTGAGCGGTGCCCGCCGCGACGCCGTGCCGTCGGCGTCGATGTCCACCTGATAGTCCAGCTGGATCATCGGCAGCGCCTCCGCCGACTCCTCCCCGGTGGCCGCCGAGCGGAAGCCCCACTCGGTGCGGGTCTGCCGGGAGTACGGGTTGGTCCACGCCGCCCGGTCGTTCTCCACCACCAGCCGGTACGGCAGCCCCTGCTCCGCGAGGCCGGAGACCTGGAGGTACTCGGCGTTACCCCAGTTCAGCTCCTTGTCCCCCTGGTAGAGGGTGGTCCGGTTGACCATGTCGAAGTTGGCGTACGCCTCCCCGATGTGCCCGCCACCGTCACCCCAGCCGGGTGCCGGAAGGTACAGGGTGTCCAGGTACCGGATCGGCACGTAGTTCCCACCCATCCGGGGGCGCTGGATCGGCCCGAACCAGGTGACGGTGCTCGGCTTGCCGGCCGCATACGTCGTCACCTCCGGCACGTGCTGTCCGGTCTCACCGGGGATGTACGCGTCGTCGACCCACCGCTGGTCGGTGCTCACCCAGTCGGTGCGTCGGCCCCGCGCCGCGGTGGCCTCCTGGTTGCTCGACCCCAGGCCCTTCCAGATGTCGGTGCGGAACTCCAGCGCCCTGCCCTGCCGGTAGTTGCGGAACTCCACGTCGACCCGGGCCAGCTGCCGCTTCGTCGGCCGGTAGGTGGGATCGGCCGGCACCGTGCCGGTCCAGTGGTGCACCACGTCGTACAGGTAGGTGGTCTCCGGGTGCGACTCGACCGACAGCCGCACCGGGCCGCGCGCCAACGCGGCGATGAGCTGCGCGCCCTCGTCGGCGGTGAGGGTCGCGACGGTCACCGGGGCCGGGTTCTCCGGACCCCACAGGGATTCGTCCCACGGCTGGAGCCGCCCGACGCGGTCGTTGACCACGAGCAGCAGCGTGGCCCCGGCCGCCGCGGCGGCCTGCGCCTGGGTGGCGATGTCCACGCCGTCACTGCGCCGCACCACCACGGCCCGGTCCCGGACCGGCCGCTTCGCCAGCCCGGCCGCCGACGCGTCGGCGACGTAGACCGCGTCCAGCTGGCGACGACCCGCCGGCAGCGCCGGGGTCGCCCGCTTCACCAGCAGATCGGCGTACGACCGGCCGCCCGCCGCGACGGTCAGCGCCGGCTGCTCCAGGCGCCACCGGGCACCGAACTCGAACTCGCCGTCGGTGACCGCACGGCTCGTCGGCAACGCCCACATGCTGTCGTACGAGTCGTCGGGTAGCACCTGGCTCTCGGTGAGGCTGGCCCCGAAGGACCGGTGGATGTCCATCCGCAGCGACGTGGCGGTGGCCTCCTGCGGCACCTCGGCCCGTACCTGCCGGGCGGCCCGCGCGTCCAGGGTGACCGTCCGGTCCCGGTCCAGGATGACGTCGGTGAAGCTCAGCATCACCATGCCCTTGGAGTGCGGCCCGTTCAGGCCCCGCACGTCCGCGGAGATCCAGCCGTTCCAGTTCGCCACCGGCAGCCGCAGCGTGGCGGTGCCGCTCTCGGGCAGATCCACGGCGGTGAACAGACCATCGGCGGTGAGAATGACCTTGCCGGCGAGCGGCCTGCCGTCCCGGTCCTTCGCGACCAGCGTCAGGTTCTGCCGCTGGCCCTCCCTGCTCGCCCCGATCAGGGTGCGACCACGGACCGTAGCGGCGTCGTCGGTGGCGATGATCGCGCCGCTGACCTGCTTCTCGACCGGCAGCTTGTCGTACGCCGCGCGCAGCGTCACCGTCGCGGTGCCGCCGGCCGGCACGGTGACCGTGTCGGCGGACAGGGCGAACAGGCCGGCCGGCGCGGTCGGCGCGTCGAGAGCCAGCCGCAGGGCGACCGGTGCGCCGCCGACGTTGGTGTAGGTGACCGTCCGGTCGACCGTCGTCCCCGGCTGCTGCGGCCAGGCCTGGAAGCCGGAGTAGGCGCTCGGGGTGGCGAAGACGGTGGCGTGTACGGCGGCGACCGCGTCCAGCCGGCCGGCACCAGCCTGGTACGGGGTGTACGCCGGGGTGGCCTTGACCGTGCTGACCAGCGCCTCCTTGATGCGCTGGCCGGTCCAGTCGGGGTGCGCGGCGGCCACCAGCGCGGCCGTACCGACGACGTGCGGGGTGGCCATCGACGTGCCGCTCATCAGCGTGTAGTCCCCGGAACCACCACGTACGAGGTGGGAGCGGGCGGCCAGGATGTCCACACCGGGCGCGGTGATCTCCGGCTTCAGCCCGCCGTCACCGGCGCGGGGGCCCTGGCTGGAGAAGTCCGCGAGGTGGTCGGTGGCGTCGACGGCGCCCACGGTGAGCGCCGAGTTGGCGGCACCCGGGCTGCCGATGGTCGCCGGGCCGCTGTTGCCGGCGGCGATCACGAACAGGGCGTCGGTCTCGGCGCTGAGCCGGTCGACCGCCTGGCTCATCGGGTCGCTGCCGTCGGTGGATTCGCCGCCCAGGCTCATGCTGACGATCCGGGCCTTCTGCTCGCGGGCCGCCCACTCCATGCCGGCGATGATCCACGAGTCCTGCCCGCTGCCCTCACTGTTGAGGACCTTGCCGATGTGCAGCCGGGCGCCGGGGGCGACACCCCGCTCGGTGCCGCCGGAGGCCGCACCGGTGCCGGCGATCGTCGAGGCGACGTGCGTGCCGTGCCCCTTGTAGTCGAGGATGTCAGGCTCGTCCGGCACGAAGCTGCTCGACGCGGTGACCTGGCCGGCGAGGTCCGGGTGCTCGGTGTCCGCACCGGAGTCGAGCACCGCGACGTCGACACCGGCGGCGGTGTTGCCCTCGGCCCAGACGGCCGGGGCACCGATCTGGGCGGTGGACTCGGCCAGGTCGGCGTGCACCCGTCCGTCCAACCAGACCTTCGCGATTCCGCCCGCGAGCGTCGGCGCGTCGCCCGTACGGCGGGCCGTGCCGGCGGTGAGGGCGGTCCAGAACGTGCCGGCGGTGGCCCGCTGACGGGTCAGCGCCGCGCCCTGCACGCTGTCGAGCGGGCGGACCAGCTCGGCACCGTCCACCGAGGGACGGGTGCGGTTGCGGACCGCCGCGTCGGTCAGGGTGACGATCAGCGGCAGCTTGTCCGAGTGCGCGTCGTCGTAACCGTCGGCGATCAGCTCGGTGACGTTGAACAACTGCCGGTCCAGCACGCCGCTGGTGACGTACGGCAGCGCGGCGTCCGGGTACACGTAGGTGTCGCCGTCGAGCACGGTGCGGTGGAAGGTCGGCGTGCTGCCGTCCGGCCGGCGGACCGTCGAGATGGTGCTGCCGTCGGCCGCGGTGGTGACGTTGACCGTGTCACCGGTGATCAGGGTGACGGTGGACGAGTGTCCGGGGGCGGCCGGCGGCTGACCGGTGGGCTGGCCCGGGTTGTTCGGCGGGGCGGCGGACGCCCCTGTGCCGGGTGGGGTGAACCCGGCCGCCAGGGTGAGGGCGGCGCCGAGGGCGATCAGCCCGGAGCGGCAACGCCTGGAAGACAGAGCCAAGATGACCTCTTTGTGTCGAGGAGTGGTACGCAGCACAGCATCGACGCAAAGCTCACCCCCCATCCCCGTCGATCCCCGACGCATCAATGCCATGTCACAGACCGGCCACCCCCACCCCGCACCCCACCCCGCCCCCGCCCCGCACCGCCCCCGTCCCGCACCGCCCCCGTCCCACCCCCGCGCCGATCTTGCACTTTCGGTTGTTGACGGATCCCGATTCGCGACTTTCGTCGGGACAGAAGGTGCAAGATCGGCGCGGGAGAGGGGGCGCGGGGTGAGGGGTGAGGGGCGGGGCGTGACGGGGTCAGCGTGGGTTTGTGGCTAGCTTGGCCAGATTGTCCAGCTGGTGGGGGTCCGACAGGGCTGAGCCCACTGCCGCTACCCGTACGCCCGCGTCCAGGAACGCGGCGGCGTTGGCCGCGTCCAGGCCGCCGGTGGCGACGAAGCGCAACTGTGGCAGCGGGCCCGCCATGGCCGTGAACCACGCCGGCCCGAGGGAGATCGCGGGGAACGCCTTGAGCCAGGTGAGGCCGTGCCGCAGCGCCTGCTGCGCCTCGGTCGGGGTGGCCACGCCGGGCAGGTGCGGCAGACCGCGCGCGGCGGCGGCGTCGGCGATGGCGAGGTCGAGGCCGGGCGCGACGGTGAACGCGGCACCGGCGTCGGCCGCCGCCGCGACCTGACCCTCGTCGAGCACGGTGCCGGCACCCACGATTCGACCACGTTCGACGCCCGCCTGGACTGCGGCCCGCAGCGCCGGCACCGCCTCGGGGGTGGCGACCGGGACCTCCACCACGTCGATGCCGAGATCCCAGGCGCGCTCGGCGAGCCGGACGGTCTCGGCGACCGGCAGGCCGCGCAGGATGGCCATCACCCGGGCGCCGCCGAAGATGTGGTCGAAGTCCGCTGTGGTCATGGTGCACTCCATCCGAGGTCGTGGGAGATCTGCCGGGTGGTGGCCCGCAGTCGGGGTAGCAGGCGGCGCAGGTCGGCGAGGGTGGCGACCACGGTCGGCGCGGTCACCGACACGGCGGCGGTGACCGACCCGTCGGCCTGCCGCACCGGCGCCGCCACGCAGGTGATCAGCGGCTCGAACTCGCCGTCGTCGGCGGCCCAGCCCTGCTCGGCGACGGTCGCCAGCTCCGCGCGCAGGGCGGCCGGGTCGCAGATGGTCCCCGGGGTGTACGCCCGCAGCTCGCCGCCGTCGACCAGCCGGGTCAGCCGGGGCTCCGGGCTGTACGCGAGCACCACCTTGCCCACCCCGCTGGCGTGCAGCGGCGCGGTGCGGCCGATCCGTGAGTACATCCGCACCTGGCCACGCGCCTCGATCTTGTCCACGTAGACGAGGTCGTCGTCGACGAGCTGGGCCAGGTGGATGGTGTGCCCGCAGTCGCGGCCGAGCGCCGCCAGGTGCGGACGGGCCACCGTGCGGACGTCCAGCGAGTCCAGTGCCTGCTGGGCGAGACCGATCAGCCGCAGGCCCACGGTCCAGCCGCCGTCGCGGCGACGCGCGAACCCACCCGCCTCGAGGGTCTGCAACAGGCGCAGCGCGGTGGACTTGTGCACGCCCAGGTCGGCGGCCACCTCGCCGAGTTGGGCCGGCTCCCGTGCCAGCAGTTCGAGCACGCGCATCGCCCGGTCGACGCCCTGTGACACGCCTCAGCCCTCCGCCGGCGCGCCGGCCAGGTCCAGTGGGGACCAGGTGTCGTCGGGGGCGTCGAGCAGCCGTTCGAACCACGACCACGCCGGCAGTGGGGCGTTGTCGCCGATGCTGCCCAGCACCTGCGCGGCGACGAGGTGACCGAGGCGCAGCCGCCGCGTCGGGTCGAGGCCGCGCAGCAGCCCGGCCAGGTAGCCGCCGGCGAACGCGTCCCCCGCGCCGACGGGCTCCACCACCGCCACCCGGGGCGCCGGCACGAACACCGGCCCGGCGTCGCGGCGCAGGGCGGTCGCACCCAGCGCGCCGTCCTTGACCACCACCGTCTCGGGGCCGGGCAGCAGTCGGCGTACGGCCGCCGGATCGGTGGTGCCCCACAGGGCGTACGCCTCGTCCTGACCGACGAAGACGAGGTCGCTGCGGTCGGCGAGGTCACGTAGCACCGGCGCGGCCTGCTCGGCGGGCCAGAGCCGGGCACGGTGGTTGACGTCGAAGCTGACCAGCGCGCCCGGCAGCGGCCGGTCGGTCACCGCGTGCTCGGCGAGCGCCCGGCAGGACGGGGAGAGTGCCGGAGTGATCCCGGACAGGTGCAGCACCCGGGCGCCGGCGAGCCGGGGGTCGGCCAGTGTCCCGGTGTCCATCCGGGAGGCCGCCGAGCCGGCCCGGTAGTAGTGCACGGCCGTTCCGGCCGGACCGGGGTCCTTGACATACAGCCCGGTGGGGGCGGCCGGGTCGACGGTGACGTGGTCCACGCGTACCCCGGTGGCGGCGACGTGCCGCACGACGGCCCGACCGAACGGGTCGTCACCGACCCGGCTCACCCACGCCGCGCGGTGCCCGAGACGGGCCAGGTAACCGGCCACGTTGGACTCCGCGCCACCGACCGACACGGCGACCCGCTCGGCGTCCTCCAGCGGCTCACCGGGTGCGGGGCAGAGCACCACCATGGTCTCCCCCACCGTCGCCACCTCGACCGGGGGTGAGCCGCCCGGGGCGGGCGGACGGTCGGGCCGGGGGTCGGATGGCATGGGGGCGCACGTCCTCACGGGCTCGGGGCCGGGGTGCCACCGAGCCTAGGCGTGGTTGCGCGTGGTGGGCAACCCGTTGCGCTCTCCGCAACGGGGTCAGTCAGGGCAGTGTCAGCCCGTACGCGGCCAGCACCTCCGCGATCGGCTGGTAGTAGGTGGTGCCGCCGGCCGTGCAGTTGCCGGTACCGCCGGAGAGGATGCCGAGGATGGTGCCGGTGGAGGCCACGTACAGCGGTCCGCCGCTGTCCCCCGGCTCGGCGCAGATGTTGGTGCGGATCAGCCCGTAGATCACGCCGGTGGAGTAGTTGACGGTCTGGTTGAGGCCGGTGACGGTGCCGCAGCGCACGCCCGTGGTGCCGCCGCTGCGACACACCGCCTGACCGATGTACGCGGTGCCCGTGCCGTAGACGGTGAGCAGGCCGGGGTACGTGTAGATGGCGCTCGGATGGGCGATCCGGCCGGTGTAGCGGATCAGCCCGTAGTCGTTGCCGGGATAGCTGGTGGCGGTGCGGGTGCCGAGCACGGTGGTCTGGGCGCTGTCGGCGTACCAGGTGCTGGCGGTGGTCGTGCAGTGCCCAGCGGTGATGACGTAGTAGGTGCTGCCGCTGCGCACGTTCGCGCCGAGCGAGCAGCGGCCGCCACCGCCGTAGACGGCCTGGCCGGCGGCGATCAGGGGCCGCAGGGTCCCCGGCTCCCGGCGCAGCTGCGCGCCGGCCCGCTCGGCCACCGCCCGTAGCGCCGTCAGCTCGGCGGGCGCCACGGTGTCGTCGACGGTGAGGGTCATCCGGCCGGTGGCCGGGTCGAGGCCCCAGGCGGTACCCGCGGTGCGTACCCCGGCCAGCACGGCGGCCGGATCGGCGGTGGCCCGGTCGGGCACGGCGGCCTGCGCGGCGCCGGGCGCGACGAGCAGGAGGACGGTCAGGACGAGGGCGACGAGCGGGGAGCGGCGCATCCGAACCTCCGCAGAGATCGAGATTGATGGATGCGACAAGCATCGCCCGACGGCCGATGCCATGGCAACCTCGCGCCGACGTCACACCCGTGGGATTCGCCGATCCTCGGACGGGTGCCGCCAGATCTACGTCTTTCGGGCCGGCGAGTTGCTCGAGACCTCGGCCGTGTCCGTGCCCGGCCGGTCCACCCGGATCGCGCCGTACACCCACCTGGTGCTGCTGGTCGGCGTGGCCGTCACGGCGACCTCCTTCGATCTGGTCGTCGACCGTCCGACGGGACCGACACCGGCGCGGTGGCTGATGCTGATCATCGGCGGGCCGCTGGTGTTCGTGCTCGGCCGGGCACTGTTCACCTATCTGCTGTCCGCCCGCCTGCCGTACCAGCGAATTGCGTGGCAACTGCTGCCCCTGCTGATGCTGCCCTGGGCCGGCGGCTGGCCACCGGTGCTGGTCACCGCGATCATGGTCCTCGCGCTGGCCGGGCACGTCCTGGTCCCCGTGGCCGACGGCCGGGAAACCACGCGAGGGCTCGGACCGCGACGACCCGCCGGATGACCTCCACGGTCAGGCGAGGTGCCGACCGGCCCAGTCGGCGAGGTCCCGGGCGCAGGCGTCCACCGAATCCCGCCACGTCCGGGCCGCGCCGTCGCCCGCCTCGTCGCTGACCTGCTTGACCAGCCGGCACGGCACGCCGGCCTGCGCGGCGGCCCACGCCACCGCGTACCCCTCCATGTCGACCAGGTCGGCGCGCTGCGCCAACCGGTCCCGCGCGTCGTCGTCGGCCACGAACGTGTCGCCGGTGGCCAGCACCGCGCCCTCGGCGGCCAACGCCAGGGGTGCGCCGTAGGTCTCGCCGGTGAGCGTGCGCAGCAGGGCCGTGTCCAGGTCGTGCTGGAGCACGGTGGCGACCTCGTGGATGCCCGCCCACCCGGGGCGCAGCGCACCGGCCGTACCCAGGTTCAGCAGCAGGCTGGGACGCGGCCCGGCGGCCAGCACCGCCGACACCGCGCTGGCGGCGTTCACCTTGCCCATGCCGGTGAGCAGCACCGGCAGGTCCGGCGGCAGGTAGCGGGCCTCCTCCCCGACGGCGAGCACCACCAACGGACGATCGGCGCGGATCGTACCCCGAAGAATCACCGGAGCATCGTACGGGCCCAGCGCTCGCCCACCGCCCGCACCCAGCCACCGTTCAGCGCGGTCGCATCGCGCGTCCAGCAACGTGCGGCAGGCTGGTCCCGCGAGCCACCGGACCCCGGCGGTCCGGGCCGCGACGAAAGAGGTGACGAGGGTGTACGACGGGCAGGAGTTCCTCCGCGACAACCGCTGGTGCCTGAGCCGGCGCGCCCTGCTGACCGGGGCCGGTGCGGTCGGCGCCGCCGGCCTGCTGAGCGCCTGCGGCACCGGCGACAGCCCGGCCGGTCAGGCCACCGCCACGGCCGGCGCCGTGCTGGCCCAGACCGCCGACGTACCGGTGGGCGGCGGCACGGTGACCAGCGGCGTGCTGGTCGTCCAACCGGAGGCGGGCACGTTCCGGGCGTACGACGCGACCTGCCCGCACCAGGGCGTACGGGTCGGCGCTCCCCGCGACGGGGTGATCACCTGCCCCGCGCACAAGTCCACCTTCGCGGTCGCCGACGGCGCCCGCCTCGACGGTCCCGCCCCGAAGGGCCTGACCGAAATCCCGATCACGGTCGACGGTACGACGATCACCCGCGCCTGACCCCGCCCGGTCAGTCGTCGGCGAAGCGGTACAGGACGAAGTCCTTCTCCGCGCCGCAGGGGAACTCGACCCCGCATCGTACGCAGAGCGCGCCGCCCCGCTGATCACTCGGTCAGGTGGCACACTCCGACGACCTGGCCACCGCTGATCTCCCCGGTCGGGTCGAACCCGAGCTTCAGGTAGAATGCCTCCGGACCGTCCCGTCCCGGTTCCCACGTCGTGTACACGCGGTCGCGCCCACGTGCGCGAGCCTCGTCGCGGACGGCCCGCACCGCGAAGCGCCCGTACCCCCGCCCCTGGTGTTCGGCGGCGATGTTCAGCCGCCACAGACCCGATCGCAGGTCGTCGGGCTGGTCCGGGTGCCACCCGATGTCGAAGAAGCCCATCAGGAAGCCGACGATCTCGTCGCCCTCGACGATCAGGCGTGGCCAGGCGATCTCGGGCTGCGCGTACGCCTCGGCGAGGGACCAGGCGACCGGGGACACGAACTTCTCCTGCTCCGGTCGGACGGTCAGCCGGCACGCGGCCTCGACGTTGTCCTGAGTGATCCTCACCAGTCGCGGCACGCCAGCCACCCTACCGAGCGACCACGGGTCCACCTACCCCGCGACTGCGGCACATCAAGGTGGCGACCTTCCGGGCGGTGACGGCAGGACGTAAGAAGACCGCAAGATCTGCGGAATCGCCGGCCGTACCGGTGCTGGCTACGCTGGTCGGGGAGGTGACCGGTGACCCAGCGGGTGCTCGTGGTCGACGACGACCGGACCGTCAGCGACGTGGTCTGCCGCTACCTGGAGCACGCCGGGTACGACGTCAGCCACGCCGGGGACGGCCTGGCCGCCCTGGAGGCCGTCCGGGACCGGGCGCCGCACCTGGTGGTGCTGGATCTGATGCTGCCCGGGCTGGACGGGTTGCAGGTGTGCCGGCGGCTGCGGGAGCGGCCGGACGGCGTACCCATCATCATGTTGACCGCGCGTGGCGACGAGGCGGACCGGGTGCTCGGCCTGCAACTGGGCGCCGACGACTACCTGAGTAAGCCGTTCTCCCCGCGTGAGCTGGTGCTGCGTGTCGGATCGGTGCTGCGCCGGGCCGGCGAGCCGGCCGGGCCGCCGGCCGAGATGCTGGCCGACGCGGGCCTGCAGGTCGCGACCGGGCCGCGGATCGCGCGGTTGGACGGCCGCGAGCTGGCCCTGACGGTGCGGGAGTTCGACCTGTTGGCGCACCTGATGCGGCACCCGCGGCGGGCGTTTCGTCGCACCGAGCTGCTGGAGCGGGTGTGGGGGTGGAACTTCGGCGACCAGTCCACGGTGACGGTCCACGTGCGGCGGCTCCGGGAGAAGATCGAGGACGACCCGGCCGAGCCGCGCCGGATCGTCACGGTCTGGGGCGTCGGCTACCGGTACGAGCCGGCCGATGCGTGACCTGGCGCTGATCTTCGCGGCGGCCCTCGCGGCGGCCCTCGGTGTGGGTGTGCTCGGCGCGCTGATCCTGCGGCTGCTGCGCGACCGGTCGATCACCGTACACGTGTGCGTCCTGCTCACGATCACGGTCGCCGCCGTGGTGGCCGGGGTCGTCGTGGTCGCGCAGGCGATGTTCCTGTCCCCGCACGATCTCCAGGTCGTGCTGCTCACCGTCGCCGCGGCGGCGGCCGTGAGTCTCGCCGTCGGCTGGTATTTCGGGCGGCGGCTGGCGGCGGCCGCGGTCTGGGCGGACCAGGCCCGGGAACGCGAACGACGGGTCGAGAAGGGCCGCCGGGACCTGGTGGCCTGGGTGTCGCACGACCTGCGGACTCCGCTGGCCGGTCTGCGGGCGATGGCCGAGGCGCTGGAGGACGGGGTGGTCGACGACCCGGCGACGGTCGCCGGGTACCACCGCCGTATCCGGACGCAGACCGACCGGATGACGCGCCTCGTCGACGACCTGTTCGAGCTGTCCCGGATCAACGCGGGCGCGCTGCGGCTGACGATGTCGGCGGTGCCGCTGGGCGAGGTGGTCTCCGACGCGCTGTCCGGCACCGCACCGCTGGCCGAGGCCCGACGCATCCGCCTGGTCGCCGCCGAGTCGGGGTGGCCCACCGTGCTGGCCAGCGAGCCCGAGCTGGCCCGGGTGGTGGGCAATCTGCTGCTCAACGCGGTGCGCTACACACCGAGCGACGGCACCGTCCGGGTGGACGCGGGGTGTGAACGCGACGCGGCCTGGCTGGCGGTCGCGGACACCTGCGGTGGCATTCCGGAGGGCGACCTGCCCCGACTGTTCGATGTGGCGTTCCGGGGCGAGCCGGCCCGGACGCCCGACTCGGGTGGGGACGGCTCCGGCGGGCTGGGGTTGGCGATCGTGCGGGGGCTGGTCGAGGCGCACGGTGGCCGGGTGGACGTGCAGAACGTGGTCGGTGGCTGTCGCTTCGTGGTCCGCCTCCCGGCGGCGTGACGTTGCCGGCGTCAGCGGCTCGGCCCCAGCTCACCGAACCAGCGCCGGCCCCGACGGAACAGCTGCCGCACGCCGAGCCCCGCCGCGCCGGCGACCGGGTGCACGGCGTGCACGTCGAGGCGGGCCCAGCGGAACGCGGGCCCGAGCAGTAACCGGCCGGCCCGGTGCGCGGCGGCCACCCGGGCCTGGCCCTGCCACAGCCCGGCGCCGGCCGGCTCCAGCTCGACCAGCACCGTGCCGCCGGGTACCAGCAGTTCCCGGCACCGGCGCAGCAACGCGACCGGGTCGCCGCCGATGCCGATGTTGCCGTCGATCAGCACGGCGTGCGCCCAGCGGCCCTCGCCGGGCAGCGGGTCGAACAGGTCGCGGCGCAGGGCCACCGCACCGCGGGCGCGGGTCAGTCGTACGGCCGCCGCCGACACGTCCACACCCACCGCCGTGAGCCCCGCGCGGGTCAACGCCACGGTGAGCCGGCCCGGCCCGCAGCCGAGGTCGAGCGTCGGCCCGGCACAGCGGGTGACCAGCCCCGCGACCGCCGGCTCGGCGTCGCCGTGCCAGCGGTCCACTGGCAGTGACCTGCGGACGCCGTCACCGTCCACCAGCCACCGCCCGGCGGACGCGGGGTCGGCCAGGACGGCGGCGAACCCGTCCGCGCCGATGCTGCCGGCGGGTCCCGCGACGGCGACCCGCGGGGCCGTGTCGACCGGGTTCACCGCCGGCTCCCCGGCACCAGGGTGAGGCGGACCGCCGCGACCTGCCGGGCGAACCGACCGTCGGGCACCTCCACCGCGACGGCCAGGGCGTCCGGCCACTCGTCGACGTCGCGCAGCACCGGCAGCGGCGCGGTGCGCAGCTCCCGCCCGCTCAATGCCGCCCACGTGTCGCGGCCGGTGTGCGGCGTCGACATCGGCACCTCGCGCAGCACCCCCGCGTGTCGGGGATCGCGCAGCCCGAGCGACCACCAGCCGCCGTCGGCCGCGCGGCCGAGGACCGCGTCGGCGGCGCGCAGCCGGCGGATCGCGGCGGCCAGCCGGGCCGGGGTCAGCTGCGGGGTGTCCATCCCGATCTGCAGCACCGGCCGCCCCGGGTACGCCTCGGCCACCTCGGCGTACGCGTTGGCGAGCCGGTCGCCGAGCCCGCCGCCCCGCTGCTCCAGCACCTCCCATCCGGTCAGCGCGGTGGTCAACGCGGCGGCGTCCTCGGCCTCGGCCAGCCGGCCGGTGAACGCCAGCACCGGGGTCACGCCCGGGGTGGCGCGGACGGCGTCGAGGGTGTCGCGCAACGCGGCGGCGGCGATCCGGGCCGCCTGCGCGGCGGTGGCCGGCGGACAGAGTCGGGTCTTCACCGCACCGGGTACGGGCGCCTTGGCGACCACCAGCAGGACCGTCACCGGGAGCCGTCCACGGTCCGCAGCACACCGGCGAAGTCGCGGGTGGCGCGCAGGGTGCCCCGGACCGAGCCGGACACCTTGGAGCGGGTGCCGGCGGCCCGAGGCGCGTACGTGACGTCCAGTTCGTGGATCCGCCAGCCGGCGGCGGCGGCCCGGATCAGCAGTTCGAGGGGGTAGCCGAAGGCCCGGTCGGTGACCCCGAGGGAGAGCAGCGCGTCGCGGCGGGCCACCCGGATCGGGCTGAGATCCCGCAGCGGTACGCCCCGGCGGCGCAGCAGCGCGGCGACCAGCGCGGTGCCGACACGGGCGTGCCAGGGCCACACGCCGGTGCCGACGGGTCGCCGCCGGCCCACACTGAGATCCGCGATGCCGGCGGCCACCGGTGCCACCAGCGCGGGCAGCTCTGCTGGGTCGAACGAGCCGTCGGCGTCGAGGACGCACACGAGGTCACCGTCGGCGGCCTCCAGTCCGGCGTGCACCGCCGCGCCGTACCCACGGCGGGGCTCGTGGACGACCCGGGCACCGTGCCGGGCCGCGACCTCGGGTGAACCGTCGCGGGAACCGTTGTCCACCACGATGGCCCGGTAGCCGGCCGGCAGTGCGGTGAGCACGCCGGGCAGGGCGGCCGCCTCGTCCAGGCAGGGCAGCACCACGTCGATCTGAGTCGCCATACCGCCGACGCTAGGGCGGTACCCGGCGGGCGGAGGCCGAAATGTGCTTACCGAACCCTTACCACCTGGGCATTTCTTACCGTCCGGTGACGGCCCGGCGGTTCCACGGCGCGGAGGCCGGCAGTCGCCGTACCGTCCGGTGGTCATGACCTCGACCACCGCTCCCCCGACCGCCTCCGGGCGGACGCCGACCCGCCGCCGTCCCGGTGACCTGCTGGTGCTGGGCGTGGAGGCGACGCTGCTCGCCGCGGCCGTGCTGGTGGGCGCGGTGCTGAACGCGCGGGACGCCGGCCTGCACGCCGACGCCGCCCCGCTGTACGCGACGTGGGGCCCTCACGTCGGCTGGGGCAGCCCCGCCGCGGTGCTGGTCGCGGTCGCGGTGGTGGCCTGGGGCGCGCGCTGGGCGCGTACCGCCCGCTGGGGCCTCCTGCTGGTCGCCGCGTGGCTGACGGCGGTGGCGTGGACGCTGTCGCTGGCCCTGGTGGACGGCTGGTCGGCGGGTCTGGCGGAGCGACTGACGCCGCAGGCCGAGTACCTGCACGAGGTTCCCCGGATCACCGACATCCCGGCGATGCTGGCCGGCTTCACCGACCGGATCGCGGACTTCCAGCCGGACTCCTGGTCCACCCACACCGCCGGTCACCCGCCGGGCGCGCTGCTGATCTTCGTCTGGCTGGACCGGATCGGCCTCGGCGGAGGTGCCGCCGCCGCGCTGGCGTGCGTGCTGGTCGGGGCCACCGTCGCGGTGTCGGTGCCGGTCACGCTGCGGGCCCTCGGCGCGGCCGACGCCGCCCGCGCGGTCATCCCCTTCCTGGTGCTGCTGCCGGGTGCGGTCTGGGTGGGCGCCTCCGCCGACGGGATCTTCGCCGCCGTGGTGGCCGCCGGGCTGGCCTTGCTGGCGGTCCGTGGCCGGGCCACCGCCGCGGCCGGTGGCGCGCTGCTCGGCTTCGCATTGCACCTCTCGTACGGGTTCCTGCTGGTCGGCGTGCTGGCGCTGGCCGTGCTGGCGCTGCGCCGTACCCATCGGTGGGGTGCCCTGCTCACCGCCGGCGCCGGAGTGGCCGCCGTGACGGCGGCCTTCGTCGCGGCTGGTTTCCCCTGGTGGGTCGGCTACCAACTGGTCGTCGAGCGGTACTACCAGGGCTGGGCGGCCGACCGCCCGTACGGCTACTGGGTGTGGGCCAACCTGGCCGCGCTGCTGCTCAGCGCCGGTCCGGTGCTCGGGCCGGCGCTGCGCCGGGTGCTGTCGACCGCCCGGTCCCGGTGGCCGGCGCCGCAGGGCTCGCTGCCGTCCCGCGTGGACGCGGCGGTACGCGCGGCCGGCCCCACCGTGCTGCTGCCGCTCGCGGCCCTGGTCGCGGTGCTCGGGGCGGACCTGTCCGGGCTGAGCAAGGCCGAGGTGGAGCGGATCTGGCTGCCGTTCATCGTGTGGCTGCTGGTGGCCGCCGCCCACCTGCCGGCGGGGTCGCGGCGCTGGTGGCTGGCCGCGCAGGCGGCCACCGCGCTGGCCGTCAACCACCTGGTCTGGACGGTGTCCTAGCGATGTCCTAGCGATGTCCTAGCCGCAGCCCGCTGCCCGCTCCCCGCTCCCCGCAGCCCGCAGCCCGCAGCCCGCACCCGACCCGGTCGTCATCCTCGGCCACCTCCACCGGTCGGGGTGCTCCGGGGCGCGACCACTCGGTTGAGCGTGATGCCTGTGAGTCATCTTGATGACTCACAGGCATCACGCTCATTCAGATATGCCTCGCCCGGGCGGCGCCGTCCAGGGGCGAGGGGGCGAGGGCCGAGGGCGGCGAGGGACGAGGTCGCGGAGACCGACGGTCGCGGAGACCGACGGTGGTTCAGCCAGCGACGGCGGCCGGTTCGCGCAACGGGTCGGTGGCGAAGCCGGCCACCCCGTCGGCGAAGCTGACCCGGGCGGTGTAGTCGAGCAGTTCGGCGGCACGGCGGGGGTCGGCCACCACATGCCGGACGTCGGCCGCCCGCGCTCCGCCGACCACCCGCGGGGCCGGGCCGCCCATCGCCGCGGCGAGGGTGACCGCCAACTCGCCGACGGTGTGCGGCTCACCGGAGCAGACGTTCACCGGTGTGAGCGTGGCCGGCGGCGCGGTGCTGGCCAGGGCGAGCAGGTTGGCCCGTGCCACGTCGGTGACGTGCACGAAATCGCGGCGCTGCCGGCCGTCCTCCAGCACGCGGGGCGCCTCACCGGCGGCCAGCGCCGATCGGAAGATCGACGCCACCCCGGCGTACGGGGTGTCGCGGGGCATCCGGGGGCCGTAGACGTTGTGGTAGCGCAACGCCCAGACCGCGCCGCCGGTCTGCCGCGCCCACGCCGCCGCCAGGTGTTCCTGGGCGAGCTTGCTCGCGGCGTACGTGCTGCGCGGCTCCAGTGGAGCGTCCTCGGGCACCAGCGCCGGGTCGAGGCCGAGGTCGCAGCGCGGGCAGGTCGGGTCGTACCGGCCGGCGGCCACGTCCTCGGGCCGTCGGGGCGCGGGACGCACCGCCCCGTGGGCGGGGCAGGTGTAGCGCCCCTCGCCGTAGACCACCATCGAGCTGGCCAGCACCAGCCGGCCGATCCCGGCGCGGTGCAGCGCCGCCAGCAGCACCGCCGTGCCGTAGTCGTTGTGCGCGACGTAGTCGGGGCCGTCCGACGGGTCCAGACCGTGCCCGACCATCGCCGCCTGGTGGCAGACCGCGTCCACGCCGACCAGCAGCCGGTCCAACAGGGGGCCGTCGCGGACGTCGCCGCGGACCACGTCGTGCCGGCGCGACCAGGCGGGCAACTCCCCGCCGTGCGCCTGGGGCAGCAGCGCGTCCAGCGCCACCACGTCGTGCCCCTGATCGAGGAGCAGGTCGACGACCTGCGACCCGATGAAACCGGCCGCGCCGGTGACCAGTACCCGCATTCCCGTCACGGTAGGGCGGGACGGGTGCCCGGTGGGCCGGTTCGCGTGACCCGTAAGGAGTTCACAACAGATTCCGGTCGGTAAGCGTTCGGTAATGCGGCAAACCCGGAACCGCGCCACCGATGCGGTCTAACCTGCCGGCAGTACGAGGAGGGAGCTGCGGTGTCTCCGAAACCACCCGGGGTGGACACGGTCGAGCGAAGCTGGCGCAGTCCGCTGCGCGGCCCCTGGCTCACCGCGATCTACGGGACGGCGCTGCTGGTCGCGCTGCCCCTGGTGATCATCACTGGGCTGCTCGACTACGCCGCCTACGGTCCTCGGTTCGACCAGGCGTTCCCGACGAACGTGGGCTGGCTGCGGCTGCCCGCCTTCGACTGGCCGACCAGGCCGTCCTGGCTGTTCCGGGTCACCCAGGGGCTGCACGTGACGCTCGGGATCGTGCTCATCCCGGTGGTGCTGGGCAAGCTGTGGTCGGTGCTGCCGAAGCTGTTCGACTGGCCGCCGGCCCGCTCGCTGGCCCAGGCGCTGGAACGACTCACCCTGCTGTTGCTGGTCGGCGGGATCCTGTTCCAGATCGCCACCGGCCTGCTCAACATCCAGTACTCGTACGTGTTCGGGTTCGACTTCTACACCGCCCACTACTTCGGCGCCTGGATCTTCACCGGGGCGTTCGTGGCGCACGTGGTCATCAAGTTTCCCCGGCTGGTGACCGCGCTGCGGTCCCGACCGCTGGGCGCGGAGGCACGGACGTCGCGCGCCGCGACCCGGCCCGAGCCGCCCGACCCGGACGGCCTGGTCGCCGCCGTACCCGGCCCGGCCACCGTCAGCCGGCGCGGCGCGGTCGGCCTGGTCGGAGGCGGGGCGCTGCTGCTCGCCGTCCTCACCATCGGGCAGAGCCTCGACGGTCCGCTGCGCCGCACCGCGCTGCTGCTGCCCCGGGGACGACAGCCCGGCCCCGGGCCGAACGGCTTCCCGGTCAACCGCACCGTCGCCGCCGCCGGCGTACGCCCCGAGCAGACCGGCCCCGGCTGGCGGCTGGCCCTGCGCGGCAACGGCCGGACGGTGACCCTGGACCGGCCCGCGCTGCTGGCCATGGCGCAGCACACCGCCGCCCTGCCGATCTCCTGCGTGGAGGGCTGGTCGACCCGGCAGACGTGGACCGGCGTACGGCTGCGTGACCTGGCCGCCCTGGCCGGTGTCGCCGAGCCGGCCAGCGCGCGGGTGTCGTCGCTGGAGCAGGCCGGGCTGTTCCGCACGGCGATCCTCGCGTCCAATCAGGTCCTCGATCCGGACTCGCTGCTCGCCCTGCGGGTCAACGGTGTCGACCTCTCCCCCGACCACGGCTACCCGGCGCGGGTCATCGTGCCGGCCCTGCCCGGGGTGCACTGCACGAAATGGGTCGCCGAGATCGACTTCCGGGGCCGGGCCGATGGCTGAGCGGGCCGCCCGGCTGCGCGCCCGCTACGGCGCCGGGCCTTGGCACCTGGTCCTGGTGACGGCCGCCATCGTGCTCGCCGGCTGGGTGGCGTTGCGGGTGGCCGACGAGGCGACGGCCGGGCGGATGCTGCTGTGGTTCCTCGGCGCCGTCATTGCCCACGACCTGGTGCTGTTCCCGGTGTACGCGGCCGTCGACCGCGTCCTGCGTACGCTGGTTCGCGGCCGTGTCACGCTGCTCAACCACCTGCGGGTGCCGGCGCTCGGCAGCGCGCTGCTGTTCCTGGTCTACTCCCCCGGAATCCTCCGCCTCGGCGAGACCACCCACCTCGCGGCGACCGGCCAGGACCAGCGTCCGTACCTGGTGCGCTGGCTCCTGCTCAGCGCGGCGCTGTTCCTGATCAGTGCGCTCGGCTGGCTCCTGCGGCGTCGTCAGGCGTCATCGAAGCGGTCGGAGAGCGCGTAGCGGAGCAGGACCACGTCGCCGATCTGCCGGGCCTCGGCCAGCCGGGCGCGGTGGCCCGGGTGCCAGGGGAAACGTCCCTCGCCGACGAACCGGGGCGCCCGGCCGTCACCGACGAAGAACGGTGCCACCACGAGGTGCAGCTCGTCGGCGAGGCCGGCGGTGAGGAACTGGGCGTGCACCGTCCCGCCGCCCTCCACCATGAGCCGCCGTACGCCCCGTGCGGCCAGGTCGGCCAGCAGCCAGGCGGGGTCGATCGGCTCGCCCGCGTCGACGATGGTGGCCGCCCGACCGCACCGTTCCCGGGTCTTGTCCAGCGCGCCGGTGGCGCAGTAGACGAGGCGGGTGGCATCACCGACGGTGAAGAACCGGGCGGTCGGATCGAGGTCACCCCGGGCGGTCAACGTGACCTTGCAGGGCGAGGCCGATCGGCCGGACGCCACCCGCTCGGCCCGGCGTGCCGCGCTGCGCACCAGCAGCCGGGGGTCGTCGCGGCGGACGGTGCCGGCGCCGACGAGGATCGCGTCGCAGCTGGCCCGGACGGCGTCGACGCGGTCCAGGTCGTCCTCGTTGGACAGCAGGAGCCGCTGCTCGGTGGCGTCGTCGATGTACCCGTCGATCGAGGTGGCGCAGCTCAACAGCACGTACGGCCGCGCCGGCCGGCAGCTCACCGGGCGTCGGGCCGGTCGGGGGTCAGGCCCGCCAGCGCCTCGGCCGCCTCGGTCTCCGCCGCCTTGGCCGCCTTCGCCGCCAGGTAGTGGGCGTTGGCCGGGGAGAGGAAGACGCTCGTGGGGATCCGTTCGGCGACGTCCACGCCGAGGCGGGTCAGCTGCTCGGCCTTGTCCGGGTTGCTGCTGAGCAGACGGACCCGTGGCACACCCAGGGTGGCGAGCATCTGCGCGGCGGCGGTGTAGTCCCGCTCGTCCTCGCCCCGGCCGAGCGCGACGTTGGCCTGGTAGGTGTCCAGCCCCGCGTCCTGCAACGCGTACGCGTCGAGCTTGGCGTACAGGCCGATGCCCCGGCCCTCCTGGCGCAGGTAGAGCAGGAAACCACCGGTCTCGGTGATCCGCTGCACCGCCTCACGCAGCTGCGGACCGCAGTCGCAGCGTTGGCTGCCGAACACGTCCCCGGTCAGGCATTCGCTGTGCGGCCGGACCAGCGGGGCTTCGCCACCGGCGGCGAGCCGGTCCAGCGCGCCCGCCCAGTCGCCGAGACCGAGGGCGAGGTGCTCCCGACCGTCCACCAGCCCCTTGAACGAGAACACCCGGACGGTCGTGGTGTAGCCGTCCGGAAACGCCAGCGGCACCGTGACCTGCGTACGGATCGTGGCGACCGGCAATGCTTCGGGCATGGGACACCTTTGTCCGGCGCCACCGTCAGTCGGCGGCGCGTACCGTCTCACAACCGGCTCAACAGTCGACGCCGGGAGTGGCTTCCCGGGTGACCGGAATCCTCCGCCGGGCCAGCAGCACGGCGGCGCCGGGCAGGCTGGCGACCAGCACCAGCGCACCGTAGACGGTGCCGGTGGCGACGCCCTGGGCCGCGCTGAGTCCCGCCGCGCCGAACGCCCACGCGGCGACGCCCTCGCGCGGTCCGAAGCCGGCGATGTTCAGCGGCAACCCCATGGCGAGCAGGGCGAGCAGCGTCAACGGCAGCAGCCGGGACAGCGGGGCGTCCGCGCCGGCGGTGCGTGCCGCCACCAGGAAGGTGGCCAGGTGGCCGGCGACCATCACGGCGGAGGCGACCACCACACCGAACCAGGTGCGGCGCGCCAGCAACCCGGCGCGCACGTCGGCCACGGCGGTCCGCAGTGCCCGCACCCAGCGCGACCCACCGCCACCGGGCAGGGCCCGCGCCGCCAGCACGGTGACCAGACCGCCCCCGACCAGCAGCGCGGCGGCGACCGGCAGGTACGACCGCACCGGTGACGGGAACACGGCGAGCACCACCAGCGCGACACCCACGAGGACGACCTGGCCGGCGGTCCGTTCCCAGATCACCGCGCGGATGCCCCGGCTGACGTCACCGGCGTCACGGCCGTGGCGTACCGCCCGGTGCACGTCGCCGAGCACCCCGCCGGGCAGCGTGGCGTTGAGGAACACGGCCCGGTAGCAGTGCGCCACCGCGGTCGCCAGTGGCAGCCGCACACCCAGGCCACCGGCGACGAGGCTCCACCGCCAGGCCGCGCAGACCGTGGTGAGCACACCGATGACCAGCGCCGCGGCCAACGCCGGCGCGTCGATGAGCCGTACCCCGGCGAGGAACGGGCCGCTGCCCACCTGCCACAGCAGGACGGCGAGCAGACCCACCCCGCCGACCACTCGTGCCCAGGCCCAGACCATCGGCGCCGGCCTCCCCTTGAAGATCGTCCAGTTGCCCTAGTGCACGTACCCGGGGCACGAACAGTTCATCCGCCGGCGAGAAGGTCGCTGTGCTCCACCAGCACGGTGAGCCGGCCGGCAGCCGCGTCGGCCAGCCGGCGGTGGGCGTACGACCGGGTCGGGTCGAGCAGGTCCGGGCGCTGTTCGCACGCCGCGCCCAGCCAGCCCCGGAACCATTCGGCGGCCAGGTCGGCGTGCTGCGGTCCGAGCCGCCACGGGCTGGGCCGTTCCCGCACGTCGACGCCCCGGCGCGCGAACGCGGCGGCGGTGGCCGCGACGGCGTCCGGGCCGAGCAGCCGCCGGCCGTCGACGGTACGACGCTGATGGTCGTTGAACGCGGCCTGCACCGCCGTGTCCAGCGGGTCGGCCGGGGTGAGCCGGACCCGCCCGGTCACCGAGAGGGCGAACAGGGTGGGTCGGCCGGCGCAGGCGGCCACCACCCGGTCGATCTCCTCGGCGGTGAGCATGTCCAGCAGCGCGGACGCGGTGACCAGGGCGGCGTCGGCCAGGTCGGTGGACGTCAGCCGGGTGAGGTCGCCGCAGCGGGTGCTGACGGTGACCGGGGCGCCGTCGGCGGCGGTCAGGCCGGTCATGTCGTCGGCGGCGCGGGCCAGCAGGTCGGCGTCCCGGTCGTGCAGGATCCAGTGCTGCTGGCCGGGCAGCCGGGCGGCCAGCCACCGACCCATCGAACCGGTGCCGCTGCCCAGGTCGTGGATCACCGTCGGGCGCCCGCCGGTCAGCCGGGGTCGCACGGCGTCCACCAGATCCTCGGCGCGGGCCGCCGCGTCGGCGGGCTCGCGCAGCCGCAGCCAGTCGGCGAACGGCAGGGTCTCCTCGACGGTCATGCCGCCACCTCCTCCAGGACGGCGGCCAGCGACGCGGTCGTCACCGGCCAGTCGGTCAGGGTGTCGCGTCGGGCGAGGGCGGCGCGTCGCAGCCGGGCGCGCAGCGCGTCGTCGCCCAGCCAGCGGGCCAACGAGCCGGCCAGCGCGGCCGGGTCGCCCGGGGCGACCAGCAGCCCCGGCAGGTCACCGTCGGGGGCGTGACCGAGCGCCTCCGGCAGGCCCCCGACGTCGGTGCCCAACACCGGCAGGCCACGGGCCAGCGCCTCGGTGACGACCATCCCGTACGTCTCCCCGCGCGACGGCAGCACCAGCAGGTCGGCGCCGGCGTACGCGGCGTCCAGCGCCGCACCGGTCAGCGGTCCGGCCAGCCGGATCCGCTCGACGAGGCCCGCACCGGCCATCCGCGCGCGCAACCGGTGTACGAGGTCCGGCTCCCGGTCCAGCGTCCCCGCGCAGACCAGCGTCCAGCTCAGCCCGGCGAGCGTACACAGGGCGTCGACCAGCACGTCGTGGCCCTTGTGCCGGGCGACCGCCGCGACGCAGAGCAGCCGGTCACCGGCCGCGGAGCCGGGTGCGGGCGGCGCCGGCGTCACCCCCGGGGGCGCGGCCCTGATCCGGTCGGCGAGCAGCGGATGGCGGGCCACCAGCGCGCGGCGGGTCCACTCGCTGGTGGCGACGACGGCCCGCGCGGTGGCCAGCGCGCGGGCCTCGGCCTCGTCGTCGAACGGCAGGTGCACGAGGACGACCAGACGCAGCCGCCGGGCGTGCGGGGCGAGCAGATCCGGCACGGTCGAGGCGATCAGGCCGTCGAGCAGCACCACGGCGTCGTCCGGCAGGCCGGCGAGCAGCCGGGCCAGCTCCGCCCGGTCGGCCGGGGCGGGCCGCGGCCACGCGCCGGGCACCGGATGCTCCCGTACCGGCCAGCCCTGCTCGCCGAGCCCCGCGCAGATCCGCCGGTCGTAAAAGTTGCCGCCGCTGGGCGTCGCCGGGTCGTCGATGTCACCGGGCAGGACGACGTGCACCGTACGACCGGTCGTGACCGGCCCGCCGGCGGGCGCCGCGCGGCCCGCGGCGATCACAGCGACCGCCCGTAGCTGGCCCACGCGACGTGTGACTCGTGCAGGGTGACCGTGATGCCGGCCAGCTCCCGCGCTCCCGCGCCCAGCTCGCCGGCGTGCACCCGGTCAGCCAGCCGGTCGGCGACCGTACGGGCCAGCACCTCGGTGGTGGTGTTCACCCCGGTGAACGCCGCCTCGTCGTCGAGGTTGCGGTACGTCAGCTCGCCGAGCACCGCGCGCAACTGCTCGGTGGCCAGGCCGATGTCGACGACGATCCCGTCGGCGTCCAGGTCGGGTCGCCGGAACGTCGCGTCCACCACGAACGTCGCGCCGTGCAGGCGCTGGGCCGGGCCGAACACCTCGCCCCGGAAACTGTGGGCGATCATCATGTGATCCCGAACGGTCACGCTGAACACGGTCACTCCCCGTCGTCGTAGGTGATGAGGTGGCAGAGCGCGGGCAGGTTACCCGTGCTCAGGTTGGCGAGGACGTCGGGCAGGTCCGCGAACCTCGACGCGCCGGTGATCAGCGCGTCGAAGGCCGGGTCGTCGAGCAAATCCAGGGCGAGCGCCAGCCGGTCGGTGTAGCTGCGCCGTCCCCGTCGGGCGGGCGCCACCATGCCGACCTGGCTGCTGCGGACGGTCAGCCGTCCGGAGTGGAACGCCCCACCCAGGGACACCTGCACCTGGCGGTCGCCGTACCAGCTCAGCTCGATCACGGTGCCCTCGGGCCCGAGCAGGTCCAGGGAGCGTTGCAGACCGGCGGCGGTGGCACTGGCGTGCACCACCAGATCCCGGTCGCCGGTCGCGTCGTCCGGCTGGGCGAACCCGACGCCGAGCGCGCCGGCCACCCCGGCCCGGCGGGGGTCGGTGTCGACCAGTTCGACCTGTACGCCTGGGAACCGGGCGAGCAGCGCCGCGACGCAGCAGCCGACCATCCCGGCACCGACGACACTGACCCGGTCGCCGACCAGCGGCGCGGCGTCCCACAGGGCGTTGACGGCGGTCTCCACCGTGCCGGCGAGGACCGCGCGGGCGGGCGGCACGTCATCCGGCACCGGCACCACGGCGTCGACCGGCACGACGTACGCGCTCTGGTGCGGGTGCAGGCAGAACACCGTGCGTCCGAGCAGGTGCGCCGGACCCTGCTCGACCACGCCCACACTCAGGTAGCCGTACTTCACCGGGCCGGGGAAGTCACCCTCCTGGAACGGCGCGCGCATCGCGGCGTACTGGTCGGCGGGCACCCGACCGGCGAAGACCAGCGTCTCGGTGCCCCGGCTGACCCCGGAGTAGCGCGCCCGGACCAGCACCTCGTCGGGGCCCGGGGTGGGCAGCGACACCGGCCGGATCTCGGCCGTGCCGGGCTCGCGCACCCAGCAGGCGTACGCCTCGCGGATCACCGTCGCGCACCTCACCTTTGCTCCCGGCCGAACCGAACGGCCACTTTTTCCGTGTTCCCTGTCGGGGTCGTCGATCATAAACACGGAGGTACGGTGCCCACGGTTCGAGGTGGTCCGGCGATCGGGCTGAGCGCGCAACTGGCCGTGCTGGCGGCGCTGGCCGCCACCGTGGGGCTGGGCGGTGCGGGCTGGCTGGTCGGGACCGGCTACGCGGTGGTCACCTGCCTCGCGTTGAGTCGGGGTCTGCGCCGGGCCGGCGCGTCCCGCCTCGGCCCGGCCGACCGGGTGACGTTGACCCGGGCCGTCCTGGTCGGCGCGGTCACCGCGCTGGTGGTCGACTCGTTCGTCCGGCCCGCGCCGGTGGCCCTGCTGGTGGCGGTGAGCGCGGTGGCGTTGCTGCTGGACGCGGTGGACGGCCAGGTGGCGAGGCGCACCGGCACGGTGAGCGCGCTCGGCGCCCGCTTCGACATGGAGGTCGACGCGTTCCTCATCCTGGTGCTCAGCGTGTACGTGGCACCGTCGACCGGCGCGTGGGTGCTGGCGATCGGCGCGATGCGGTACGCGTTCGTCGCGGCCATGGCGGTGCTGCCGTGGCTGAACGGATCGCTGCCGCCGCGCTTCTGGCGCAAGGTGGTGGCCGCCGCGCAGGGCGTCCTGCTGGCCGTGGCCGCGGCCCGGGTGCTGCCGCAGCCGTGGACCACGCTGGTGCTGGTGGCGGCGTTGGCGCTGCTGGTGGAGTCGTTCGGCCGGGACGTGGCGTGGCTGTGGCGCCACCGCCCGGCGCACCAGCGGCCCCGGCCGGCGTCGGTCCCCGTCACGGTGGCGCCGGCGAGGGTCACCGCGCCGCGCGTGCCCGCGCCGGTGGCACTGCCGCTGCTGCCGTCGGGCGGGCACACGCCGGTCGTCGTGCCGCCGCTGGTGCCGGTGCGCGCGATGGCGGCCCGCTCGGGCGCTACGGTCCACTCCGACTGGAGGCTGTGATGACCCTTCCCGACCGGTTACGCCGGCTGGCCGGCCGGCTGCGCCCCCGCTCCGCCGTGGCCGGCGACGCGCCTGGGCGTACCCCCGGGGTCTCGCCCGCGCGGCGCGGCCGTGCGCGGCGGGCGCTGGCGCCGGTGGGCGCGGTGCTGGCGGTGGTGCTGGTGTACGCCGTCCTGGTCGGCCCGGACCGGCTCGGCGAGTTGACGCCCGGCGCGTTCCTGCGCATCCCGCTGGAGGGGCTGCTCGTCGCCGCGCTGCTGCTGGCGCTGCCGGCGCGACCCCGGCGGGTGGTGGTGGCCGTGGGCGGGCCGCTGCTCGGCCTGCTGGCCATCGTCAAGCTCGCCGACCTGGGTTTCCGCACGGCCCTCGACCGGCCCTTCGACCTGGTGCTGGACTGGTTGCTGCTGGACGACGCGTTCGGTTTCGTCCGGGACTCGGCCGGTCGGGCCGGTGCGGTCGGCGCGGCTGTCGGCGCGGTGCTGCTGATCGGCGTGCTGTTGCTGACGGTGACGGTGGCGCTGCGGCGGTTCGGTGCGCTGCTGGTCGGCCACGAGCGGGTGGCGACCCGGGTGGTGGCCGCGCTGACCGTCGCGTGGGTGGTCTGCGCCGTCGTGGGGGTGCGGATCGTTCCGGGCGTGCCGGTGGCCGACGCCGGCGTCACGACGCTCATCGGCGCGCACGCCGACCAGGTCGACGCGCGACTGCGCGACCGTGGACGGTTCACCGCCCAGATCGCCGCCGACCCGTTCCAGGACGTGCCCGGTGACCAGCTGCTCACCGGGTTGCGCGGCAAGGACGTCGTCCTCGCGTTCGTGGAGAGCTACGGACGCGACGCCGTGCAGGATCCGGAGCTGGCGCCGCAGGTAAACGCGGTACTCGACGGCGGCACCGAGCGGCTGCGCGCGGCCGGGTACGACTCCCGCAGCGGCTTTCTCACCTCCCCCACCTTCGGCGGCGGCAGTTGGCTGGCGCACGACACGCTGCTGTCCGGGTTGTGGACGGACAACGAGCAGCGGCACCGCAGTCTGCTGGCCAGTGACCGGCTCACCCTCAACGGCGCGTTCCGGCGGGCCGGCTGGCAGACCGTCGGGGTGCTGCCGGCGGCCACCCAGCCCTGGCCGGAGCGGGGTTTCTTCTCCTACGACCGCTACTACGACGCCGAGGCGCTCGGCTACCGGGGGCCGAAGTTCAGCTACGCCCCGATGCCCGACCAGTACACCTTGTCGTTCTTCCAGCGGCAGGTCCGCGCCGACGCGGACCGCCCGATCATGGCGGAGATCCCCCTGATCTCCAGCCACTCCCCGTGGACGGCGGTGCCCCGGATGATCGGCTGGGACCAGGTCGGGGACGGCTCGGTCTACCACGGCCAGGCGACGGACGACGGCGGCGATGCCGATGACACCGGCCGGGCCCGGGCCGGATACCGGCAGGCCATCGCGTACTCCCTGGAGGCGTTGGTCTCCTACGTGCAGACGTACGGGGATGACGACCTGGTGCTGGTCTTCGTCGGCGACCACCAGCCGGCACCGGTGGTCACCGGCGAGGGGGCCAGCCGGGACGTGCCGATCACCATCGTCGCGCGGGACCGGGCGGTGCTGGACCAGGTCGCGGGCTGGGGCTGGCAGCCGGGGCTGCGGCCGGGGCCGGCCGCTCCGGTGTGGCCGATGGACACCTTCCGGGACCGGTTTCTGACCGCCTTCGGGCCGTCGACGCAGCCGCTGGCCGCGCCACGCTGATCATGGGCGGCCGATCGAATCGGACAAAACCCCCATAACTAGATAATTACCTCGCTACGCTCCCCTGGCACATCGGACACACAACGGGGGCGTGATGAGGGTTTCGTCGTGGGGTAGCCGCAGGTCGCGGGCGGCGGCGCTGGTCGCCGTCGGTGGCGTGCTGGCAGTCAACGGTCTACTGGTACCGGTGCCGGCCGCGTCCCCTCCCAACCCGGTACTGGTGGCGGTCGACGCCATCGGGCCGGTCGACCCGGTCGCCGAGGCGCTGAGCTTCGGGGTGATGACCGAGGGCAACGCGAACCTGGTCGAGAACGAGAACGAGGGCACCGCCGCCATCGGCGGTGATCTCACCTTCGGCAACTACCAGCTGGCCAACGCCACGGCCGGCTCATTCGTCGTACCCGGCGACGCCAACCCGAGCGCCCTGGTCGTGGGCGGCCGGGTGAACTTCGCCGGCAGCGTCGGCGGCACCCGCCTCCAGGTGCTCTCCAACGGGTACGCCAAGGTCGGCAACCTCACCGGCACGTTCGTCCGCGACACCGACAACAACGGCGCCCAGGTCAACACCCGGATCCTGCCGTCGGACAACTACGACGCGTCACCCCGGGTCGAACTGGTCACCCGGCAGCCGGTCCCCAGCGTCGGACCCACCTCGCCGATCAACTTCGCCAGCGCCTTCGCCGCCTTCCGGGACACCACCGCCGGTCTGGCCACCTGCGACAACACCGTCGTGCTGCGGACGCCCAACGGCGACGTGCTGCCCCGGCCGATCCCGCCAGGCAGCAACGCCGTGGTCACCCTCACGCCGGGCGTGACCAACGTGCTGAACCTGACCGCCGCCGACCTGGCCAACATCCAGATCCTGACCTTCGCCAACCAGCCGACCGCCGACACCCCACTGCTGGTCAACGTGGACACCAGCGCCGTCGGCAACACCTTCGCCTGGACCGCCCCGAACTTCGCCGGGATCGGCGGGCCGCAGGCGCGCTACGTCCTGTTCAACTTCCCGACCGCCACCGCGCTCACCCTCACCCAGCAGGCGGCCACGATCGAGGGCACCATCTACGCCCCCAACGCCAGCCTCACCGACCTGTCGGCCAGCAACACCGAGGGCAGCGTCATCACCCGTACGCTGGACCACCGCGGCGGCGAGATCCACTACTTCCCGTTCAGCACCACGCTGTCCTGCCAGGGCGCCACGCCTGCCGACATCGACCTGATCAAGTCGTCGACCACCGCGGTGATCACCAGTGTCGGCCAGCAGGTGCCGTACTCGTTCCACGTGGTCAACACCGGCGGCGTTCCGCTCACCAACATCTCGGTCACCGACGTGCAGACCCCGCCGTCGTCGAACGCCAACCTGGGGCCGATCACCTGCGCGACCACCACCCTCGCCCCCGGCGCGCAGACCGAGTGCACCGCCACCTACACCGTCACCCAGGCCGACCTGGACAACGACGGGGTGACCAACACGGCCACCGTCCAGGGCACCCCGCCCGACGGTCCCCCGGTCGTCTCCGATCCGGAGACACTGACCATCCCGGCGGAGGGTCTGACCGCCGCCCTCACGGTGGTGAAGTCGTCCACCACCGCGTCGATCGGCTCGGTCGGCCAGCAGGTGCCCTACCGGTACCTGGTCGCCAACACCGGCGGCGTGACCCTGACCAACGTCGCCATCACCGACGTGCAGACGCCACCATCGTCGAACGCGAACCTCGGCCCGATCACCTGCCCGGTCACGACCCTCCCGCCCGGACAGACCACCACCTGCACCGCGACCTACACCGTCACCCAGGCCGACCTCGACAACAACGGCGTCACCGACGTCGCCACCGCGCGCGGCACCCCGCCCAGTGGCACCCCGGTCACCTCGCCACCGTCGACACTGACCATCCCCGAGGCCGGACTGACCCCGTCGATCGCGGTGACGAAGACCTCCACCGCCGCGTCGATCACCACCGTCGGGCAGCAGGTGCCCTACTCGTTCCACGTGGTCAACACCGGTGGGCTCACCCTGACCAACGTCACCGTCACCGACGAGCAGGCGCCACCCTCGTCGAACGCGAACCTCGGGCCGATCACCTGCGCCGCGACCACCCTCGCGCCCGGTGCGCGGACCGCGTGCACCGCCACCTACACGGTCACCCAGGCCGACCTCGACAACGACGGGGTCACCAACACCGCCATCGCACACGGCACCCCGCCCGGCGGCGGCGCCCCGGTGAACTCGCCGCCCTCCACGCTGACCCTGCCGGAGACCGGTCTGGTCCCCTCGATCGGCATGCTGAAGACCTCCACCACCACCGAGATCACCACCGTCGGGCAGCAGGTGCCGTACTCGTTCCACGTGGTCAACACCGGCGGGTTCACCCTGACCAACGTCGGCGTCACCGACGTGCAGACCCCGCCGTCGTCCAACGCCAACCTCGGGCCGATCACCTGCGCCGCGACCACCCTCGCCCCCGGCGCGCAGACCGAGTGCACCGCCACCTACACGGTCACCCAGGCCGACCTGGACTTCGGGTCGGTCACCGACACCGCGACCGCGCAGGGCACCCCTCCCGGCGGTAGGCCGCCCGTGCAGTCCCCACCGTCGACGTTGATCATCCGCACCGGCGCCGTCTTCCCGGCCATCGCGCTGGTGAAGTCGTCCACCACCGCGGCCATCAGCTCGGTCGGCCAACAGGTGCCCTACCGGTTCCTGGTCGCCAACACCGGCGGCGTCACCCTGAACAACGTCACCGTCATCGACGTGCAGTCCCCGCCGTCGTCGAACGCCAACCTCGGCCCGATCACCTGCGCCGCCACCACCCTCGCCCCCGGTGAGACCACCGTCTGCACCGCCACGTACACGGTGACGCAGGCCGACCTCGACAACGACGAGGTCACCGACGTCGCCACCGCGCGCGCCGTTCCGGCGGGTACGGAGGAGCCGGTCGAGTCCGACCAGGTCGTGCTGACCATCCCGGCGGCCGACGTCACGCCGTCGATCTCGGTGGTGAAGTCGTCCACCACCACGTCGATCACCACGGTCGGACAGCAGGTGCCCTACCAGTTCCTCGCGATCAACACCGGGGGCGTCACGTTGACCAACGTGAACGTCACCGACGTACAGACCCCACCCTCGTCGAACGCGAACCTCGGGCCGATCACCTGCCCGCAGACCACACTCGCGCCCGGCGAGGCGACGGCCTGCACCGCCACCTACACCGTCACCCAGGCCGACCTCGACAACAACGCGGTCGTCGACGTCGCCACCGCGCACGGCACACCTCCGAACAGTGAGACGCCCGTCGACTCGCCGCCGTCCACGCTGACGATCCCGGAGTCCGGGCTGGTCCCCGCGATCTCGGTGGTCAAGGTCTCCGACGTCACCACGATCAGCACCGTCGGGCAGCAGGTGCCGTACCGGTTCCACGTGGTCAACACCGGCGGGCTCACCCTGACCGCCGTCAACGTCACCGACGTCCAGGCGCCGCCCTCGTCCAACGCCAACCTCGGCCCGATCACCTGCGCAACCACCACCCTCGCGCCGGGTGAGTCCACGGCGTGCACCGCCACCTACACGGTCACCCAGGCCGACCTCGACAACGACGGGGTCACCGACACCGCCACCGCGCACGGCACCCCGCCGGGCAGCGAGACACCGGTGAACTCGTCGCCCTCGACGCTGACCATCCCGCAGGCGGGGGTCGTCGCCGACATCGAGGTGATCAAGTCGTCGACCACGGTGGCGATCACCGCGCCGGGTCAGCAGGTGCCGTACACCTTCCTGGTGGTCAACACCGGCGGCTTCACGCTCACCGAGGTGACCGTCAACGACACCGTGCTGCCGCCGTCCCCGCGCGGCGAGTTGAGCCCGATCACGTGCGGCCCGCAGGACACCCCGAACGGCGAGGTGACCCTCGCGCCGGGCGCGTCCATCCAGTGCCGGGCGACCTACACGGTGACCGCGGAGGACTTCACCGGCTCGTCGCTGCGCAACGTCGCCACCGCCACCGGTACGCCGCCGGTCGGGCCGCCGCCGGTCTCGCCGCCGTCGCCGCTGGACATCCCGATCCCGCACCCGGCGATCGCCATCACCAAGTCGGTCACACCGACCGTGGTGTCCGCCGCCGGTGACGTGATCACGTACCAGTTCGTGGTGAGCAACACCGGCACGACCCCGCTCAGTGCCGTGACCGTCGACGAGACCGAGTTCTCCGGCACCGGGACGCCCGGGGCGATCACCTGCGGCACCCCGCCCGTCGCCAACGGCAGTGTCTCCCTGCCGGCCGGGGCGAGCACCACCTGCACGTCGACGTACACGGTCACCGCCGCGGACGTCGAGGCCGGCCGGATCACCAACACGGCCGTCGCCGCCGGCACGCCACCGACCATCCCCGGGCAGGACCCACCCGCACCGGTACGCTCCGGCCCGGCCACCGCCGAGGTCACGGCCACCCGGGGTGCGGCGATCACGGTGGTGAAGTCCAGCAGCACCGACAAGATCACCCGGCCGGGCCAGCAGGTGCCGTTCCAGTTCGTGGTCACCAACACCGGGCAGGTGACGCTGACCGACGTGACGGTCACCGACACCCCCACCGCGCCGGCCTCGCCGGCCAACCTCGGCCCGATCACCTGCGGTCCGGACCGGACGCCCAACGGGTCCGTCACCCTGGCGGCGGGCGCGACCGTGACCTGCGCGGCGACGTACACGGTCAGCAAGGCCGACTACCACCACGGTTCGCTGCGCAACAACGCGACCGCGACCGGCACCCCGCCGGACGGCCCGGCGCCGGTGGCACCGGAATCGACAATCACCATCCCGGTGAAGGGCAAGCTCCCGATCACCGGTGAGTCGTTCCCGATCGGAGGCTGGATGGCAGCCGGTGTGCTGGCCGTGCTCCTCGGTGCCACGTTGCTGCTGATCGTCCGGCAGCGCAGGCTCCGCGCCTAGCGCGGACCGTTCGTGAGGGTCGGACCGGAGGGGAACCGGTCCGGCCCTCGCACGGACGCGGTGACCATCCAGGAGCCGTCGGTCTCGCGAACGGTGAAGGTCAACGGAAACGGCGCACCGTCACCAGTGGCTCACGACGATGCCGGTACGCCCTCCAAGAAGTCCGCGGATATCGGTAATCAGCGCGGGTGAGCAGGGCGGCCAGTTGAGGAACGTCACGGCGGGGGCGCCGATGAGTACGCCGAACTGGCCGCTCCAGTCGCCCACCGGCCCGCTCCAACCGCACTGGTCGCACGTGAACCCCGGCTCGTGACCAGCGGTCATCCACGCCTCCAGCCAATCGGCGGAGTCGGTGTACGACGCTGGTGCCGCGGCCGCGCACTTCGCGCATCGCGGCGCCTCGTCGTTCTCCACCGGGTGGTAGACGTCACGCTCGCCCCGGATGTCGACCCCGTTGTTCGCCGTGTCGAGGAAGCTGTCAAACCAGTCGACCGGCTCAACGACCGCCGTACGCGCGGCTGGACCTGGTTTCCATTCGCTCGGCTGCCAGAGCGCGTCACGACAGTCGTTGGGGACGATCACTCCACGGGCCAGCAGCAGGCCCTGTACGCCGAGGACGATCTCCTCGCGCGCGGCGGACGAGGTGTCGTCCAGCCGGACCACGGTCACGCTGTGCTCACTCACGTGGATCACCCCGCGTCCGCTGGTGCGTCCCTGCCGGGCGTGGCGGGGCGGGCGCGGACGTGCAGCCGTTCCCCCTGCGGGCCGTAGAGGCTCAGAGCCTCGGCCGTGCCGGGGCCGGGGTTGAGGATGAGGTGCGGGACGCGGGTGTCGAATTCGGCCACCTCGCCCGGCGTCAGGATCAGGTCGCGGTCACCGAGCACCAGGCGCAGCCGACCGGAGAGCACGTAGAGCCACTCGTACCCCTCATGGGTCTGTGGGGTTCGGCCCCCGGCGGACGGGTCCGGCGGGAAGATCTGCTTGAACGCCTGCAGGCCGCCCGGTCGGCGGGTCAGCGGCAGGTACGTGACGCCGTGGATGACGATCGGTTTGGGGCGTATCCGGGGGTCGCCGGTGGCCGGAGCGTCCACCAGCTCGTCCAGCGCCACCTGGTACGCCCGGGCCAGCGGGAGCAGCAGTTCCAGGGTGGGCCGGCGGGTGCCGGACTCCAGCCGGGAGAGGGTGCTCACCGAGATGCCGGTCAGGTCGGCGAGCTGGGTCAGCGTGGTCCCCCGCTGGTGGCGCAGGGCGCGCAGCCGGGGGCCGACGGCCGCCAGCGCGGCGGAGTCCTCGTTTGCCATAACGGCAAGGATACTTGCCACCTGGCCGGCGTCGACGGATGGTGGGTTGAGCCAACAGACCAAGGGAGCGACCGGTGGACGAGACATACGACGTGGTGGTGGTGGGCGGCGGCGCCGCGGGGCTCAGTGCAGCCCTGGCGCTCAGCCGGGCCCGGCGGTCGGTGCTGGTCATCGACTCGGGTGAGCCGCGCAACGCGCCGGCCGGCCACGTGCACAACTACCTGGGACGGGAGGGCACGCCGCCGGGCGAGCTGCTCGCGATCGGGCGGGCCGAGGTGGCCGGGTACGGCGGGCAGTTCCGCACCGGACGGGTGGAGGCCGCGAGCCGCGACGACGACGGCTTCCGGCTCACGCTCGACGACGGGAGCGCGGTGCGGGCCCGCCGGCTGCTGGTGGCCACCGGGCTGACCGACGAGCTGCCCGACGTTCCCGGGCTGGCGCAGCGGTGGGGCCGCGACGTGCTGCACTGCCCGTACTGTCACGGCTGGGAGGTCCGGGACCGGCGCGTCGGCGTGCTGGCGACCGGCCCGATGGCCGCGCACCAGGCCGAGATGTGGCGACAGTGGAGTTCCGACGTGCTGCTCCTGCTGCACGACGCCCCCGCACCGGACGAGGAGACGGCCGAACGCCTGGCCGCGCGGGGCGTCGCGGTGGTGCCCGGACCGGTCGCCGCGCTGGAGGTGACCGGGGACGCGCTCACCGGCGTACGCCTCGCCGACGGTCGGGTCGTGGCATTGGACGCGGTCGTCGTCGGGACCCGGACGACCCCGCGCGCCGACCTGCTGGTCGGGCTGGGCCTCGCCCCGGAGGAGGTGACGATGGGCGAGCACGTCATCGGCGCCCAGATCCCGGCCGACCCCACCGGCGCGACGACCGTCGCGGGCGTCTGGGTGGCGGGCAACGTCGCCGACATCCGGGGACAGGTCATCACGTCCGCCGCGGCCGGGCTCACCGCCGGAGCGGCGATCAACGCCGACCTGATCGCCGAGGACACCCGCGCGGCGGTGACCGCCTACCGGCAGATGGTGGCCACGACGTTCGAGCAACCGGCGTGGGAGGAGCGGTACCGGTCCAAGCCGGCGGTGTGGAGCGGTCGGCCGAACCCGCAGCTGGTCGCCGAGGTCGCCGACCTGCCCCCGGGACGGGCGATGGACGTGGGCAGCGGCGAGGGCGCCGACGCGGTGTGGCTGGCCGAGCGGGGCTGGCGGGTGACCGCGGTGGACATCTCGACCACGGCGCTGGCGCGCGCCGCCGAGTACGCCGACACCGCCGGCGTCGGTGACCGCATCGAGTTCACGCACGCCGACCTGCGCGAGAAGCCGCCGGCCGAGGAGGCGTACGACCTGGTGTCCGCACAATTCATGCACCTGCCCCCGGTGCAGCGCCGGGAGCTGTTCGCCCGGCTGGCCGCCGCGGTCGCTCCGGGCGGGGTCCTGCTGATCGTCGGGCACCATCCGTCGGACCTGTGGGCGTCGGCGCACCGACTGCACATGCCGGACATGATGTACACGGCCGAGGACGTGGCCGCCGACCTGGACCCGTCCCGCTGGGAGATCCTGGCCGCCGAGGCCCGCCCCCGCGAGATCACCAACCCCGAAGGCACCACCACAACCCACCACGACGCCGTTCTGCTAGCCCGCCGCCGCTAGCCCCACCCCACCCCCGCCTGCGTCGATCATGGAGTTGTGCTGGGTGACAAAGCCGGCGGATGACGATCTTCCGGGCACCACAAGTCCACGATCGACGCAGGCGGGGGTTGGCGGGGGCGGGGGCTTCGCACGAGGGTGGGCTCGGCGGTAGCGTTGCGCCACACTCACGGACCGCCGGCCCTGGCGCCCGATCGTACGGAGGATGGTGCATGTCCATCGGCGCTGAGCCGCTCGCGGTACGCGACGACGCGGCCTCGCGGCCGAGCTTCGAGCTCGCCCTGCGCGGCTACGACAAACGCCAGGTCGACCGGCACCTGGAGCAGCTCGACGGTCAGCTCACCATGCTCAGCAAGGAGCACGGTCAATCGGCCGTCCGGGTCCGTGAACTGACCGCCGAGGTGCAGCGCCTTCGGGCCGAGCTGGCCGGTCTGCAGGAACAACCGGTGCAGGTGGACCGGGCCTCGTTCCAGGATCTGGGACCCATGGTCGGCGAGATCATGGCTCTCGCCGAGAAGCAGGCCGCGATGATCACCGAGTCGGCCACCGACCGGGCCAACGAGCTGCGTACCGAGGCGGAGCGCATCCTCCACGACACCCGTGAACGGGCCGCCCAGGCACGCCAGGACCTCGCCGAGGAGCTGGCGACCCGGCGCACCGAGCAGGAGCAGGCCCACGAGGAGCGGCGCAACCTGGCCGAGGCCGAACTGACCGCGATCCGCGAACACGCGGAGCAGCTGCGCGCCGACGGTGAGGCGGCACACGAGCGCGCCCAGCACGAGGCGAAGCGGATCACCGAGCAGAGCGCGCAGCAGCTCAACCAGACCAGGGTGGCCGCCGACGCGTTGATGAAGTCGGCCCGTACCCAGATCCAGCAGGAGTTGCAGGCGGCCCGCGCCAAGAACCAGCAGGAGATGGCGCAGTGGCAGGCCGGCGTGGAGCGGGAGGTCAACGAACGGCGGGCCGCCGTCGAGCAGGAGATCGCCGAGCAGCAGGCCGCCGCCGAGCAGGAGTTGGCCGAGCAGCGCAGCGGCACCGAGCAGCAGATCGCCGCGCTGCTGGCGGAGGCGCAGCAGCACGTGACCGAGCTGCGCAACCGGGCCGACGAGCAGGCCGCCAGCCACCAGGAGCAGCTCACCGCGTTGCAGCAGGAGATCGCGGAGCGCCGGCAGGAGGCCGCGCAGCTCAACGCCGAGGTGGACACCGCCGGCCAGCAGCTCGCCGAGATCCGTGCGGAGGGCGAGGCGCTGGAGAACGAGCTGTCCCGGATGCAGCAGCGGCTCAGCGAGGTCCGCCGGGACCTCACCGCCGAGAGCGCCCGGCTGGACGAGGCCCGGCGCGCCGGGGACTCCGCCGAGCGGCACGCCAAGGAGGTACGTGCCCGGGTGCAGCGGGAGGCCAAGCGGGTCGCCGACCTCGCCGCCGCCGCGGTCATGGCCGCGGCAGCCGGCGGTACGGAGACCGCGGAGTACCCGATGGTGGGTACCCGCTCCGACCGACCCACACTGGACCGCCTGGACCGGCCCACCCTGGACCGGCCCGCCCTCGACCGGATCGCCATCGACCGGCCCGCCCTCGACCGGCCCACTCTCGACCGGCCCGCCCTCGACCGGATCGCCATCGACCGCCCCGCCGTTGACCAGCCCGCGCAGGACCAGGCTCGTGTCGACCAGCCGGCCGACGACCACCCGCATGCCGAACAGCCGGCCGACGACCACGCTCGCGCCGACCGGCCGGTGGTCGACCACGCACACGTGGACGACGCACACGTCGACCGCGCACAGGTCGACGACGCACAGGTCGACGACGCACCCGGCGAGCACGCACCCGGCGAGCCCGTACACGTCGAGCAGCCGGTCGACGACCGGGCCGACACCGAGCGGCCCGGCGGGTCGGGCGGGCCGGCGGCCGACGACGTCCGGCCGACCTACCCACGGCGCATCGGCACCGACACGCCCACGCCGGTGCCGTTCCTGGCCTTCGGGCAGCCGGTGAGCGAGAACGGCACGGCCCGACACTGACCTCGGCCGGCGAACGCCGGCGGGCACGGCCCGCAGCCATGCTCGGTGATCTGGTGCGGAAAAGGAGGTCAGGAACGGGCCTGGGACCTCCTTCTCCGCACCTGGTCACGCTCAGGAGCCGCAGCGGGAACGCGGGCGGATTCTGCCCGGAACCGGGGCGACGGTCTCCTCGGAGCTGACAGGCTGGGCGGGTCGTCGCGCACCGGCGGCGACCCGCCGGTCTGATTCGGCGACCGAGAGGAGCGCCCGGTGACCGACCGACCGGAGGACTTCGACCTGCTCGTGGTGGGCGGCGGCAAGGCCGGCAAGACGCTGAGCATGGACGTCGCCCGGTCCGGCGCACGGGTGGCGATGGTCGAACGGGCCATGATCGGCGGTAGCTGCATCAACGTCGCGTGCATCCCGACCAAGGCGCTGGTCACCAGCGCTCGCGCTGCCCGGCACCTGCGCCACGCGGCAGCGCTCGGCCTGGTGGTCGAGGGCGGGCGGGTCGATGTGGACCTGCTGCGCGCGCACAAGCAGGACGTGGTCGAGGGCATGGTCGCGGCCAACCGGCAGCAGTTCCTCGACTCCGGTCTGCACCTGGTGCTCGGTCAGGCCCGGTTCGTCGGCCCCCGGACGGTACGCGTGACGCTGGCCGACGGTGGCGAGCGGCTGCTGCGCGGCGCCGACGTGGTGATCAACACGGGTACGCGTCCGCATCTGCCGTCGGTGCCCGGGTTGGCCGACGCCGGGGTGCTGACCAGCGACAGCCTGCTGCGCCTGGACCGGTTGCCGGCCCGGCTGGTGGTGCTCGGCGGCGGGACCGTCGGGGTGGAGTTCGCGCAGATGTTCGCGTCGTTCGGCAGCACGGTGACGGTGATCGAGGGCGCCCCTCAGCTGCTCTCCCGCGAGGACCCCGACGTGAGCGACGCCGTGCTGCGGGTCTTCCTCGACGACGGCATCGACGTACGGGTCGCCATGACGGTCGCCCGGGTGGATCGTGACGCCGACGGCACCGCCCGGGTGACCCTGGACGACGGCAGCGTGGTGACCGGGGACGACGTGCTGGTGGCGGCCGGTCGGGCACCGGTCACCGACGGGCTCGGCCTGGAGACCGCTGGCGTCCAGCTCAGCGAGCGGGGCTTCGTGGTGGTCGACGAGCACCTGCGGACCACCGCCGAGCGGACCTGGGCGGCCGGGGACGTCGCGGGCAGCCCGCAGTTCACGCACGCCTCGCTGGACGACTACCGGATCATCCGGGCGAACCTCGCGGGCGAGCGTCGCAGCACCGCCGGCCGGCTGATTCCGTACACCGTCTTCACCACCCCGGAGCTGGCGCGGGTCGGGCTCAGCGAGACCGAGGCGCGCCGCGCCGGGTATGACGTCCAGGTGGCGCGTCTGCCCGTCGCCGCGATCCCGCGGGCGCGCACCCTGCGCCAGACCGAGGGCATGTGGAAGGCGGTGATCGACGCCGGCACCGACCGGATCCTCGGCGTGGCGCTGCTCGGCGCCGAGGCCGGGGAGGTGGTCACCTCGGTGCAGGTGGCCATGCTCGCCGGGATGCCGTGGACCGCCCTGCGGGACGCCGTCATCACCCATCCGACCATGGCCGAGGGCCTCAATCTCCTCTTTGCCTCGCTCCAGGCCCGCCCGGTGCGCTGACGCCGGCCGGCCTCAACCGGCGATCTCGTCGCGTACCCGCTGCTGGAAGGCGCGGGCCTGGCCGCCGGTCGGCGGCGGACCGCCGTGCCGCGCGGCGACCGCCCGGCGGATCACCCCGGGCGCGACGCCTGCGTCGAGCAACCGCTGCCCGGCCGCCACCTTCGCCAACCAGACGCCGTCGCGGTGGCGCACCAGCGAGCGGCAGGCGCCGAGGACGGCGTCCTCCGCACCGGGAGCGGGCCGGTCGTCGGGCGGGGTCGGTAGCGCCAGCCACCAGGACAGCGCCTCGATCAGCAGGCGACGCAGGTCGGCCGGGGCCAGGTCGGCGAAGACCTCCCCCGCCGGTGGCCCGAGCAGCGGCAGACCGCTCTGGTGCAGGATGCTGCGGTCCAGCCCGTACCAGAATCGGCCGTCGGCGGCCGGCCGCTCGGCCGGGTCGAGGGTGCACCGGAACGGCATCGTGGCACCCGTGTTCAGCTCGACCTCGAAGCCGGGCTCCGGGGTGCCGGAGGCGGCCACCGCGCGTCGGTAGGCGACCAGCTCCAGCCCACGCGCCGGGCAGGGCAACGCCTCGTGCCGAAGCCGCGCCACCAGCTCCCGCCTGGCCACCCCGGTCAACGGCCCGGCGCAGACCAACGCCACGTCCACGTCGCTGCGGCCGGGCTGGTACGCGCCGAGCCCCACCGAGCCGGCCGCGTACGCGCCGACCAGGTCGTCGCCGAGCACGTCCCGGGCGGCGGCGACCAGGTCGGCGAGGTAGCGCTGAAGATCCGAGTCCACGCCCTCATCGTGGCGTGCGGACGGCGGCGGCCCGCAGCCGGGTCTATCCCGCGTACAGCAGCAGCAGGCCGGCGACGGTGTACGCGACCATCAGCGCCAGCAGGGGCAGCTGGCCGGCGACCGCCCGGGCCCGGGGGAACAGGTACAGGGCGCGGTCGTGGGCGAGCAGGGTGCCGATCAGGTGCCCGAGGATGATGACGGTGATCTGGAGGGTGGCCACCCCGGAGGGTGTGACCAGGCCGGTGTGCGGCTGCCAGCCGGCGGTGCCGAGCCAGTTGGCACCGGTGCCGAACGGGTCGGACAGCAGCGCGACGGTGCGCTGGCCCTCCAGGATCAGCAACGAGTAGTAGTGCGCCACCACGTACCCCACGGCGATCGGCACGATGGAGTGGGCGATCTCGCCCGGCACGTCACGGGCCTGAACCGGTCCGGCGCCGCCGATACGGGCCGCGGCGCCGGTGGCGGCGAGGTACGCGATGGCGACGGCGGCGACGACCAGCGTCAGCCCGGCGCTGCCGGTGACCGCCGGGGGCAGGCCGTTCTCCTGGGTGAAGCGCAGCCAGCCGGGCGCGTTGGAAAGGCTGTCGTACATGGTGGAGCCCAGCAGCACGACCACCACGGCGACCAGCCCGGGGCGCGGTCGCAGGCCGGCCATGCCGTCGAGGGGGTTGCGCCACACCAGCACACCGTCGGCGGCCCGGCCGATCGGGGCGACCTGACCGATCAGCGTGCTGTACGCCTCGAACGGGTCGGCCCGGTCGAACCAGCCGGAACCGAACAGCGCGGCCCCGACCAACAGGACCACGGCGTACCCGGCGAGCCAGGCGGTGATCACCGGCAGGGTGGCCCGGTCGGGTGCGACCAGTTCCAGCCAGACGAAGCCGAACAGGGTGCCGGCGGCCGGCCAGATCCCGACGCCGACCGGCAGGTCGCGGACGCCGCGCTCCGGGTCGCGCCGTGCCGCGAGTGCGGCCAGCAGGTGCAGGGTTCGCAGCGGGTTGACGGCCCGCCAGACCGGGCCGAGCAGCAGCGACGCGGGCACCAGCCCGACCCAGAGCAGCACGTAGAGAGCGCCCGCCGTCGGGTTGTCGGCGGTGTCCGGGCCGGCCAGGCCCAGGCCGAACCAGGCGGCGGCGAGCAGGCCGAGTCCGCGCAGCGCCCACCGGACGGCGGGCGCGTCGACGAGGCCGGCCAGCCAGCGCGGCACCGGACGGCCGCCGGTCGCGTCCCGGTCGAGTCGCGGCTCTCGCCAGAGCAGACCCAGCGCGAGGAACGTGACGACGAGGGTCAACGCGGCGGCGACGACGAGCTGCGGCAGGGTGATCGGCAGGTCCTGCCGCCCGCCGACGCCGTGCGCCAGCAGCGTGGGAGTGGCGGTCATTCCGCTCAGCGGACGACGAGCTGGAACAGCACCAGCTCGGTCTCGTGGGTCTCCACCTCGAACAGCCCGGTCTTGTCGGCGCGGAACTCCACCGAGCCGGGTGCGCCGGCCGGCAGCCGGGCGCCCAGGTCGTACCCGTGCACGTGCAGCTCGTCGGAGACGTCCGACGTGACCGTGATCCGGACCAGCTCGCCCTTACCGACGGTGACCCGCCCGGTCGGCGGGTCGATCCGCCGCTTCGCGATCTTCACGGTGATCTCCCGGTCCACGGCCGGGGTGCTGGTGGTGGCGGCCGGCGTCGGGCTCACCGCCGCGGTGGTGGCGGCGCTCGGCGGGGCCGCGGACGTCGGTGCCGCCGAGGGGGTGGCCACGGACGGGTCGTCGTCCTGCCCGCACCCGGTGGCGAGCACGGCGGTGAGCAGGGCAGCGGTGAGGACGGCGGACGTGCGGGCGGCGGGGGTACGGACGAGCACGGGCGGACTCCGAACGACGCGAGGGGGACGGGGGTCGGGGGTCGGACAGATCGTCGGGGATGCGAACTCTACGTCTTGTTCGCCGGCGGGGAAATGACCATGATGAACGAATGCGATCGAGGCTGGTCACTGTCCGTAACGTCCTGACCCGAGCCGCGGTGGCGGTGGCCGCGACGGCGGTGGCGTCGCTGCTGCTGCCCGCGGCCCCGGCGTTCGCACACGGCCAGTTGGCGACCTCCACCCCGCTGACCGGCACCGTGGTGCGCGAGCCGCTGGCACAGGTCGCGTTGTACTTCACCGAGAAGCCGGCCGCCAACGCCCACTTCACCATCACCGGGCCGAACGGGTCGCGGGTGGACAATGGCTGGTCGTTCGGTGAGCCGAAGCGCCTGGACAAGGCCATCACGGAGTACTTCATGGTCAACGGGGTGTTCGAGCCCCGGCTGTACCACACCGGCTTCCCGGCCGTGGTGACCGTGGCGCACTGGCCGGCGAAGGGCAAGTACACCGCGACCTACCTCTCCGTCGCCTCCGACGGTGAGGAGGTGCGGGGTGCCGTCACGTTCGACTACCAGGGCCCGGGCACGGCGGCGCCGGCCGGTTGGACGGCACCCACGAACGGCCCGGAGCCGGCGCTGCTCGCGCTGGCCGAGGGCGAGCACTCGGCGTCCGCCGCGCCGGCCACGACCGGTGCGCCGGTGGCGGAGCCGACCGCGCCGTCGCCGTCCGAGGGTGGGCTGCCGCCGTGGCTGCTACCCGCCGGCCTGGTGGTGGTCGTGGGCGCGATCATCGTGGTGGCGGCCCGGCGCAGGCCCGCCCCGGGTCGGCCGACCGGCGCCGCGCGTCGACCCCGGGGCGCCACCCGCCAGTCCGGCGGCACCTCCCGCCAACGTGGCGGCTCGAGCCGCAAGCCGGCACGCCGTGGCCGACGCTAGCACCGATGGCGGGGTCTGACCGGCAGACGGTCAGGCCCCGCCCCGGACGGTCAGGGACCGTGCGGCAGCGGCTGCGCCAACGCCCGCAGGTCCGCCGGGAGTTGGGACAGCGCGTCCTCGAACTCCCGGTGCCCGACCACCCGGTGCATCGTCTGGAGGACGGCCCGGGTGCCCCGCTCGGCGGCGGGCCGGTCGACGCCGGCGCGGTCGGCCACCCTGCGCAGGAACTCGTCGAAGCCGAACGCCTCCGGCGGCTCGGCGGCCTTGACCAGCAGCGGGCTCAGCTCGTTGGCCAGGTGGGGTGCGAGCGCCGCGGCCTCCCCGCCGCTCAGTCGCTCGGTGAGGGTACGCAGGACCGCCTCGGTCAGCGGACGCGCCTGCTCCGGCGACACATTCGCCCGTGCGGCAACCTTGTCGACGAACGTCAGCTCGGCCATACCCCCGCCTCTCGGTCCGTAAGGCGCGTGGCTACCCGAGCCCGGCGGCGACAAACCCGGCACGTTCTGTTCGTTGCTCCGCGCCACCCCGACCCCGTCTCGTACGGTGGGGTGGACCGGGAAACGGCGGCTGCCCGAGGGCGGCCCGCGGCGCAGGAGGAGCAGATGGCGGTCGACCTGCCCGACGTGATCGACCGGTACTTCCGGGCCGTCGACGACGGCGACCTGGACGCCTTCGTCGCCTGCTTCGCCGACACGGCGAGTGTGGCCGACGAGGACCGGCTCTACGACGGGCGGGCGTCGATCCGTGCCTGGCGGCAGAAGACGATGGACAGCTACTCGTACACGGCCGAACCGCTGCGGGTCACGCCGCAGGCGGGCGACTCGTATCAGGTGCTCGCCCGGGTGAGCGGCACTTTTCCCGGCAGTCCGGTCGAGCTGCGGTACCGGTTCACTGTGCGCGACGGCCTGATCGGCGCCCTGGACATCCGCCCGTAGCACGCGGCGGGTCCGCCCGACAGGAGGAGCCGGCGTGTCGCGAGTCTGGCTCATCACCGGTTGTTCCACCGGCCTCGGTCGGGCGCTCGCCGAGGCCGTGCTGGCCGACGGCGACCGGCTCGTCGCCACCGCCCGCAACCCGACGCAGCTCGCCGACCTCGCCGACCGGTACGGCGACCAGGTCCGGACGGTGTCTCTCGACGTCACCGACCCCGCCGCGGCCCGGACCGTGGTCAGCGACGCGGTGGACGCCTTCGGCAGACTGGACATCCTGGTGAACAACGCCGGGTACGCCGACGTCGCCGCGATCGAGGACATCTCGGAGGACGCGTTCCGGGCGCAGATCGAGGCCAACTTCTTCGGGGTGGTCAACCTGTCCCGGGCCGCCCTGCCGCCGATGCGCGAGCAGCGGCGTGGGCACATCGTCCAGGTCTCCAGTGTCGGCAGCCGGGTGGCGAGCATCGGGTTGGGCGCGTACCAGGCCGCCAAGTGGGCGGTGAGCGGCTTCTCCGGCGTGCTCGCCAGGGAGGTCGGGTCGTTCGGGATCCGGGTCACCGCGGTCGAGCCGGGTGCCCTGCGGACCGAGTGGGCCGGATCGTCGATGAGCGCGTTGCCGATCAGCGAGCCGTACCGGCCGGTCATCGAGCCGGCCGTCGAGCGCCTGCGTCAGGCCAACGGCACCCAGCCGGGCGATCCCGCCCGCGCCGCTCAGGCGATCATCCAGATCACCCGGGTCGACGACCCGCCGGCGCGGCTGCTGCTCGGCGCCGACGCCGTGGCGGGCGCGACCGCGGCGGCCGACGCCCTCGCCGCCTCCGACGCGCGGTGGCGCGAGCTGAGCGAGTCCATCGTCTTCGACGCCAGGTCCTGACCGGGAGCGCGCGCCGAGCGGATCGGACGGGTCGCTGTTGATCACCGCCGAACGGACGACACGGTCCACCCGGCGGCGGGTGACATGATGTGCCGACAACAGCCGACTCGACGAGGAAGGGTGCTGCTGCCCGATGCCCCACTTCGAGGCCCGGACGTCCACGGCACCCGGGCGGATCGTGGTCACCCTGATCGGCGAGTGTGACCTGGCCGCCCGGGACGAGCTGACCACGGTACTGGCCTCGGCGGTACGCGGCGCACCGGTCGTGGTGGTCGACGTGGGCGGGTTACGGTTCCTCGACTCCACCGGCCTGCACACCCTGGTGACGGCCCATCGGGCGGCGCGCGCGGACGGCCGGCGGCTCTACGCGGTCAACGCCGCCGGGGCGGTCGCCACCCTGCTGGACATCACCGGCGTGGGCGACCTGCTGAGCCCACCCGCCGACGATTCGCGGCTGGCGGGCTGATGGCGGCCGACCGACGGGAGACCGTGACCGAGCAGCCCACGTCCACCCCGGTGACGGACACCATGGCGTACCGGGTGGCGACCGACCTGCGTGCGTTGCGCGCGTTCGTCTGCGCCGGTGCCCTGGCCCGGGGCCTGCCGCCCGAGCGAGTCGACCTGCTGGCGCTTGCCGTGAGTGAGCTGGCCACGAACACGTTGCAGCACACCACCGGCGGCGGCCAGGTCCGGCTGTGGGCCGAGGCGGGTCACCTGTTCTGCGACATCGTCGACCAGGGGCCGACGCGGTCGTTCGGTCGGGCCATGCCGGCCGCCGAGGCGGTACGGGGTCGGGGGCTCGCCATCGTCGAGCAGGTCTGCGACGAGGTCGCGGTGTTCGGCACGCCGGAGGGGACCGTCGTGCGGATCCGGCTGGGTCTGTGACCCGCCCGGGGGCGGCTCAGGGCAGCACACGCACGGCCAGGGTGCAGGTGTCGTCGTCCGGGTTGGGGTGGTGCAGCAGCTCACGCAGCCGATCGAGGGTCTGCTCCCCCGGCGCGGCGGTGAACGCGGACAACGTCGCGGCCACCCGGTCCAGCAGCGCCTCGGTGGGCACCCGGCGTTCCACCAGCCCGTCGGTGTAGAACAGCACCAGGTCGTCGGGGCGCAGGCGTGGCGTACGCACCGGGTACGCCGAGTCGGTGCCGGCACCCAGCAGCAGACCGGGCGGAAGGTCGAGCGGGCCGGTCTCGCCGGCCCGCGACAGCAGCGGCGCCAGGTGCCCGGCGCGCGCCCAGCAGAGCACCCGGGTCGTCGGATCGTAGACGGCGACCACGGCGGTCGCGGTGATCGCGAGCTGGACGCAGAGTCGGTTGAGGTGGCCGAGCAGCACCGACGGGTCCCGGATGTCGATCGCCAGCCAGGCCACCAGCGCGAACCGCAGGTGCGCCATCCCGCTGGCGGCGTCCAGCCCGTGACCGGCGACGTCGCCGACGGCGAGCACGACCGTGCCGTCCGGCAGGGTCTGGGCGTGGTACCAGTCCCCGCCCACCTGGGCGGCGCTCTCCGCCGGCAGGTAGGTGACCATCGCCTCCAGGCCGGCGAGGCGCAACGGGTCGCGGGGCACCGGCTGGATCAGGTTCTGCAGCTGCCCGGCCAGCCGATGCTCGGCCAGCGCCGTGATCTCCCGCGTCCGGAGCTGGTCGCTGAGTTGTTCGATGGCGGTCCGCGAATCTACCCGGGCCGTCACGTCCTGCACCACGGCGTGGATCTTCAGGGGTGCGCCGGCCGCGTCCCGGGAGGCACCGGAGAGGATCCGCAGATACTTCACCGATCCCGCCGCCTGGAACCGGACCGTGACGTCCGAGGACCCCCCGCTGTCCATCGTCTGCCAGGCCGCCTCGCCCAGCATCTGGTCGTCGGGGAGCATGGCGGCCGACTGCTCGGCCCGGGACAGCGGACCGAGCGCCGGATCCCGTTCGAAGATCCGGTACATCCCGGGCGACCACTCGCTGACCCCGCTGGCCAGGTCGTACTCGGCCCAGCCCAGGCTGCCCAGCAGCTCGGTGCGCTCCAACCGACGCCGGTCCTCGTCGAGCCGTCGCCAGGAGACGAGCAGGCCACCGAGCACCCGGTCGACGTACACGTCGAACTGCGAGTCGGCCACGACTCCCGCGCGCTTCTCCGCGTACCGGAAGTCGGCCAGCCGGCCGGGCGACCCGGTGGCGAGCACCTCGTGGTACAGCTGCCAGAGGGGGCCGTCGACCATGCTCGGGTACAGGTCGCTGAGCAACCCGCCTACCCGGTCGACTCCGCGGCCGTAGATGTCGTTGCCCTGTCCGCTGGTGGCCGCGACCCGGAAGTCGGCGACCACCCCGTCGTGGTGCACCGGGAGCAGCCAGGTGCAGCCGGCCGGTACGACCGCGAGGATCTCCCGGACGACGGCCTCGACGGGGCGGGCCGCGTCGGCGTCCCGCGCGAGTCGGTCTGTCACGACAGCAGCCTAGTCACCGGCCGGGCGCCCGCCCACGCCCCGACGCGTCGACCCGAGCCGCCCGGAGGCCGATCCGCCCCCGTCCGGGCCACGCCGGCTGCCACAATGCGGACAGCCGGTCGGATGGTGGCGCCGGCTGGACCCGACCGGGAGGACGGCACCATGCCGGACAGCGCACGCGAGGCCGAACTGCTCGATGCCGAGCGGACCCTGCAGGCCGCCCAGCGGGCCGGCGACGTCGACGCCCTCGACCAGTTGCTTGTCGACCAGTTGCTCGCCATCGGCCCGGACGGTCGCGCGTACCGCAAGGAGGACGACCTCGCCGCATACCGGGACCGCAGCTCGGTGATCGAGGAGCTGGTCGAGGAGGAGCTGGACCTGCTCGTCGTCGGCTCGACCGGGGTGACGTTCTTCCTGGGCCGGGTGGCCGGTGTGTTCGAGGGGGCAGCGTTCGCGGCGCGCCTGCGCTACACCCGGACCTGGGTCCACGACGACCCGCACGGCTGGCGGGTCCTCGCCGCGCACATCAGCCCGGTCTGACCGGCCCGACTCCGGTCACGGCCCGCCGTCGTCCTCGTCGAGCAGGCCCTGCTCGTCGAGGAAGGCGAACCACCGGTCGGCGGCCGGGGTCAGCTCGGCGTAGCCCGGGCCGAGGACGTAGTAGTCGACGAAGGAGCCCAGGTCGGGGGCCAGTTCCTCGAACGCGTCGGACATGAACCACTCGGTGCCGGTCGGCGGGAAGAACCAGACCGCGCCGGTGCCGCGGTCCATGAAGATCGGCTCGTCGCTGTGGGTGCCGATCACGAGCCAGCCCGCCCGGTCCTCGGGGATGGACGAGAAGTCCGGCGCGTGGTCGAGGTGATGCTGGAGACCGGCAAGGGTCGACGTGGACGCCAGCTCGACCCGGCCGGCGCGCAGCCCGTCGGCCACCAGCAGCAGATCCCGCAGGTCGGCGGGGAGGCCCGCCGGCACGACGTCGATGCCGGCACCCTCGCCGATGTCGGCGTACTCCAGGCTCGCCGGCTCGTCCGCGACCAGGTCGGCCCGCAGCTCGCCGATGAGCTGACGCAGATCGGGAGTCATCCACCACCTCCGGATGGTCCTGGCCCGCCCGGTGCGGGCCTCACGCGGGCACCCGCTCGACGGTGATGTCGACCGGGCCGACGCGCAGCGTGCCGTCGTTGAGGGGTGTGCAGCGGATGCCACCCGTGGTGCGCAGAGCCTTCCATGCCCCCGGCCCGACCGTGACGTCCATCCAGGCGCACGGTCGCGCCGCGCGGTTGACCCGCAGGCTGACCGGACCGTCTCCGGAGTCGAGGACGAGCACCCTGCCGATCAGCTCGTCCACCGCGATCCCGTTGGTGAGGATGTTGCGGCGGACCTCCGCCAGCCCGATGCCGGGCGGCAGGGACTCCTGGGCGATGACCGTCACGCTGGCGTCGCGGTGCGCCTGCTGGCCGAAGTACCGGTCGCCGACGACGCCGAGGCCGGCCCGGATCTGGACCCTGTCGACCAGCTCACCGGGCGGGGCCTGGGCCGGACCGTCCGCGGGCCGGCCCAGGAAGCGGTGCACGGGCGAGGCCAGCAACTCGACGATCTCCGGCATGGCAGGGATTCTACGAACCGGACGGCCCCGCGCGGGCCGAGTCGGCGCAGCGCGCTGAGGGCGCACGACGGTGCGACGGCGACGCGGGGGCCGCCGTCGCACCGTCACGGCGCTCAGGCCGGGGTGCCGGTGACGGTCAGGTGCCGCAGTCGACCCACGTTGTCGAACGAGCCGAAGCCCACCCGCCCGGAGCCGAAGGTGGTGTCCTTCGCCGTCATCAGCGGGTCGCGGTGCCCGTCGACGTAGACCGCGATCTCCCCGGTGGCCGGCAGGTGCACCACCCGGACTCGGTGCCAGTCGGCATCGGTGATCGCCGGGTTGGCGCCACGGGACCGGCCGTTCCACTGGTGGTCGATGCGTTCCCGGTCGGCGTTGTTGACCTTGAAGATGCCGTTGTGCGGGTAGATCGTGTTGTCGGTGGAGAGGTGGGCGTAGTAGAACTCGGTGTCCGAGCGCCACCCGAAGACGATGATCACGTCCCGGTTGGTCACCTCCACCGGAGTGTCGAGGCGTACCCGGGCGTCGACCCGCACCGACGACCAGGCCGGGCCGGCGGTCAGCACCGCGTACTCGAATGGCCGGCGCGGACCCGGCCGGCTCTCCCCGGCCTCCGCGAGGATGACCTCGTCGCGGGTGAACTGCCACTTGGCCGGCGTGACCGGCGCCCAGTTCGAGGCCCCGGCGGTACGGCGCAGAGTGGTGTTCCCGACGTCGCCGTCGGCGACCACCCGCGTGCCGGTGACCTTCCAGATCTTCCCGTTGGCCTTGGCGACAAGGTACAGCTCGCCGGCGGCGTCGGTGCCGAAGCGCAGGTCGACCCGGTTGGGATCGCCCGGAGCGCCAGGGCCGGAGAGGTCGCGCATCCGCACCGGGCCACCCGCCGCGCCGAACAGCGCGAGCTGGTGGATCGGGGCCAGACCCCGGCCGCGGCGCATCTCGTTCGCCTCGGTGTAGAGCACCCGGCCGTCGACCAGGTCACCGAAGACGTACTTGCCGCGCAGCGCGGGCAGCGCGCGTCCCCGGTAGACGAACCCGCCGGCCACCGCGACGCCGACGTCCGCGGTGCAGTTCCAGTCCGCGGCGGGGTCGTGGTCGTACGCGGCGACGGGGTACGTGTAGCCGTACCGCTCGTCGTCGGCGGGCAGCGGGAACAGCCGGTCGCACGGGTTGGTGGCCGCCCTGTCGAACACGAAGGACCCCTCGCGCTCGCTCCAGCCGAAGTTGTCGCCGGCACGGACCTCGTAGATCGCCTCGACGGCGTGTTCACCGATGTGCCCGAGGTACATCCGGCCGGTCGCCCGGTCCCAGCTGAACCGGTGCGGGTCGCGGAAGCCCACGGCGTAGATCTCGCCGAGTGCCCCGGTCCGGCCGACGAACGGGTTGGTGGCCGGGATGCCGTACCGGCCGTTGGTGGAGTTGCTGCCCCGCGGGTCGATCCGCAGCAGCTTGCCGTGCGGCAGGCCGAGGTTCTGCGGGTCGGTGTTGCGCGCGCCCAGGCCACCGTCGCCGACGGCGAGGTAGAGCAGGCCGTAGTCGCGGTCGTGGCGCTTCGCCGTCGGGTTGAAGTTGATCTCCTGGATGCCGTGCACCTGGCCGCCGAAGCCGATGCGCAGCACCTCCCGGCGGGTGCCGGCGAAGGTGGCGGCGCCCGGGTCGGTGGCCGTCCACTCGGTGATGACGCCGTGGTAGACGGTGCCGGGCTGGGCGTAGTCCGGCACGGTGGTCGTCGCCGACGCCAACTCGGTGTGGATGGTGTAGAACCGGCCGTTGACGCCGAACTCCGGATGGAACGCGACGTACCCGAAGCCCTGGCCGAGACCACGGCCGGAGAAGAACCGCGGCGCGAACGTCGCCGCCACGTCCAGGTAGACGTGCGGCACGCCGTTCTCGACCAGGTACAGGTTGCCGTTCAGGTCGGGCACCGCCCGCCGGCCGGAGCCGTCGGGCAGCTCCATGACCGTGTTGATCCGGGCGGTACGCATGAGCCGCTGATCGGTCGGCGCCGGAGTGGGGTACGACTGCGGGAAGCTGGCGTACTCACTGAGGACCAGCCCGAGGCGGGACTGGACCGGCATCTCGGGGATCGGGTCGTAGACCGCGTCGGCGGCCCGGGCGGGTGTGGCGACCAGGGTGGACAGGACCAGCACGAGGGCGGTGAGGCCGGCCCTCAGGGCGGGCCGGCGGATTCTGCCGGCGCGGCGGTGCAGGGTGCGCACGCGTGTCTCCTTCTCGGTGGGACGGTGCCGAGGGTGGTCAGCGGGCCAGGTGGCGGTACTGCCTCCGCACGTCGTTCGCGGAGACCACGCTGTCGAGGAACATCAGGCCGTCCATGCGGCAGTCGCACGGGTTGCGCTCCAGCGTGTCCTGCGGAAAGCTCCCGCCGATCTTGATGCCCCGGGGGTCGGAGGCGGTGGTCACGTGCGGGCCGGGCCCCGACACGAGCCAGGGGTCGTCGGTGCGGGTGTAGAAGCCGTCCACCGGTTCGCCGTCGCGGTAGAGGGCGAGCGCGCCGGTGCCGAAGTCGAAGGTGGCGGCGAGGTGCACCCACTCCCCCGCCGGCAGCAGCTCCCGCCAGTCCCGGCTCGCGGCGAAGGTCTGCGAGTTGCCGCCGTCGAGGCGTCGGCCGAGCGCGACGAGGCGCAGGTCCCCGTCGACGTCGATCAGCTCCAGCAGGGCGCGGACGCCGTGACCGTCCGAGTCGCCGGTCAGCACCCCGGCCAGGCCGATCGCGTTGTACCGGTCGTCCGGGTCGGCGGTGGTGGAGTTGGGCAGCGGGCTGTCCATGTTCAGCTTGAACCAGCCCATCACGGTGGTGCCGCCGGTGGCGCTGAACGCGCGCAGCGTGCGTACTCCGCTGGCCGACCAGGTGCCGGCCTTCCAGTCGTCGTTGCCGGCGACCGCCGGGTCGACCTGCCGGGTCTGCACCGCGTTGCGGCTGCCCCGGTAGGCGCGGTCCGGCACCCGCATGGCGGCGCCACCGTTGATCAGTTCGATCTCGGTGCCGGAGCGGCCCTGGTCGCGCTCCAGCGCGGGGTCGCCGGGCACCGGGTGGTCGAAGTCGTACGCGGCCACCAGGTGCGCTCGCAGGGCCGGGTGGACGTCGTGCGAGATGCTCCGATCCGCCTGCGCCGGCGGCGCGCCGGCGCCGGTCAGCGCGCCGGTCGCCAGCAGGGAGACGGTGGCGACGGCGGCTCGTCTGGCCCTGGACATCGCGTTCACCTCGTTTCGTGGCACGGCGGTGCCGGCTACGTAACCGCTTACGTAAGCGCTTACGTACCCTAGGCTTCGATGAACGTCACTGGCAATAGATCAGGTGACATGGATGTTTCCGGGGAGTTGCGGATGCCGAGGGCCAGCCAACGGCCGCGCCTCGTGGACGTGGCCGAACACGCCGCCGTCTCGTTGGCGACCGCCTCCCGTGCCCTCGCCGGCCGCGACGGGGTCAGCGCCGAGGTGGCCGACCGGATCCGGCGGATCGCCCGCGAGCTGGGCTACGTCGCCAACCCGTACGCCCGCACCCTGGCCGGGGGCGCCAGCTCCACGGTCGGACTGATCGTCCACCAGGTCGACGACCCCTACTTCTCCGAGATCGCCGCCGGCGTCATCCACCTCGCCGCCGAACAGGGACTGCTCGTGCAGATCTGCCAGTCCGGCCGCGACCCCGGCTACGAGCTGCAACAGCTTCGTCACCTCATCGCCCAGCGGGTCGGCATCATCCTGATCGGCGGCTCGGGGTACGACGACCCGCGGGTGGAGGCCGAGGCCCGCGCCGAGCTGGCGGCGTTCCAGGAGCACGGCGGCCGGGTCGCCGCCATCGGACGGCACGCGCTCGGCGTCGACGCCGTCCTGCCGGACAACGAGGCCGGCGGTTTCGCGCTCGCCCAGCACCTGATGGATCTCGGGCACCGACGGATCGCGGTCGCCGCGGGCAGCGCCGGTCTCACCACCGTCGCCGACCGGCTCGCCGGTGTGGCGTCGGCCGTACGGCTGCGCGGGCTGCCCGCCGCCGACCTGGCCGTCGTGCACGGCGACTTCACCCGGGGAGGCGGGCGGGCGGCCACCGAGCAGATCCTCAACGAGCACCCGGAAACCACCGCGATCATCGCCCTCAACGACGCGATGGCCATGGGCGTGCTGTCGACACTGCGATCCCGCCGCGTGCCGGTGCCGACACGGATGTCGGTCGTCGGCTTCGACGACGTCTCGGTGGCCGCCGACCTCGCCCCCAGCCTCACCACCATCCGGCTGCCGATGACCGAGATGGGCCGCACCGCGCTCGCCCTGGCCCTCAAGCCCCGCTCGGCGCGCCCCCGCCGCCGCCCCACCGGGCACCTGCTGGTCGTCCGCGACTCGACCGGTCCCGCGCCGACGACCTGAGCGGCGACGGGGCGAGCTCAGACCGCCAGGGCCGCCCGGACCTCCCGTTCCGCCGTGACACCCCCGTCGCCGTGCGAGGTGACCCGGCCGGACTCCAGCACGTGGTAGCGGTCCGCCACCCGCAGCGCGAAGCCCAGGTGTTGCTCGACGAGCAGCACACCGAACCCGGTCTGCCGGGTCAGCTCGACGATGCGCTCCTGGATCTCGGCGACCACCGACGGCTGGATGCCCTCGGTCGGCTCGTCGAGCATCAGCAGCCTCGGCCGGGTGATCAGCGCGCGGGCGATGGCCAGCTGCTGGCGCTGACCGCCGGAGAGCAGCCCGGCCCGACGCCGCAGCAGCGGACGCAGCGCCGGGAACAGGTCCAGCACCTCCGCCGTGGCCACCGCCCCGTCGCGGCGGCCGTCGGCGACCAGCCGCAGGTTCTCCGCCGCGGTCAGGTGCGGGAAGCACTGCTGACCCTGCGGGACGTACGCCATCCCCCGCGCCACCCGCTCGTGCGGGCCGAGGCGGGTGACGTCCTCGCCGTCCAGCTCGACCGTGCCGGCGCTCGGACGCAGCAGGCCGGCGGCGACCCGCAGCAGGGTGCTCTTGCCGGCGCCGTTGTGCCCCAGCACGGCGGCCACCCCGTCGGGCGGGACGGCGAGGTCCACCCCGTGCAGCACCCGGGAGCGCCCGTACCCGGCGTGCACCCCGCGCAGCGTCAGCATCATGCCTCCCGGCCGGTGGGGGCCGACCCGGCGTCGACCGGGTGGCCAAGGTAGACCTCCTGCACACGCGGGTCCGCCTGGACCTGCGCCACCGTGCCCTCGCTGAGCACCCGCCCGGCGTGCAGCACCGTGACGCTGCGCGCGAACCGGCGCAGGAAGTCCATGTCGTGCTCGATCACCACGACCGTGCGGTCCCGGCTCACCGTCTCCAGCAGAGCGCCGGTGGCGTCGCGTTCCTCATGGCTCATCCCGGCGACCGGCTCGTCGAGCAGCAGCAGCCGCGCGTCCTGCACCAGCAGCATGCCGATCTCCAGCCACTGTTTCTGGCCGTGCGCGAGCGTCCCGGCGAGATGCTCGGCGCGCCCGGCCAGCCCGATGGTCTCCAACGCGGCGGCCACCTCGTCGGGGATGCCCCGACGGCGGCGGGCCAGCGTCGCCCAGCCGCGCCGGGCACCCGCCGCGATGTCGAGGTTCTGCAGCACCGACAGCTCCTCGAAGACCGACGACGTCTGGAAGGTGCGCCCGATGCCCAGCCTGCTGATCCGGTGCACCGCACGGCCGAGCAGTTCCTCGTCACCGAACCGGACCGAGCCGGTGGCCCGGACCAGGCCGGTGATCGCGTCGACCAGGGTGGTCTTGCCGGCGCCGTTCGGCCCGATCAGGAACCGGATGTCACCGGCGGGCACCTCCAGCGAGACGCCGTCGACGGCGGTGAAGCCGTCGAAGCTGACCCGTACGTCCCGGACGGACAACCCGTCCAGCCGCTCGTCGCTCATGCCGCCGGCACCTCCGTCCGCCCGGCACGTCGTCGACCCAGCACCGACCACCCGCGCGGGGCCGGTTCCGCGCCGTCGTCACGGCGGCGGGCCAACGCCCACAGCGACGCCAGGCCGCCGGGAAGGAACGCCACCACGACCACGAAGAGCAACCCCTGCAGGTACGTCCAGGTGCCGGGAAAGCGTTCGGAGAGGGCGGTACGCGCCCAGGCCACCGCCACCGCGCCGAGCACCGGGCCGAGCAGGGTCGCCCGGCCGCCCACCGCGACCCCGATGACGAACTCGATCGACGGGACGATGCCGATCAACGCGGGCGAGATGATGCCCACCGCCGGCACGAACAGCGCCCCGGCCAGCCCCGCCATGCCCGCCGCGACGACGTATGCGACGAGTTTGACCGTCGCCGGGTCGTAGCCGAGGAAGCGGACCCGTTCCTCACCGTCGCGGACCGCCACCAGCAGTTCCCCGTAGCGGCTGTGGATGAGTTGACGGGTCAGCGCGAGCAACGCCAGCAGCGTCCCGGCGATGATGAAGTACACCATCCGCTGGTTGACCGGGTCGTCCAGGTCGTACCCGAAGAAGCCCTTGATGTCGGTGAGCCCGTTGGTGCCGCCCGTGGTGCCCTGCTGCCCGATCAGCAGGATCACCATCGCGGCCGCGAGGGCCTGACTGAGGATGGCGAAGTACGCGCCCCGCACCCGGCGGCGGAACACCAGCGAGCCCAGCCCGAACGCGACCGCCATCGGCAGCAGCACCGTGGCGGGCAGCGCGAACCAGGGGCTGGCGAACGGACGCCACCACAGGGGCAGTTCGTCGAGTTGCCCGTACAGCTGCATGAAGTCGGGCATCCCACCCGGACCCGCGTCGGCGAGCTTGAGGTGCATGGCCATCGCGTAGCCGCCGAGGCCGAAGAAGACGCCCTGGCCGAGGGTGAGCATGCCGCCCCGACCCCAGGCGATCCCGATGCCGACCGCCACCATGGCGACGCAGAGGTACTTGGCGAGCAGGGCCAACCGGAAGTCCGACAGCACGAGCGGCGCCACGGCGAACAGCAGGGCCGCGCCGAACGCGAAGCCGGCCGCCGTCCGCAGCCGCGAGCGGCCCGGTGACCGGCCCGGTGGTAGGACGCCGGCGGGCGCCGGGTCGACGGCGGTGCCGGGCGGCGCGGGGGTGACGGCGGTCATGCGAGGCTCCTGGTCCGCAGCGTGAACAGGCCCTGTGGCCGCCACTGGAGGAACGCGACGATCGCCACGAACACGATCACCTTGGCGACGCTGAGGGTGGTGAGGTACTCCCCGGTGGCCTGGAGCACGCCGAGGGCGAAGGCGACGATCACACTGCCCTTGAGCTGGCCGATCCCGCCGACCACGACGACCAGGAAGGCGTCGATGATGAGGTTGGTGCCCATGGTCGGGCCGATCGGGCCGAGCAGGGTGAGCGCCACCCCGGCGAGCCCGGCCAGGCCCGAGCCGACGAAGAACGTCGTCCGGTCGACCCGGGAGGTGGCGATGCCGGACACCGCGGCGAGGTCGCGGTTCTGCACCACCGCGCGGATGCGGCGCCCGAGCGGGGTGAGCCGCAGCGCCAGGGTGAGCGCCGCGACGGCGGCCAACGCCAGGGCCAGGATGAACAAGCGGTTGTTGGCGATGGTCAGCCCGCCGGGCAGCGCCACGTTGCCGGTGAGGATCTCCGGCGCGCGGGTCTGCACGTTCGGGCTGCCGAAGATGTCCCGGGCGAGTTGTTGCAGCATCAGCGACACACCCCAGGTGACCAGCAGGGTGTCCAGCGGCCGGGCGTAGAGCCGGCGGATGAGCAGGATCTCCAGCAGCACACCCATCGCGCCGGCGACCACGAACGCCACCGGCAGCGCCACCACCAGCGACAGGCCGGCCCCGGTGATGCTCTGTTGCAGGACGTACGTAGTGTACGCGCCGGCCATGATGAACTCACCGTGCGCCATGTTGATCACGTTCATCTGGCCGAAGGTCAGCGCGAGGCCGAGCGCGATGAGCAGCAGCACCGCGCCGATGCTGATACCGGTGAAGAGTTGACCGAAGAGGACTGTCACGGTGGGTACTCCGAACTGCTGGTCGGGTGACCCGGGTGGGCCGCGCGGCGACGCGCCCCGCCCGGGCCGGCGTCGTCAGCTCAGGCCGCTCGCCCACGGATAGGTCTTGAGGTACGGGTCCGGCTCGACCGGCTTGCCGGAGTTCCACACCTCGGTGATGAGGCCGTCCGCGCCGATCTTGCCGATCCGGGCGGTCTTGGCGATGTGCTGGGTCTTGCCGTCGACGGTGACCAGGCCCTCCGGCGCGTCGAAGGTGATCCCGTCGGAGGCGGCGCGGACCTTCTCCACGTCGAAGGCGCCGGCCTTCTCGACCATCGCCTTCCACAGGTACACGCCGACGTAGGCAGCCTCCATCGGGTCGCTGGTCGGCTTGTCCGCGCCGTACTTCGCCTTGTACGCGGCCACGAACTTCGAGTTCGCCGCGCCCGGGGTGGTCTGGTAGTAGTTCCAGGCGGTCAGCTGGCCCTCCAGGTACTGGGTGCCGATGCCCTTGACCTCCTCCTCGGCGATCGACACCGACACCACCGGCATCGCGGCGGCGGTCAGCCCGGCCGACTTGTACTCCTTGAAGAAGGCCACGTTGCTGTCGCCGTTGAGCGTGTTGAACACCGCGTCGGCGCCGGACGATTTGACCTTGTTGACGATCGTGCCGAACTCGGTGGAGCCGAGCGGCGCGTAATCCTCACCCGACACGGTCATCCCGTTCGCCGCCGCATACGCCTTGATGATTTTGTTGGCGGTACGGGGAAAGACGTAGTCGCTGCCGACGAGATAGACCGATTTCACGCCCTGCGACTTGAGGTAGTCAAGCCCGGGAACGATCTGCTGGTTGGTCGTCGCTCCGGTGTAGAAGATGTAGGGCGACTGTTCCAGACCCTCGTACTGCACGGGATAGAACAGCAGCGCCTTGTTCTTCTCGAACACCGGCTTGACGGCCTTGCGACTGGCCGACGTCCAGCAGCCGAAGACGGCGGCCACCCGATCCTCGGAGATGAGTTTCTCGGCCTTCTCCGCGAAGGTGGGCCAGTCCGAGGCGCCGTCCTCACCGACCGGCTGGATCTTCTTGCCGAGCACTCCGCCGGCCGCGTTGATCTCCTCGACGGCGAGCATGATGGAGTCGCGGACGGTGACCTCGCTGATCGCCATGGTGCCCGAGAGCGAGTTGAGCAGGCCCACCTTGACGGTGTCGCCGGAGACGTCGGCGCTGACGCCGGCGGCGCTGCTCTCGTCGGTGGTCTTGCTGCCGCACGCGGTCATCGCGGCCGCGGCGATGAGGGTCATGGCACCCGCCAGGATGCGGCGGCCCCGGAACAGTGACATCTATTCTCCCTGCGGTGCACTCACGTGACGTTTGGACGGTCGGTGCGGTCCGGTGGAGCGGATGTGGCGATGCCGGGGTCGACGGGTGGACGCCGCCCGGGCATCGCATCGGATACGGGCAGGCAAAGCGTCGACCGACATCATCGCGCTCGTGTTTCCCGGTCCTTAATTGACTGTTTCCCGCACCACCGCGACGCGCACGCCAAAGACGGCCGACACCGTCGCGGATAGACGGTGCCGACCGTTGGAGAAATCTCGGGGAAAATTGCCACCACAATGGTCGGCGAACGATTTCGCCGACCATGGACGCGCATTGGTCGCATCCGACCCGGAGGGCAGATACTTCACGCAGGAAGTATCTTAGGGCCGCGTCGGGTGCGGCTGTCAAGGGTCCGACCCACCGGGCCGCTCCTCAGAGCTGCGCGAGCACCGTGAAGTCGAGCCCGTCGGCCTCGGCGAGGTAGATGCGCTGCCGCACGTGCCGGCGCCGTAGCCGCAACCGCCCGCGCGGCCCGTGGTACGCCACGGTGTCCGCGGCCGTCTCGATCGCCCGTACGTCGAGCGTGCGGGCCTGCCCGATCAGCGCGGCGAGCAGCATGACGCCCTCGTAGCAGGACTCCCCCAGGCTGCCCAGAGGCGGCGCCTCCACCCCGAACCGGCGGGCGAACTCGCCGTGGAAGTCGAGGTTCTCCTGGGTCACCAGGCCGGCGAAGAAACCGGCCGGGCTGTACAGCCGACGGGTCGCGCCGGCACCGCTGGCCAGCAGCATGTTCTCGTCCATCAGCGTGCTCAGCCGCAGACACCGCTGGTCCAGACCACTGCGGGCGAACGCCCGGTTGAACCGCACCGCGTCCGCGCCGACCAGGAGCATCACCACGGCATCGGCCTCGCTGCGCTCGATGCGGCCCAACACCTCGTCGAAGTCGTGCGTCTCCAACGGCAGGAACGCCTGACCCACCACCCGTCCACCGCCGCGCAGCGCGTACCGCTGGGCGGCCCGGGCCGTACGCCGGGGCCACACGTAGTCGTTGCCGACCACGAACCAGCGACGCACCGCCTGCTCCCCGGCGAGCAGCCGCATCGCCGGCCACAGCTGGGCGTCCGGCGTCTCGCTGGTCAGATAGACCCCCTCGGTACGCTCACCACCCTCGTACAGGGCCGTGTAGACGTACGGCACGCGGTGCGCCACCCGGGGGGCCAGCGCCTGCCGCACCGAGGAGATGTGCCAGCCGGTCACCCCCTGCACGGCCCCGACCGACACCAGCGCCTCGACCTGCGCGGCGACCTCGGCGGGTGGGGCGCCGCCGTCGACCGGCACGAGGCGTACCTCCCGGCCGAGCACCCCGCCACACCGGTTGATCTCCTCGACCGCGAGCTGGGCGCAGAGCTCGCAGGTGGGCCCGAACATCCCCGCCGGCCCCCGCATCGGGTAGACCAGCGCGATGCTGACCACGGCCCGGTCGACGGTGAGCCACGGGGGTGCCGGCTCGGACATGAGCACATGATTGCCCGGCCCACGACGGAAGACCAGAGCTCACCACGGACCGGGACGACTCGCTACGATGACAGCGCCACCGGACCAGGGAGCTCCATGTCAGACGTGCCCGGGGCGCCAGCCGACCTGCTGCGCTCGCTCACCCGCGCCGAACGGCTGCTCTCCCGCCGTCTGGGCGTCGTACTGGCCGACGACGGGCTGACCATCGAGGCGTGGCGGGTGCTGTGCCTGCTCGCCGACGGGCAGGGCCACCCGATGAGCGAGGTGTCCGCCGAGGCGTCGTTGCCACCGGGCACCCTCACCAAGATGGTCGACCAACTCGTCGACCGTAACCTCGTGTTCCGCCGGATCGATCCGCTCGACCGTCGACGGATCCGCGCGTACCTGACCGCTCGGGGCCGCCGCGAGCACGCCCGCCTGGACGAGCGGGTCCGGGCCAGCCTCGCCGAGTTGGGTGTGCCCCAGGCCGCTGACCTCGTCGTTCAGCTCGACAACCTGATCGCTCGGCTCGACCCGGCCCGCCAACGGGGGCACGCCGACGCGGTCGGTCCAAAGCGCTGACCTGCCGCCCGGCTCGCCCGGGTCTCCCGGCGCGACCTTGGACCTCGAGCGTGATGCCTGTGAGTCATCTTGATGACTCACAGGCATCACGCTCGACAGCAAGACCCGCCGCACGTGCGGCGCGGGTGGCCGAGGTCAGCGCCCAGCACCACGCCAGACCAGCAGGATGGCTTCCTAGACGGTGAGGTGGGCGCGCAAGGTGTGCGCGTCGGGGGCGGTGGCGGTCCACAGTGTCGCCGGACCGCCGGCCAGCGGCAGCCGGGCGACGCTGCCGTCGGCCGTCGCCGCTTCGGGGGGCCGGGACGGGTCGACCACCAGCAGCGACCCGGTGGCCGGCGCGCCGCCGAGCACCGCGGGTCCGGCCCAGCCCGGCGCGTGCGGTCCCACGGCCAGGGACTGGCGCAGCAGCGGCCGGCCCGCGTAGTCGACCTGGGTGTGCACGACCGCGCCGCCGGGCGCCTCGCCGTACCGGCCGCAGATCAGCTCGTCACGCCAGCGCAGGCTCGCCCCGGCGGCCAGCTCGACGCGCGACTCGGCGAGGTGTGCGCAGCCGGCCGCCGCCACCAGCTGCTCGGGCAGCCAGTGCAGCGCCGCCCCGCCGTGCACCACGGCCCGCACCGCCATCCGCGACACGGCGCCGGGCCGGCCGGGGAGGGCCACCGACGCGGCGACGGAGTGCACCCGGACGGCGGCCCCCGGCCCCACCTCGATGTCCAGCCGCAGGTCGTCGCCGGCGAGCGGGCCGGCCGCCCCGCCGACGACGTGCACCGTGGCGACACCACCCTCGCTCGGCGTCTGGCGCAGCAACAGCGGCGTCTCACCGTGCAGCTCCACCAGGACCGTGCCGCCCTGACCGTCGGCGCGGGCCACCAGCCGGGCGAGTGCCCGCATCAGGCCGGGCCGTGCGGCGCGGCGAGCGGATGCAGGGCGGCGTGGTGAGCCAGCTCGTGCCGGATCCACTCCGCGACGCGACCCGCCGTCGGATCGGCCACGATGGACAAGAAGATGGTCGGCAGGTCACCGCGCCGGGCGCGCGCGTCCCGGTCCATCACCCCCAGGTCGGCGCCGACCATGGGGGCCAGGTCAGTCTTGTTGATCACGAGCAGGTCGGCGGCGGTGACCCCCGGCCCGCCCTTGCGGGGCACCTTGTCCCCGCCCGCGACGTCGACCACGAAGATCTGCCGGTCGACCAGACCTCGACTGAAGGTCGCGGTGAGGTTGTCCCCGCCGCTCTCCACCAGCACCAGGTCCAGCGGGCCGACCGTCTCGGCCAGCTCGTCCACGGCGTCGAGGTTGGCGCCGATGTCGTCGCGGATGGCGGTGTGCGGGCAGCAGCCGGTCTCCACGGCGCGGATCCGGGCGGGGTCCAGCACGCCGGCCCGCCGCAGGAAATCGGCGTCCTCGGTCGTGTAGATGTCGTTGGTCACCACCCCGAGCCGCAACTCACCGGCGAAGGCCCGACAGAGCGCCGCCACCAGGGCGGTCTTGCCGGACCCGACCGGGCCGCCGATGCCGACCCGCAGCGCCCGGCCAGCCCGCGCCAGCGGCGGATGCGGGTCCACCCCCGGCTCCGGATGGGTGTGCGGAACGCTCTCGTCGTGCGGCAGAGCGGGCGTTGGCGGTGGGGTCGGGTCGGTCGTGGGCACAGCGGTCGGCACAACAGTGTCAGGACGCAAAGAGACGCACCTCCCAGGTGGCATGAACTTCGGCATGGATGTCGGCGAGCGGAGCGGCGGCGGCCGGGAGCCGCTCCGGAGGGTCGTCGGCGGCCCGGGCCGCGTCGGCGGCGGTGCCGTCGCAGGCGTCGGCGAGCCCGACCAGCAGGGCCTGGACCCGGTACGGGTCGAGGCCGAGCAGGCGTACGCCGGCACTGGCCGCACCGGTCACCGTCGCGTACGCGGAGACCGTGGCGGTCTCGGTGCGGCTCAGCCCGGCGGCCGCGCAGAGCAATCCGAGCACCAGCGGCTGGTGTGCTCCCCCGGGCCCGGTGGGCAGGTCGCCGAACGGGGCGTGCGGCCAGATCTCCCGCCCCGCGCGCAGCAGGGCACGGCCCTGCCGACGGGAGACCGCCCGCAGGGTCGGTGCGGCCGTCCGGGCATCCAGTTCGGCGTCGAGCCGGGCCAGCGCGCGCGATCGTGCGGCGGACCGGGCCGGGTCGGCCGGGTCGACGGCACCGGCGAGCGCCGCCCGGTGCGCCGCCGCCGCGAACGCCGCGCCGACCAGCCCGGCGGTGGCCAGCCGGCCGACCAGGAACGCCTCCAACGACGCCAGGTCGGTGACCCGGCCGGCGGCGACGGCCGCCTCCAGGCCGCCGGAGTGGGCGTGCGCGCCGGCCGGGAAACGCCCGTCGGCCAGCAGCAGGAGCAGGCTGGACGCCGCCATCAGAAGAGGAAGTACCGCTGGGCCATCGGCAGCCGGGTCACCGGATCCGGTTCCACCACCTGGCCGTCGATCCGGACGGTGAACGTGTCCGGGTCCACCTCGATCCGCGGCATCGCGTTGTTCTCCGGCAGGTCGGCCTTGCCCCGCGACCGCACGTCGCTCACCGGCACCACCCGCCGTCGCACGTCCAGGCGCAGCCCGGCGTCCAGGGCCGCCGGCGCCACGAACGCCAGGCTGGTCGCGGCCGCCGCGGCGCCGTACGCGCCGAACATCGGGCGCGGCAGCATCGGCTGCGGTGTGGGGATCGACGCGTTCGCGTCACCCATCTGGGCGTACGCGATCATCCCGCCCTTGAGCACCAGGTGCGGTCGTACGCCGAAGAACGCCGGATCCCAGAGCACCAGGTCGGCGAGCTTGCCCGGCTCGACCGAGCCGATCTCCCGTTCCAGCCCGTTGGCCATCGCCGCGCAGATCGTGTACTTCGCCACGTACCGCCGGGCCCGGTGGTTGTCGGCGGCCCCGTCGCCCGGCAGCGCGCCCACCCGGTCCTTCATCACGTGGGCGCTCTGCCAGGTCCGCAGGATCACCTCGCCGACCCGGCCCATCGCCTGCGCGTCGGAGCCGATGATGGAGATCGCGCCGAGGTCGTGCAGCAGGTCCTCGGCGGCCATGGTGGACGGTCGGATCCGGCTCTCGGCGAAGGCCAGGTCCTCCGGCACGGACGGGTTGAGGTGGTGGCAGACCATCAGCATGTCCAGGTGCTCGGCGAGGGTGTTGGCGGTGTAGGGCCGGGTCGGGTTCGTCGACGACGGGAGCACGTTCGGTTCGCTGGCCACCGTGATGATGTCCGGCGCGTGCCCGCCACCGGCCCCCTCGGTGTGGTACGAGTGGATGGCCCGGCCGCCGATCGCGCGCAGGGTGTCGGCCACGAAACCGGCCTCGTTGAGGGTGTCGGTGTGGATCGACACCTGGACGCCGGACGCGTCGGCCACCCGCAGGCACGCGTCGATCGCCGCCGGCGTGGTGCCCCAGTCCTCGTGCAGCTTGAAACCGCCCGCACCGGCGCGCAACTGCTCCCACAGCGCCTCGCTGGACACGGTGTTGCCCTTGCCGAGCAGCAGCACGTTCACCGGCAGGGTGTCCAGCGCCTCGTGCATGCGGGCCAGGTGCCAGGCGTTCGGGGTGACCGTGGTGGCCCGCGTCCCCTCGGCCGGCCCGGTGCCGCCGCCGACCAGGGTGGTGATGCCGCTGGCCAGCGCCTCGGTGACGATCTGTGGGCAGATGAAGTGCACGTGGGTGTCGACCGCCCCGGCGGTGAGGATCCGACCGTTGCCGGCGATCACCTCGGTGGCCGGGCCGATGACCAGGTCGGGGTGGACACCGGGCATGGTGTCCGGGTTGCCGGCGCGGCCCAGGGCCACGATCCGTCCGTCGCGCAGCCCCACGTCGGCCTTGACCACGCCCCAGTGGTCGAGCACCACGGCGCCGGTGATGACGGTGTCCAGCGCCCCCTCGGCGCGGGTGGCGCGGGACTGCCCCATCGACTCGCGGATCACCTTCCCGCCGCCGAAGACGACCTCGTCGCCACCCACGCAGTGGTCGGTCTCGACCTCGATGAGCAGGTTGGTGTCGGCCAGCCGGATCCGGTCACCGGTGGTGGGCCCGTACAGGTCGATGTAGCGGTCGCGCCGCACGGCGCTCACCGCGCCGGCCCGTCGGCCGTCGGCGCGTCGTCCAGTGGGCCGGCGCACTCCCCGCGCAGCCCCGGCACGATGCGTGCGCCACCGAGCGGTACGAGGTCCACGCTGCGGCTGACCCCCGGCTCGAACCGCACCGAGGTGCCCGCCGGCACCGCGAGGCGCTGCCCCCGGGCGGCGACCCGGTCGAACGACAGCGCCGGGTTGGTCTCGGCGAAGTGGTAGTGCGAACCCACCTGCACCGGCCGGTCGGCGGTGTTGACCACGACCAGGGTCGTGACCGGCCGACCCACGTTGATCTCGACGGGGTCGGCGGCCGGCAGGATCTCCCCCGGAATCACGGGATCGGGTGGTGCACCGTCACCAGCTTGGTGCCGTCCGGGAACGTCGCCTCCACCTCCACCTCCCTCAGCAGCTCGGGGATGCCGTCCTGGACGTCGTCGCGGCCGAGCACGGCCCGGCCGGCCGACATGAGGTCGACCACGGACCGGCCGTCGCGGGCCCCTTCGAGCAGGAAGGCGGTGATCACCGCGACGGCTTCGGGGTAGTTGAGGCGCAGGCCGCGCGCGCGGCGGGCGCGGGCGACATCGGCCGCGACGTGGACGAGCAGGCGGTCCTGCTCGTGCGGGCTGAGGAACACGGGCTCTCCCGGTGGGGATCGGCGTGCCCGGCTCGCCGTCGGCTCCGCACGGAGCCGCGCCGGGCAGCATCACCCGGGGTACGAGCTGGAGTCACACGACCGCCGGGCTCGCCGCCGACGGGGCGTCCCGGGACTCCACCATCCCGGCCCGCGCGACGAGCACCCGGCGGTGTCCGGTCGGATGCGGACCGCACCGCCCACCGCTTGAGCAGACCGTAGAGGATCGCCGCCGGCCGGGGCAACAGGCCGGCCCCCATTCCGGTACGCGGAAACGCGAGGGATGATCGCCGGATGACGGCGACGAGGGGTACGCGCGCACTGCTCGGTGTTCTGTTCCTGGCGGCTGCCACGGTCGGGGCGTGGATCCTCTGGCTGGGCTGGGACACCCGGTACACGGTCGACGCGCAGACCGGTGCGAGCAGCGGCCCGTACGAGCCGTGGCAGGTGGTCGGCTGTGTGGTGACGCTCGTGCTGCTGGCCGCGCTCGCCGGGACGCGGCTCAGCCCGTGGCTGGTGGCGCCGGTGATGACGGTGGCGTTCACGGCGGTGTGGTCGTGGCGGGCCGCAGGGACCGACGACAGCGGCCTGTGGGCGGTCGGGGCGATTCTGGTGCTGGTCGGGATGGCGGTCGGTAGCGCCCTGGTGAGCCTCGCCGGGCGGCGGATCGGCCGGCGGATGGCCGGCCGAGCCGCCTAGGAGCCGATGCGGCGATCGTTGGCAGCTCAGCAGCGCTGCGGGCGGCGTGTCGAGTAGCTCAGCTGCCGACGATCACGGATGCGTGTCGCGGGCGAGGCGTCGGTGTGCCGGCGAACGGGACGTCGACCTGGTTCGCCGTGCCCTGCGGGCCGTCGGGGTGCCGCCACAGCCCTCGGTCCCGCAGGATCGGCAGCACACCCTCGCCGAACCAGTACGCCTCCTCCAGGTGTGGACAGCCGGAGAGGATGAACTCGTCGATGCCGAGCGCGTGGTACTCGGCGATCCGGTCGGCGACCTCCGCGTGGCTGCCGACGAGGGCGGTGCCGGCTCCGCCCCGCACCAGCCCGACCCCGGCCCACAGGTTCGGCGCGACCTCCAGCCCGTCGCGGGAGCCGCCGTGCAGGTCGAGCATCCGGCGCTGCCCCTCGGACTCGCTGCGCCGCAGCCCCTCCTGGACCGCCCGGATGTCGGCCTCGGCGATGCCGTCGAGCAGGCGGCGCGCCTGCGTCCACGCCTGCTCGGCGGTGTCCCGGGGGATGACGTGCAGCCGGATGCCGAAGCGCAGTTCGCGTCCGGCCTCGGCGGCAAGCGCGCGGACCCGGTCCAGCTTGTCGGCGACCAGGGCCGGCGGCTCGCCCCAGGTGAGGTAGACGTCGCTGTGCCGCACCGCCACCGGCAAGGCCGCGGCGGACGACCCACCGAAGTAGACCGGCGGCACCGGATCGGGCAGCCGGTGCAGGCGTGCCTGCTCGACGCGCAGATGGGTGCCGGTGTGGTCGACGGTCTCACCCCGCCACAGCGCGCGCACCACGTGCAGGAACTCGTCGGCTCGCGCGTAGCGGGCGTCCTTGTCCAGAAAGTCACCGTACGCCCGCTGCTCGTGTGACTCGCCGCCGGTGACCACGTTGAGCAGCAGGCGACCGCGGGACAGCCGTTGGAAGGTCGAGGCCATCTGTGCGGCGAGGGTGGGTGCCAGCAGTCCGGGTCGGAAGGCGACCAGGAACTTGAGGCGTTCGGTCACCTCGGTGAGCATCGCCGTACTCAACCAGGCGTCTTCGCACCAGGCACCGGTCGGGGTGAGCGCGCCGACGAAGCCGAGCTGCTCGGCGCTCACCGAGGCGCTCAAGGCCGGCTCCATCGACATCGGACAGGTCGGCGAGGCGCCACCCGTCTTCGCCGCGGCCGGCAAGATCCCGTTCTCCATCATCGGCACCTCGGCGCCCATCCCGCAGGGCGAGGCCGTGCTGGTCAAGGCCGACCGTGGCTTCCGCAGCTTCGCCGACCTCAAGGGCAGGACGGTCGCCCTGAACAAGGGGTCCAACGTGCACTGGCTGCTGGTCCGGCTGCTCGAGGCGAACAACATGACCCTGAAGGACATCCAGGTCAAGTACCTCAAACCCGCGGAGGGGCGGCCCGCGTTCGACAGCGGCCAGGTCGACGCCTGGGTGATCTGGGACCCGTACTTCGCCCTGGCCGAGCAGCCGGGGGTCCAGGTGCTCGCCGACGCCACCGGCCTGGCCAGCAACCGCGAGTACGTCCTGGCCGCCCCCGACGCGGTCAGCAAGCGGTCGGACGACGTCAAGGCCTTCCTTCAGCGCTACCGCGAGGTGACCGACTGGGGCATCGCCAACCCCGAGCAGCGGGCCAGCACCCTCGCACCGGAGTTGAAGATTCCGCAGGACGTCACCAGCCGCGCCCTGGCCCGAAGCGCCAAACCCCTCGCACCGGTCACCCCGGCGATCGGTGACGAACTCCAGGCGATCACCGACAGCTTCATCGCCCTGGACCTCATCCCCGGGCCGGTCGACATCCGATCCCGGGTCGACGACCGGTTCAGTGCGGTCTTCCAGTGAGCCGTACGACATTGGCCGAGGCCCCCGGCGCGGTCGCCGCGCCCCGGCGACCGCGGCCGGCCCGGCGATGGCTGCGGCTGGTCAGCCCGGTGACGCTGGTCCTGGGCTGGGAGTTGGCCGCCCGGACCGGATTGCTCGCGCCGGAGAAGCTGCCGGCGCCGACCGACGTCCTGGCCACCGGTTGGCGGCTGACCCGGGACGGGACGCTCGCCATCCACCTGCTCGACTCCCTCACCCGCGCCGGGGCGGGACTGCTGATCGGTGGCCTCCTGGCCCTCGTCCTGGGCACCGTGGCCGGGCTGCTGCGGCTCGGCGACGACCTGGTCGACCCGCCGGTGCAGATGGCCCGGATGCTGCCGCACCTCGGCCTCGTCCCACTGCTGATCATCTGGGTCGGGATCGGGGAATCGCTCAAGATCAGCCTGGTGGCCCTGGGCGCGTTCTTCCCCATCTACTTCAACACCTACGCCGGCATCCGGGACATCGACGAGCGCCTGGTGGAGGCGGCCCGTACCTGCGGCCTGGGACAGGCCGCGCGGCTGCGCCACGTGGTGCTGCCCGGCGCGTTGCCATCCCTCTTCCTCGGGCTGCGGCTGGCGATCGGGGCGGCCTGGCTCAGCCTGGTCGTCGGCGAACAGGTCAACGCCCAGACCGGAATCGGCTTTCTGATGATGGAGGCGCGCGAGTTCAGCCAGACCGACGTGGTGGTGCTCGGCCTGCTCGTCTACGCCCTGCTCGGGCTGATATCCGACCTTGCGTTGCGGGTGGTGGAGAGGAGGATGTTGACATGGCGTCGCGGACTGCGGGCCACCTGAACCGCGCGGCTCCGGTGCTCACCGCCCACGCGGTGCGCCGGGCGTTCGGGCCGACGGTCGTGCTGGCCGGGGTCGACCTGAGCATCGCCCGCGCCGAGGTCGTCGCCCTGCTCGGCGGCAGCGGTTCCGGCAAGAGCACCCTCCTGCGGATCCTCGCCGGGCTGGACGGCGAGGCCAGCGGCTCGACCGTCCTGCACGGCACCGCCGCGGTCGTCTTCCAGGAGCACCGGCTGCTGCCCTGGAAACGCGTGGCCGACAACGTCGGGCTGGGGCTGTCCGGTACGGACGTCGCCGGGCGGGTCCGGCGTGCACTGGCCGAGGTCGGGCTCTCCGAACGGCACCGCGCCTGGCCCGCCGAGTTGTCCGGCGGGCAGGCGCAACGGGTGGCCGTGGCGCGGGCCCTGGTCCGCGAACCGGACCTGCTGCTGCTCGACGAACCGTTCGGCGCGCTCGACGCGCTGACCCGACTGCGGATGCAGATCCTGCTGCGCCGGCTCCGCGCCGAGCACGGTTTCGCCGCCCTGCTGGTCACCCACGACGTGGAGGAGGCGCTGCTGCTCGCCGACCGCATCCTGCTCCTCGACGAGGGCCGCATCGTCGCGGACCTGCCCGTCGACCTGGCCCCCACCCGTACGCCGGACGATCCGGCCTTCGGCGCGCTGCGCCGCCACCTGGTCGGCGGGGTGCTGCTGGTCGCGTTCGGCCTGTGGCGCCTGCTCTCCGAGCGACACTTCCGTTGGGCGGGGATGCGGCTGTCCGCGGCGCAGCTCGCCGGCTGGTCCTTCCTCATGTCGTCGGCGCACGGCGCGGGGCTGATGCTGCTGCCGGCGCTGGTGGCCGAGCCGGTGCCCGGAGGCCACTCCGGGCACCTGGCCGCCGCCCCGGTGGGTGCGCTGTCCGGGCTCGCCGCGGCCGGGGTGCACACCGTGGCGATGCTCGGCACCGCCCTGGCCGTGGCGATGCTGGTCTACCAGGTGCTCGGGGTCGGGGTGCTGCGTCGGGCGTGGTTCAACGTGGATCGGCTCTGGGCTGGCGTACTGGTGGCCGCCGGGTTGGTGACGCTGATCCGGGCCTGACTGTGGTCGCGGATGTGGGACGGGCAGTACCAGACACAGCGCTACATCGTCGACGCGCTCGCCGACGACGACGACAACGAGTTCGAGGTGTCGGTCGCCACCGGTGCCTGTATCGCGACGGCGACTGCGGCGATCGTGCGCTGGGCCGAAAGCGGTGGCATCGAAGATCTCGACGCTCTGATGGCCGCAGCGCTGCGCACTGTCACGCAATCACCCGACGGGGGTCACCATGGTGAGCGACCGTCCGCTGGCAGATGGGACACGCCTCTGTGGACGGTCCAGGTCTGTGCTTCCATGTCGGCATGATCACTCCGACTCCTCTCATGCGCCTGGTCGCCGGTGTGTGGGGGTTCAAGACTCTCGCCGTCGGCGTCGAACTCGGCCTGTTCACCAGGTTGGCCGGCGGACGGACGATCACCGTCGAGGAGGTCGCCGCCGAGTTCGGGCTGCCCGACCGGCCCGCGGACCTGTTGCTGGCCGCCAGTGCCTCGCTCGGCCTGTTGGAGAAGGCCGGCGACGGCTACCGCAACTCCGAGTTGGCCGAGCAGTTCCTGGTCGAGGGTCGCCCGTACTACTTCGGTGCGCAGGTGCGCTACTCGGATCTGCGCACCTACCTGCCCTGGCACCGCATCGGCGAGGCCCTGCGCACGGATCGGCCGCTGACCTGGGACCCGGAATCCCAACAGTCGATGTTCGACACCGCCGACCCGGAGATGTTGGCGCAGTTCTGGGACGCGATGTTCTCCACGTCCAGCTTCACCGCCAGCGCGCTGGCCGACGCGTACGACTTCTCGGCGCACCGCCGGCTGCTCGACGTCGGCGGCGGGGCCGGCGCGTTCCCGATCGAGTTCTGTCGGCGGCTGCCCGAGCTGCGGGCGACCGTCCTGGACCTGCCGCACGTCTGCGTCCGCGCTCGGGAGCGGATCGCGGAGGCCGGGCTGTCCGGTCGGGTCGACGCGGTGGCCGGTGACTTCCTCGCCGACCCGGCGCTACCGGACGGGCACGACGTCATCCTGCTCAGCATGATCCTGCACGACTGGGACGAGCCGACGAACCGGGCGCTGTTGGCCCGTTGCCACGCGGCGCTGCCGCCGGGCGGGGCGATCGTCGTCTGCGAGCTGCTGCTCAACGACGAGCGCACCGGGCCGCCGGAGGCGGCGCTGATGGGCATGAACATGCTCGTCGAAACCGAGGGAGGGCGGAACTACTCGGGCGCCGAGTACGCGGCCTGGCTCAGCGACGCCGGTTTCGTGGACGTGCGTACCGTGCCGTTCGACGCGCCCGGGGCCAACGGCGCGGTGGTGGCCCGCCGGGCCTGACAGCCGGCGACACCCGGCCCCGGTGCGAACCGCGGGCCGGGTGTCGCAGCGCCGCACGGCGCTGGCGTCCGATCGGCTACCGGTACGGGTCAGGCGCGAGCCTTCGCCGGCTGCTTCATGAAGTCCATGATCGCCTTGTTGACGTCGTCGGCGTGCGTCCACGGGATGCCGTGCGGAGCGCCCTTGAGCGTGATCAGCTGGCCGGTGGGCATCATCGGCCCGAGCCGCTGGCCGGTCACCGGGTAGGGCAGCACGTTGTCCTTGTCACCCTGCACGATCAGCAGCGGCACATCGACCTTCGGCAGGTCGGGGCGGAAGTCCTCCTGCCAGGCGTCCACGCTGTCGTGGGTGCCCTTCGCGGAGGCCATCGCACCAATCTGCCAGTGCGCCCGGTACGCCTCCTCGCTGACCAGCTTGCCCTTGTTCTCGCTGTAGTTGAAGAACGCGTCGCAGAACTGGGTCACGTAGGCGAAGCGGTCCTTGATGATGGCCTGCTGGAAGCCCTTGAAAAGGCTCGTGTCCACGCCCTCCGGGTTGTCCGGGGCCTTGGCCAGCATCGGTTGCAACGGACTGAGCACCACAGCCCGACTGACCCGCTGCGATCCGTAGTTGCCCAGGTAGCGGATGACCTCGCCGGTGCCCATCGAGTGACCGACCAGGGTCGCGTCGCGCAGGTCCAGTTCGGTCATCAGCACGTCGAGATCCGCGGCGAACGTGTTGTAGTCGTACCCGAACGTCGGCTGGGCGGAGTTGCCGTACCCACGCCGATCGTAGGTGATCGTCCGGTATCCGGCGTTGAGCAGCTGGTTGGTCACCTTTTCCCAGGTCGCCCCGTTGAACGGGAAGCCGTGGATCAGCACCACCGGCTTGCCGGATCCGTGATCCTCGTAGTACAGGTCGATGGGCGCGGAGTTTTCCGTCCCCACGGTGACGAAAGGCATGTTTGTCTCCTGCTCCGGTTTCGGGCTGTCGGACGCCACGCGCTTTCCCGTCGGGTTGCCGGATATGCGGGCGGCCGACGTCGCCCGGTCCCAGGCCAGCCGCGCCAGGACCATCGACATTTATCGACCTCGTCGGGAGGGTTGGCGGTAGGAAAGTTTCGGCACCTCGGAGGTGGGCATGCCCCGTCCAATCCGCACCGGGATCGCTGTGTTGGCCGCCGGAGCGGCCACCGCCGCCCTGGGCGCCACGCCGGCCCAGGCCGACCCGGTGGTGCCACGGCACGCCATCGTGGTCTGCCAGAGCGCCAGCTTCTACGCCAACTACGACTCCGCCGGCGGCCCCACCGGCCTGAAGCGCACCCTCGAATACGGCAACAAGATCGGCCACACGCCGGGCGCGCACCCGGTCTACAACGGGTGGGCGGCGTCCTTCGACTTCGGCCCGAACGACTGGGGTTACCTCCGCGCCGAGTGCATCGGCGGGTACGACTCATGGTGAGCCGGCGGAGCACCCGGGTGACCACCTGCCTACTGGCCGGAGTCCTCGCCGCGACGCTCGCCCCGCCGACCCCGGCGCAGGCGGCCAACGGCACGATCGGCGAGCGGGAGACGGTGTGCGCGAGCGACCTGTTCGTCCGCACCCAGCCCAACGGCGCCTGGATGGGCACCCTTTACCAGGGTCAGACGTTCCTCGTCGAGGGTCCGCGCAGCGGCGGCTACGTCTACGGTTTCGCCTACGGGTACATCAACCGGCGCGGCTGGGTGCAGGACGGGTGGTTCTGCTGACGACGCCCGTTGGCGCGGCGAGACGGCAGGACAGAGGGTGTCCCTACCGGGCGACGACGGCCTAACCTCTGAGCGTGAGTCTTCCGCCCCGGCTGCGGGCCGTCAGCGACCTGCACATCAGCCATCCGGAGAACCGCGCGTTCCTTCAGGAGCTGCGCCCGGAGCACGACGGCGACTGGCTGCTCGTGGCCGGCGACGTGGCCGATCGGTACGCCGACATCGAATGGGCGCTCGGGCTGTTGAGCAGCCGGTTCGCGAAGGTCGTCTGGGCGCCGGGCAACCACGAGCTGTGGACGCCGCCGGGCGACCCGGTGGAGCTGCGCGGCGAGGCGCGCTACCGGGAGCTGGTGGGGATGTGCCGGCGGCTGGGGGTGGTCACCCCGGAGGATCCGTACCCGGTGTGGGACGGCGACGGCGGGCCGGCCACCATCGCCCCGCTGTTCGTGCTGTACGACTACACGTTCCGGATGCCCGAGGCGAGCACGAAGCAGGAGTCGCTGGACCTGGCGTACGCGGCCGGAGTGGTGTGCACGGACGAGGCGCTGCTGCACCCCGACCCGTACCCGAGCCGCGAGGCGTGGTGCGACGCCCGGATCGCCGAGACCGAGCGTCGGTTGGCCGAGCGTGATCCGGCCCTGCCGACCGTGCTGGTCAACCACTACCCGCTGGTGCGGGAGCCCACCGACGTGCTGTGGTATCCGCAGTTCGCCCAGTGGTGCGGCACCGTACGCACCCGCGACTGGCACCTGCGTTTCGGTGCGTCGACCGTGGTCTACGGGCACCTGCACATCCCGCGCACCACGTTCTACGACGGGGTGCGGTTCGAGGAGGTCTCGCTGGGCTACCCGCGCGAGTGGCGACGGCGCGGCTCGGTGCCGGACCCGGTGCGCACCATCAACCCGGCAGACGACCTGCGCCGGGGCGCGTCCGTCAGCGGGTGAGGCCAACCAGCGTCGCCAGTCGCGCCACGCCGGCCGGCGCCGGGTTCGCGCGGGCTACATCGGCGATGAGAGTACGCGCCAACGGCCGCCACCGGACCTCGGCGGGCGCGACGCTGTCCGCGTCGACCAGGGCGCGAGCCGCGCCGCGCAGGTCCCCCACGTGCAGGTACGCCCGCGCGACGTCCACCAGGTACGCGCCCCGATACTCGGCCGGCAGCCGTCGCCACGCCTCCCGCCGAACGACGCTTACATGCCGTCGCACCGCCTCGCTCGCGTCACCCCGCTGCGCTGCCAACAGCACCCGCGTCAGCTCGACGGCGACCGACCCGAAGCTGGTGCGGTACTCATCGTCGTACCCTCGCAAGCCGGTGGCGATGCCCGCCGCCCGGTCGGCCAGCTCCTCGGCGCGACGATGCTCGCCACATCCGGCGGCAGCCAGCGCAGCCTGCACCAGCAACGTCCCGCCCACGGCCCACTCCCCCGCCCCCAACCCCCAAGCCCTCCCACCCCCACCCCCACCCGCGCCTTGGTGATCATGAGGTTGACGGGTCATTTGATCTCCCCACGGCCCGTCAACCTCATGATCACCGACCCGGAATGGGGCCACGTCGGTCGGCGGCGGGAGGATGCGGTTCGCGGCGGCGAGCGTCGCGGCCAGGGCGAGGCAGTCGCGGCCCGACGCGCGCAGCGCCTGGCCGACGGAGATAGCCGCTGTCGCCGCGAGAGGCGGATCGTCACCCGCCACTGCCATCGCTCGATCGGCGCTCAGCCACCCGAGGTCGGCCTCACCGAGTTTGACCAGCAACGCGGAGGCGAGCCGGTATGTCTGCACCCGCAACTCCAGTGCCCTTACGCCCTGCACGACATCGAGCAGACTCGGCAACACCCGCACCAACTGCGCGTAGTGCGCATGCTGGTAGGTCAGCCAGGCGTATCCGACCTGCCGTCTCACCTCTTCCGCCGTCTGCTGCGTGACTTCCGGGGTGTCGTAGCGGGCGAGAGCGGCCCGGATGTCGTCCATCCCGTCGAGAGCACCGACCGGCGTCTTCTGCGACTGCTGGCCGAGCAGCACCTCCGGGTCGATCCGCAGCACCTCGGCCAGATCCTGGATCACCGAGTACCGGTCCAGGGCACGCACACCCCGCTCGACCTTGTCCACCCAGCTCTTCGACCTGCACAGCCGGTCGGCGAGCTGCTGCTGCGTCATCGACCGCCGCACCCGCCAGCTCGCCACGCGGCGGCCGATCGGAAGGTCATCGCTGGTCACGCCGCCACCGCCGGTCCGGGACCGCACGGGTCGTGTCCTCCACCGGTACGCGTTCCGCCTCCGCCTGCGCCAGGAGGCGCTGCTTGGCAGCCTCCCGCTCGGCCGCCTCGGCCTGCTCACCCTTGCTCGCCGTCCCATCGCCGCGCATGCCACCTCCGTCAGGCAGTGGGCGCGACGTAGGTCTCCGAACAGCTCTTATCGCCGTCACCCACGGTCATCGTCGGCGCGACAATGGGTGGCCGACCAGGCGAAGCGCGTCCGTTACGGCGTAGCGGACAGCCCAAGCAGATGGACGGCTTCGATGACTTTGTGAGCGAGGTCTTGGGATGCGGTGGCTATGGCGATCGCGTCTGCCATCGCCAGCGTCTCGCGAGCCGCCGCGGTGTCTCCGGCCTGCGCCTGGGCAACGGCCAGGTGGATCAGGTTGTGACCGTGCCACTCCGCGCCGTTGGCCTCCTCGTTGACGCCGGCGACGCCGGCCATCAGCAATCCCAGCGCTCGGTCGTTGGCACGGCTGTCCGTTGCACCGAGATGCCGCAACACACTGCCCTGCTGGATGGCGAAGAACGACGGCGTGTACCAGTAGCCCCACGGAGACAACGGTTCCTCCGCAGCCTGCGCCGACAGGTCCGACGCCTCCGAAAGACACCCGAGCACCGCAGTTGACTCCGCACCGGCCATGGCAAGACCCCTCGCCTCTTGCCCTGCGCAATAGGCCCGCAGAGCGGCAGTCACCGTGTGATCCCTTCTCGACTCCCGCGAAAGCCGAATCATGGTCGGGAGATCACGTCGGCACTCGGCCTGATACCCCTGAAACGACACGACGGTGGCGACCAGATCCGCGTTGCCGGCCTCGCTGGCCCACTGCAACGCCCTCGCGTTCCACACCGTGGCGGCACGCTCCTCGCCCCGCGCGATACTGAGCCAGCCCGCGAACTGTGCCCACTGCCCGGCCAGATCGACCATCCGAGGGCGCACGTCGTCGGGAGCGTCCCTCAGCAGGCTGGTCACGGTACCGAGGTGATCCCGTACCGGCCGCATGATCGGCCCTGATCCGATGGCATCCTCCAACCGACGGTAGCCCGCGAGGAGACCGGCGAGCGCCTCTGCTGTGGCGCGATCGGCCCGCCCTTGATGCGCCCGCACGTAGGCCAGACGATCGCCACCCTGCGGCGCTTCGACGACCAGCGCCGCCAACACGCCGTTTGCGTGCAACGCGTCGTCGAGCCGAACCGTCACGTCGACCGTCGGCTTCGTCTGCCCAGCCTCCAGTTGGTGAATAAGGCTCTTGCCGTGGTTGACAGCGGCGGCAAGTTGCCGCAGCGACAGTCCCCGTGCTTCCCGGAGTCGCCGCAGCTCAGTCGGAAAACGTGGGTCAACGAGTGTGGTCGCGCGTGGGGGCATGGCAGCACTCCTACCTCACGGCTTGACGGCGGCAATAGCGGCAGCCGCCAGTCCTGCAACCATCGACGGTACTCCCGGCCTTATGGTCCGACCTAGCACATCGCTCGCAGCGACAGGCCGCTCGCCCGCGCGGGACCTCCGTCCAGGTCACTTCGATGACGCCAGCGAACGAGCTTCAGATGAGGGCTACTCGTGCTGCTCGGGCGCGGCGGGCCGGGTGGAATTGAAGCAGGTGACCCGGCGGGCCCGTATCGGCCAACGAGGAACGCACCCACCGGGCGGTCAATGAGCTGCTGGGCCAGTAGCTTCCGCCAGTAATGTTGAGGACATCGGGCCAGCCGTTGCCTGCCTGCCGCCCACCAGCTGAGAGCGCGGTGGGATGGGCGGCCGCCGGCCGGCATCCGGCGGCCGTCCCACGCCCGGGTCAGCTGCCGTACACCTCCAGGGTCGACAGCTGACCGGCCGGCCAGCCGGTGTTACCGGTCACGGTGATCCGCACGTAGCGGGTCTGCGCGGCGCTGAAGGTCAGCGTCACCTGGTTACCCGTCGACGGGTCGAACGTCCGCCCCGCCGAACCGACCAGTGTGCCGAAGCTGCCTCCGTCGGTGCTGCCCTGCACGGCGATGGTCTGCGTCCGGGTGGCCCAGGCCGATGACGGCGGCAGCTTCAGCACCACCCGCCCGACCGTGCGGGTCGCGCCCAGGTCGACCTGGACCCACTGGGGGAACGCGTTGTTGGCGCTCTCCCAGTAGCTGTTCGCGTCGCCGTCGACCACGTTGCCCGACCCGTAGCTCTGGACGTGGCTGCTCTCACTGGTGGATCGCCCCCGGGCGAGGTCGGTGTTGGCCGGGGCGTCGGTGGTGACGGTGACCGCGTTCGAGGCCGCCGAGGTGTTGCCGGCGGCGTCGCGTGCGGTGACGGTGAAGGTGTACGAGGTGGACGCGCTGAGCCCACTCACGGTCGCCGTGGTGCCGGTGACGGTGGCGACCACCATGCCGCCCTGGCGTACCTGGTAGCCGGTCACGCCGTTGTCGTCGGTGGACGCCGTCCAGGCCAGGGACACGCTGCTCGCCGTACGGCCGGTCGCCGTGAGGCCGCTCGGCGCGGTCGGCGGGTTGTCCGTGGTGCCGCCGGCGGCGTACACCTCGACCTGGGCGAGCTGGCCCGCCGGCCAGCCGGTGTTGCCGGCGATGCTCAGCCGGATGTGGCGGGCCGTGGTGGTCGTCAGCGTGCGGGTGACGGTGTTGCCGGTCGCCGGGTCGAAGGTGAACGCGGAGGCCCCGGCGATGGTGGAGAAGGAACTGCCGTCGACGCTGCCCTGCACGGTGATGGCCTGGTACGCGCGCCCCAGCCGGACGGCAGTCGCAGCACGAGCCGGTTGACCGGGTGGCTGGCGCCGAGGTCGACCTGCCACCAGTGCGGGAACGCGCCGCCGCCGCTCTCCCAGTAGCTGTTGGCATCGGAGTCGACCGCGTTCGACGCCGGGAACGGGCCGTTCTGACTGCTCGCCGAGGCGGCCCGTCCGGCGGCCAGGTTGCCACCGGTCGGGGGCGGGGTCCCGACCATCGGCGGTGTGGGGCGGACGGGGGTGAGGGCGAGCTGCCCCTTGAGCATCCGGCCGCCGTCGCCGGTGATCCGCAGGTAGTAGTCGGCGGAGCAGGCCACGCCGTCCTCGTCCAGCGCCCGGATGTTCGCACCGGCCGGGGTGGTGGCCTGGGTCTCGGACGTCTTGGCGATCTGGTTGCCCTCGTTGTACTCGTCGAACATGGACACGTAGAGGCCCTGCGAGCCGAGGCGGACCATGTTGTAGATGTGCCGCCAGTAGAAGTCGCCGTGCTTGCGGTGCCCACCGGCGAGGTCACCGGGCATCACGCAGGGCAGGTAGTCGATGCCGCGGGCCGCGCAGTCGGCCATGTCGCCGACGTTGACGTTGTTGTAGTAGGAGTCCAGCTCCTCGACGGTCCTGGCCCGGTAGACCATCCACGGCGAGATCGCGTGGAACGCGTGGTAGACGTCGAGGAAGCCGGGCCGGGAGTCCTCGATCCCCTGGCGCCACCAGGTGGGCACGCCACCGATGACGTAGCAGCCCTGCGCCTTGAACCAGTTGACGACCTCCAGGCAGGGCCCGGGGGTGAAGGGCCGGCTGGGTTCGCTGAAGCCGAAGCCCCAGATGCAGACGACCGGCTTGCCGTTCTGCCGGGCGTACGCGCTGGACGCGGTGTGCGCGGACATCTTCGTCGTCCAGTCGGTCTTGATCTCCGACTGCATGGACAGCCAGTCGGTGACGTCGTACATGATGTAGAACTTGCGGCCGTAGCGTTCGGCGGCCGAGCGGACCTTCTGCGTCATGGCGTCGCGGGTCGGTCCCTCGTCGCCCATCGGGTTGAACCGTTGCAGCGCGGCGGTGTCGCAGCCGTACTCCTGCATCCACCGGAAGTGGGTGTCCACCGTCTGCTGGTCGTAGGACGAGAAGAGGGTGGCCGGCGAGCCGTTGCCGAGGTTGGGGTACGCGGTGGGATAGCTGCGCGTGTACTCCCGCATGTCCGGCCAGGACACGATGGTGGTGTTGGCGGGCGAGGGCGGCTGGAAACGGTCGCGGCTCCAGTGCCACCAGCCGCCGATCGGCGCGGAGTCGCCGGGGGCGCTGAACCAGCCCTGGTAGCCGACCGTCACCTTGCCGACCACGTCCCCGGGAGGGCTCGCGGCGTGCGCGGGGCTGGCGAGGAGTCTGGTGGTGGAGGCGGCGGCGAGGGCGGAGGACGCCAGCACCGACGTGACGAATGTGCGGCGGGAGACCGCCATGGGGACCACTCCTTCGGGACGGAAGGCATTGACGGCCATCGTGGCAGCAGTGGTCGCCGCCCCGCAAGAGTTCGACTGATCGATGAAATTATTCGCCTGCTGCCCGGAAGGAGTCGAGCGCCCCGCCCCGCGCGGACACGGGACGGGGCGCGACGGCGGCTCAGGCCGAGAAGTTGCGGAACAGCAGGGACGCCAGGCCGAGCGCCAGCGCCAGGTTGAACACGGTGGCGCTGGCGAAGACCGCCACGGGCCGCCAGCCGGCCTCCCGCAGCGATGCCACCCGGACCTCCAGGCCGATGCTGACGAAGGCCAGGATGAGGAACCAGACGCGCAGGTCGTTGACGATGGCGATGGTGGCCTTGCCGTCCGCGCCCGCCGCGTCGAGGTACCAGGTGGCGATCACCGAGGCGGCGATGAAGCCCAGGACGAACTTGGGAAACCGCGTCCACAGCTCGCCGAGACCCGGTCGGGCGGCGCCGGGCCGCCGCTCCACCCGCAGGGTGAAGTACGCGGTGAGCGCCACCGCCACCACGCCCATCAACGCGTTCTGGGTGACCTTGACGATGCTGGCGATCTGGAGCGCCTCCTCGCCGGCGAGCGCCCCGGCGGCGGTGACCGCGGCCGTGGTGTCGATGTTGCCGCCGATCCAGGCGCCGGCCACCGCGTCGGAGAGCCCGAACACGTCGGCCAGCCAGGGCAGGATGAAGATGGACGGCAACGCGAAGACGATGACCAGACTCGCCGTGTACGCCAACTGCTCCCGGCGCGCCCGGACGGCCCCCGCGGCGGCGATCGCCGCGCTGACACCGCAGATCGACACCGCCGAGGCGAGCAACGCCCGCAGCTTGTCGTCGAGCCCGAACCTGCCGGCCAGCCACCAGGTGAACAGGAAGACCCCGCTGATCAGCAGGATCGCCTGGGCGATGGCCGGGCCGGCGGCGCTGGCGATGACGGCCAGGTTGATCGACGCCCCGAGCAGCACCAGGCCGGTCTTGATGAAGAACTCGGTCCGGAAGGCGGCGGCGATCCGGTCGCGCCACCCGAGCAGCGTGACGGCGGCGTTGCCGAGCAGGCCGAGCAGGATCGCGTAGACCGGGTATTCGATGGCGGCCCCGATGTCCTCCACGGCGGTGCCCTCGGCCCACGTCGGGACGTTCTGCTCCAGGTAGCGGGTGAGCGCCGCGAGACCGAGCACGACCAGCAGGCCCAGGGCGGTCCAGGCCCAGAACGCGCCACCACGTGCCGCGCTGGTGGGAGCGGTGGGAACGGCGGAATCGGCGGGGTCGGCGGGGTCAGCAGGATCGGCGGTGGTCGACGAACTGCTGGACTCGACCACGTCGGCGGGCGCGTCGTCGACTCCGGTGGCGTCGACTCGGGTGGCGTCGGTCGTGCCGGGCTCGTTGCCCGTGCGGGTCGCGTCGGCGGCCATCAGGGCACCAGCCCGGCGGGGATGGCACCGAGCAGGACCAGAGCGAGCAGGGCCAGGCCGAGGATGGTCGCCACCCAGTCCTCGTTGAACGCGAGCCGGGACTCCCCGGCCGTCGGTGGGGTGGACGATGGCTGGTCGGATGTCATGGCGTACCTCCATGGTTGTGAACCGATCCGGCGGTGCCGGATCGGTCGGAAGGTGCGGTGGCGAGCGGGCCGAGCCGAGCCGGTGAGCACGGGTCACGGGTCGACGCGCGATCCAGCAGTGGGGCCGGAGGAGGAGTGCGGCGGCGAGGCGTTCAGTCGGTGGCCGGTGCCCCCGGACAGAGCTCGCTGGCGGTCCGCATCAGGTCGACGACCCGACGCGAGGTGAGGAGCGGACCAACCGGCATTCACGTACTTTCCTACCAGGACGATAGGAATTCAAGACCGTCGACGCGAAATCTCATCGGACCCGCGCCACGGCCGGCGGGGCCGGAGCCATCACCGGCTCCGGCCCCGTCGGTACGCCCGCGATCCCTACGAGGTCGGGTATCGGGTCAGGTAGACGGGAGCGCCGACCTTGGTCATGTCGGCCGCCTCGCCGACGCCGTTGACCACGTGGTCGATCGTGCCGGCGCTGAGGTTGACGGCCATGATGTGGTGCAGCCGCACACCCGGTCGGTTCGGGACCTCGAAGCCGTTCTCGGTGTGGATCGACGGGTTGTTCTGGTTGAAGACGTAGACCCCACCGCCGTACAGGGTGTGGTGGCGCACCCGGTCACCGACCTTGTACCCGGCCCAACCCTCGACCGCGCCGTTCATCCAGTCGGCCTGCGTCGGCGGGTCGTACGGCAGCTCGTTCTGGTACAGGATCGTGGTGCCGTACTCGCCGTTCCAGACGGTGTTGTACCGCTGGAAGTGCTCGACGAACAGGCCGGTGGCGGTCACGTGGTCGCCGTTGATGACGGCGCCGTAGCGACCGGTGTTGGTGCGCCAGCGGTCGGTGTCACCGTTGACGCCCTCGGTGAAGCCCTCCACGCCGTGGTCGCCACGCCACACCCAGGTGTGGTCGATGAGCACGTTGTCGCTGTTGACCTCCAGGGCGGTGTTCGTCCGGCCGATGTGCGGGCCGCCGACCCGGAAGTACACGTCGGACAGCGTGGTCGGGTTGGTGGGGCTGCTCGCGTCGCGGCCGTGCTGGCGCCCCACCCGCAGCAGCACCGGCGATTCGACGAGGCCCGCGTCGATCGTGACGCCGGCGACGATCACACCGGGGACACCGGCAACGTCCAGCGGGATGGCACCGTCGACCGCGGTGAGCGTCGCGTGCCCGATGCCGAGCACGACGGTGTCGGGCCGGCGCACCTCGATGCTGCGGGCGATGTCGTACGTGCCGGGGGTGAGCAGCAGGTGCTTGCCGCGCGCCAGTTGGCTGTTGATGACACGCACCGGATCGGAGGGCTTGGCGATGAAGAAGTCACCGATCGGAATGGTCCGCCCCGGGGTGATGCCGTCGGCCCAGGAGACGCCCCGGCTGTCGCGCTGGGCGGCGGGCACCCGCACGTTGTAGTGGCCCTTGCCGTCGACGAAGAGGTACGGCTTCTCCCGGCTCACCGGGGTCGCCTCCAGGGTGGTGTACGGCGGGTCGGGGAACGTGGCGTCGTCCGGTGCGCCCTCGACGCCGGCGAAGACCTGGTTCCACACCGCGTTGGACCAGCCGGCGACCTCGCTGTTGCGGGTCAGCCACTGTTGCTGCGAGCCGTTGGTGGTGGCCGGCAGCCGGGAGTCGGCGATGAACCCGCCGCTGGCGTACTGCGGGCCGGCGGTGCAGTAGTCCATCAGCGACAGCCCGCCGCCGGTGATGTCCAGCCGGCGCATCGACACCGCCTGGGACACCGCCCAGAAGTTCGCCGACGACCGGCAGCCGTCCTGGCCGGCGGCGTTGATGGTGAGCGAGAGGTTGGACAGGGTGCGCCAGAAGTTGACCAGCGCGAGGCAGTTGCCGGTGCCGCCGTCGGCCAGGCACCGGTTGTAGACCTCGAGCTTGCCGTTGACGGTGACGTCGGTGGGCGAGGCGCCCAGGCCGGCGACCTCGGTGTAGTAGCCCACCTTGGCCTGCAACGGCTCTTCGGCCGCGCCGTAGGCGCCCGGCTTGAACAGGTAGGCGTGCCGCTCGGTGCCCATCTCGTTGTCGACCTGCCGGGCGTGCGCGGCGTCGAGGGTCTGCTGGATCTCGCCGACCGGCATCGTCGGGTCGAAGATCGTCACGTTCGGGCCGAAGTCGGGTGCGCCGTACGTGGGGCGGCCGGCGGTGGCCGCCGTGCTGGTCGTCGTGACGGCGGTGGTCACCAGAAGGGCGAGGATGAGGATACGACGGGACGGGGTTGTCATGCGGTTCGTCCTCTCCGCTGGCCGGCGGCGTACTCCCGGCACAGCTGGGGCGGTGAGAGCGCTCTCTGATCCCTGCGGCCGAAGGTGGGTCGCGCCGAAGGGGTTGACATGTTTCTACCCGCTGAGCCGGTCGCGCGCCATGACCACGGACGGCGAACTTCGGCTCAGTCCGGCACCGGCGCCACATCGGGGCCGTCCGTACGGACCCGGCAACCCCGGCCACGGCCCGCGTAGATGATCTGCCGGGCCACCGGCTGGTTGATCACGGCGAGAGCCACGCCGTGCTGGTCTTCGAGGGCGAGGTTCGTACCGAAGATGGGGATGCGGTAGGCGAAATACCTGGTGCCGTCAATCGGGTCGATGACCCAGCGCCTGCCCGACGTGCCAGCCGTGGCGCCGGTCTCCTCTCCGCATATCCCGTCGGCGGGGAACCGGTCTGTCAGCTCACCGCGGATCAGCGCCTCGACGGCGAGGTCAGCCTCGGTCACCTCGGTCTCGTCCGCCTTGATCGCGGGCGCGAAGTCCGCCGCGAAGAACCGCTCGGCGACCAGGCTGCCCGCGCGCTCGGACAGGCCGATCGCGAACTCCAACAGATTGTCGTCGAGCCGGGGCGCATCCATCATGCACGGTAGCCGCGTCACCGACCGGTCCACTGTGGCCCAACGGTGCGCCGAGGCCCGCCCTCCTCCGGAGTGCGGGCCTCGGCGATGGTGTGGCGGGGTCAGCGCACCGAACGGCGGCCGTAGGTGCCGGCGACGATCGCCACGCCGACGGCGGCGAAGGCGACCTGCAGGATCAGCTCGATCCAGTCGATCCCGCTGGTGTCGTCGACACCGACGGCGCTGGCGACGAGCGTGCCGAGGATCGCCGCGACCACACCGATGGCCAGTGTCAGCCAGATCGGGATGTTCTGCTTGCCCGGCACGACCAGCCGGCCCAGCACGCCGACGACCAGTCCGATGATGATGGCGGCGAAGAAGCCGGTAATTTCCACGAAAGCCGTCCTTCAGGAGGGGATGTCGTCAACCCGTTGATTGCCCCAAGCAACCATCCGCGAAACACCCTCCGAACCCGGCACGCAAGGCGTGCACCCGAATCCCTCCCCGCTTCGTCGATCATGGAGTTGTGGTGGTGTACGAAACGGCCTTTCGTTGCCAAAACGGCCACCACAAGTCCATGATCGACGCGGTGTGAGGGCGGGGCGGGGTGGGGTGGGGTGGAGCGGGGTGGGCGCTACAGGTCGGTTAGGAACTCGTCGATCATTGGGGCCAGCCAGTCGGCGCGCTGCGGGATCGACGTGTGCGTGGTGCCGGGCAGGACGGCCAACCGGCAGGACGGCAGACCGGTCAGGTCGCCGGGCACCGCGCCGCCGAGCAGCCGGAACATCCGTACCGCGTGCTCGGGCTGGATGATGTCCGCGTCCGCCAGCACGATCATGGTGGGCGCGGCCAGAGCGCGGATCTGCTCGGGTGTCCAGCGCGGCAGGTTCGCGTCCAGCACCTTCATCTTCGTGACCAGGTTGGCCCAGCCCGCCGGGTCCGGCGCGGTCCGCAGGTACTCCTCGTGGAACTCGGAGCCGTGCAGGTGCTCCGGTTGCAGATCCTGGATCCCGTCGAGCAGTCCGGGGTGCAGGCCGTCGTCGTCGAAACTCACCGAGGCGAGCACGAGGCGACCCACCCGGTCGGCGTGGTGGGTGCCGAGGCGCAGCGCGACCGCCGCGCCCATGCTCCAGCCGTACACGTCCGCGCGCGCGACGCCGAGCCGGTCGAGCAGCTCGACGACGTCGGCGGCGAAGTGCTCCACGGTCAGTGGACGGTCCACGTCGGGGGTGTGGCCGTGAGCCTGCAACTCGACGGCGATCACCCGCCGGGTCTTCGCCAGGAACGGCAGGATCGTGCCGAACGAGGTGCCGATGCCGGAGAGCGCGCCGTGGATCAGCACCAGCGGGCGACCCTCAGCATTGCCGTGCGCTTCGTGATAGATGTCCATGCCCCCACGCTGCGCCGACGCGCTTACGGTCCTCTTCAGGTCGCCTTACCGGCGATAGGATGTCCGCCGTGCAGTTCGGGGTGCTCGGGCCGCTCGCCGTGACCACGGACGCCGGCGAGCCGGTGGTGGTGCCCGGCACCAAGGTGCGTGCCCTGCTGGCCGACCTGCTGACCAACCGCAACCAGGTGGTGTCGGCGGACCGGCTCATCGACGACCTGTGGGGTGACGACTCCCCCGCCAACCCGGCCGGCGCCCTCCAGGTGCGGGTGTCCCAGTTGCGCAAGGCGCTCAACGACGCCGAGCCGGGTGCCCGCGAGCTGGTCGAGTCCCGGCCGCCCGGCTACCTGCTGCGGGCCGACGCCGTCGACGCGGACCGGTTCGCCGAGCTGACCCGCAGCACCGACGTCGACCGGTTGACCGACGCCCTCGCGCTGTGGCGTGGTGAGGCGTACGCCGACGTGGCGGACGCCGAGTTCGTCCGCGCCGAGGCGACCCGACTGGCCGAGCAGCGCCTCGCCGCGCACGAGCGGCTGGCCGAGGCGCGGGTGGCCCGGGGTGAGCACGACCTGGTCGCCGCCGACCTGGCGGAGCTGGTCGCCCGGCATCCGCTGCGCGAGGGTCTGCGGGCGGTGCAGTTGCGCGCGCTGTACGCGGCCGGCCGGCAGTCCGAGGCGTTGGACAGCTACGCCGAGCTGCGCGACCGGCTCGCTGACGAGCTGGGCCTCGACCCCGGCCCCGAGCTGGTCGCGCTGCACCGCAGGATCCTCGAACAGGACGCCGGTCTGAGCGCGCCGCCGAAGGCCGCGATCATCCGCAACAGCCTGCCGGCCCAGCTCGACGAACTGGTCGGGCGGGCCGAGGCGGTGGCCGAGCTGCGGGCGTTGCTGCCGCGGCAGCGCCTGGTCACGCTGGTCGGGCCGGGCGGCGTCGGCAAGACCCGGCTGGCCACCGAGGCGGCCCGCACGCGGTCCTGCCCGGACGGCGTACACCTGGTGGAGCTGGCCCCGCTGGCGGCCGGTGACGCGGGCATCGCCGAGCAGGTGCTCGGCGTGCTGGACGCCCGGGAGGCCGCCGGCTCGGCCCTGCCCGCGGTCGACCGTCTCGTCGCTGCGCTGCGGCACCGACACCTGCTGCTGGTGCTGGACAACTGCGAACACGTCATCGAGCCGGTGGCCGCGCTGGTCGCCCGGCTGCTGCGCGACGCGCCCGAGGTGAGCGTGCTGGCCACCAGCCGGGAGCCGCTCGGCCTGACCGGCGAGCTGCTCTGGGAGGTACCCCCGCTGACCGTGCCGGACGGCGGTGACCTGGACACGGTCCGGCGCTCGGCGGCGGCGCGGTTGTTCGCCGCGCGCGCCGCCGCGCAGCACCGCGGTTTCCGCCTCGACGGGCGGACCGCGCCCGCGGTGGCGCAGCTGTGCCGCCGCCTCGACGGCCTGCCGCTGGCGTTGGAGCTGGCCGCGACGCGGGTCCGCGCGCTGGGTCTGCGGGGCGTGGTGGACCGGCTCGACGACCGGTTCCGGCTGCTCAGCACATCGCAGCGGGACGTGCCGACGCGACAACGGACGCTCACCGCGGTGATCGGCTGGAGTTGGGACCTGTTGGACGAGGCCGACCGGATGGTGCTCGCCCGGCTGGCGGTGTTCAGCGACGGCGCCGCGCCGGAGGCCGCCGAACGGGTCTGCGGGACCGACCTGGACGCCCTCGCCCGGCTGGTGGACCGGTCGCTTGTGGTGCTGGACGACACCGGCGAGGGATCGCGCTACCGGCTGCTGGAATCGGTCGCCGCGTTCTGCCTCGACCGCCTGGGCGACGCCGACGAGGTCCGGGCGCGGCACGCCGCGTACTACACCGAGCTGGCCGAGCGCGCCGATCCCGAGCTGCGCGGCCCCGAGCAGCAGCGATGGCTGGCGCTGCTGGACGCGGAGACGGCGAACCTGCGTTCCGCACTGGTCCACGGCGGCGGGCTGCGCCTGGCCGTCGCGCTGAGCTGGTACTGGTACCTGCGCGGCCGGCTCACCGAGGCCCGCCGGGCCCTCGCGACGCCCGGCGACGGGACGCAGGAGTCCCGGGCGGCGCCGTGGCGGGTCGGCTTCGCGCTGCTGCGCGGCGACCCGGTCGTGCCCGCCGAGGTGCGCGCCGCGCTGGCCCCCGACCCGGACGGACGAGGCGCCTGGTTCGCGGCGAACGCGGTGATCGGGCACAGCGAGCTGGCCCTGGCCGCGGAGCTGCTGCCCAGCGCTCCCGCCGACGTCTGGACCGAGGCGGCGGTGCTCGCCTCCCGCGCCATGCTCGCGCACGCCGCCGGGGACCAGACCACCCTGGAGTACGCCTCGACGCGCAGTGCCGCGCTGTTCGCCGACATCGGTGACCGGTGGGGCCGGCTCCAGGCGACTGAGTGGGTGGGTGGGCTGGCCGAGATGCGCGGCGAGCACGAGCGCGCGGTCGCCCTGCACCGCGAAGGGCTGCGCTGGGCCGAGGAACTGGCGCTGTGGCCGCAGGTGTGCACCGAGTTGTCCTGGCTGGCCTGGCTGGCGGTGCAGACCCGCGACTATCCGCAGGGGCGGGAGTTGGCCGAGCGCGCGTACCGGCTGGCGGTGGAGCAGGACGCGCCGGGCGCGCTGGTCTTCGCCGAGATGGGCCTCGGGTTCGCCGCCCGCCGCGACGGCAAGCTCGACCTGGCCGTCACCCACCTCACCCGCCTCGCCGAGCGGGGGCGCGGCGAGACGCAGCCCGCGCTCTACCTGCCGATGATCCTGGTGGAGCTGGGGTACGCCGTCGAGCAGGGCGGCGACCCGGACGCCGCGCTCGCCCTGCACGTCGAGGCGTACGAGGCCGCCGAGGCGATGGCCTCCCCCCGGGACGGGATCGGCGCCCTGGAGGGGATGGCGTCGGCGGTGCGCTCGCCGGAGGCCGCCGCCCGGCTGCTCGGTGCGGCGGCCGCCGCACGGCTGACCCTCGACGCCCCGGCCTCCCCGGCCGAACGCGACGAGACCGATCGGGTGACCGAACGCGTACGGGCGACGCTCGGGCGGGACCGCTTCGAGGCGCTGGTCGCCGAGGGCACGAAGCTGGGCCCGGGCGAGGCCCGGGCCCAGCTCTGAACCGTGCTCAGGCGGCCGTCTTCGGCCGGTACGAGGCGACGATCACGCCGCTCTTGTGCACCCGGGTGTCGACCAGGTCGAACGACGCCTTGAAGTCGGTCAGCGGCACCGTCAGGCTCGCCGCGCCCTCCAGCACGGGGTGGATCCAGAACCGGACCTCGTCCACCAGGCCCGCGGTGATCAGCTGGGCGGTGACCGAGCCGAAGCCGTACTGGATGATGTTCCGGCCCTCCTGGGCCTTGAGCGCGGTGACCGCCTCGACCAGGTCGCCCTGGAGCACCTCCGTGTTGTTCCAGGTGGGGTTGGTGAGGGTGGTCGAGGCGACGTACTTCTTGACGTTGTTGAAGTACGCCGCGCCGGTGGTCGGGTCGCTCTCGTCCTGCTGCGGCCAGGCGACGGACATGCCGTCGTAGGTGGCCCGGCCCATCAGCATCGCGTCCGCCTCGTCGGTCTGCTCGCCGGCGAGGCTGATGGCCTCCTCGTCGAAGTACGGCGCGGTCCACATCGGGTTCTCGATGACGCCGTCGAGGGTGATGTAGGTCGAGTTGATGAGCTTGCGCATCGGAATCTCCTGGGTGTCGGTCGTGTTCTCCGGTGACACCCAGAACTCTGCCGGCGCCCGCTTACGATTCGCTTCAGGTGCCCTTACGCGGCTCGGTCAGCGGGATCGGCAGCGCCGGCGTGGCGACGGTGCCGCCGGCGGCCGAGTGCTCCGGCGCGGGGCGCTCGCTGGTGCGGCTGTGCAGCCGCCCGCGCCCCGCCGGACCGGCGCGCCGGGTCACCTCGACGGTCACCATCCGCACCGGCGGCGGCGGGGCGGTGAAACGCCCGACGCCCCACCGCACCCAGATCGGTATCCGGCCGGCGTCCGCCTCCGCGGTCAACTTCTGCACGGTACGGGCCCGGTCGGTGTGGTCGACCTCCACCACCACCGGCGGCCCGTCCGGGCGGGCGCACGCCACGTCGAGGACCGAGTGCCGCTGCTCCATGGGCGGCGGCAACGGCACGACGCTGGGTGCGCGCCGGTAGACCCGCCAGCCCTGCGCCTGCGCCCACCGCGCCACCTCGTCGATGACCCGCGCGGTGACCTCGTCGGTGTCCAGGTCGACGAAGGTCAGCTCGGCGAGCCGATCGCCCAGGTCGGCGGCCAACCGCTCGCCCTGCGCCATGACGTCCACCGGCGCAGGATAACGCCTCAGCCGACGGCGGTCGTGGTCGCGGCGAGGTGCCGGGTGAGCCAGGCGGTGGTGGCCGTACGCGCTGCCTCGGCGTTGTCGCGGCCCAGGAAGTCGTGCCCCTCCCCGGCCAGCACCAGGTGCCCGTACGGGACGTCGCGGGCGGCGAGGGCCTGCGCCACCTGCGCCGACTCGCCGGCCGGAACATTGGTGTCGTTGGCACCGTGGATGAGCAGCACCGGCACGTCGAGTCGGTCGAGGTGGGTCATCGGCGACAGGTCGCGCAGCAGCTCGGCGTCCCGCACCGGGTCGCCGTACTTGCTGACGGCGGCGGCGGCGATCCACGGCTCGGTGCCGGCGAAGAAGGTGTGGAAGTCGGAGATGCCGCACTCGGCCACCCCGGCGGCGAACAACCCGGGGAAGTTCACCAGCACCGAAAGGACCAGGTAGCCGCCGTAGGAGCGGCCGAGGCAACCGAGCTGGCCGGGGCGGGCGACGCCGCTGTCGACCAGGTGGTCGGCGCACGCCGCCACGTCGGCGATGGCCCCGTACCGGCCGGCGAGGTTGTCGGCGGCCACGAAGGACCGACCGAAGCCCGACGAGCCCCGCACGTTCGGCGCGAACACCGCGACGCCCTGCGCGACGAGAGCCTGGAACAGCGGGTTGTAGGACGGTCGTTCCTGCGCCTCCGGACCGCCGTGCAGGCTGATCGCGGTCGGCCAGGGACCCGGCCCGGCCGGGCGGTAGAGCCACCCGGACAGCGGCAACCCGTCGCGGGCGCGCAGGTCGACGAGTTGCGGCGCGACACCGCCGCCGCCCGTACGCGCGTCGCCGGTGTCCGGTCGCAGCGGGCGTAGCGCCCCGCTCGTCGGGTCGACCAGCCACACCTCCCGGGGCTGCACCGGACCCTGCGCGGTGAGGCAGAGCAGGTCACCGCCAGCGGCGAAGACCGCGTCGTCGAGCACCTCGCCCGGGGCGGCGACGGCCCGCTGCACACCGCTGGCCAGGTCGAACAGGCTCACCTCGCTGCGGCCGCCGTAGGTGTTCCACAGCAGCGCGGCGCGGCGCCCGTCGGCGCTCGCGGCGGCGTGCTCCAGCTCGGCGTCCGGCCGCCCGGCGAGCCGGGCCGGCGTCCGCTCCGGTCGGGTCAGGTCCACCCGCACCAGCGCGGCCAGTTCGGAGAACGCGTCGGTGCGGGCCAGCACGCTCGTCGCGTCGGGGCCGAACCAACCCTGGTCGGTGCTGCCCCGACCGGTGTCCGGCAGCAGCCGACGCCGATCCCCGGTGGCCACGTCGAGCAGTTCCAGCCAGCGGGCGTTGCGCGGGCCGCGGCGCAGCAGGGCGGTGCCGGCGTCCGGGGTGACGTCGAGCAGGGTGAGCAGGTCACCCTCGGCGAGCACCCGCCGGTGCCCGGTGCCCGCGTCGATCAGGACGGCCGTGCCCCGCTCGCCGGTCTCGGTGACCGCCAGGACCGCGCCGCCGAGCAGCCAGCCGGACATCGTCGCGCTGCGGCGACCGAACCCGGCGACCTGACGACGCCCGGTGCCGTCCGGACGCAGCACCCACAGCTCGGTGCGGGGCGCGCCGCCCGGTGCGATGACGCAGGCCAGCCACTGCCCGTCCGGGGACCAACTCACCCGCAGCACCGGTTCGGTGCCGGTGGGCAGCGCGACGGCCGCGCCCGCGCCGACCTCGTGGACCCAGACGCCGGGCGTCCCGGCCCGGTCGGAGAGGAACGCCACCCGGCGGCCGTCCGGGGAGGGGGCGGGCGCGAAGTCCTCGCCGGCAGGCAGCGGTGACGGTGCCGTCCGGCGGCCGGCGGGTCGGGCCCGACGGGTGGTACGCGGCACCTCGGTCCGTACGGTCATCTAAACCCCGATCCGCTGCAACCAGAGCTCCAGCAGCCCGAGCTGCCAGAGCGCGTTGGAGCCCAACGTGGTCCGCCGGGCATTCGGCGCGTCCAGCAACTCCTCCAGGTAGTCCTTGCGGAACAGGCCCCGCTCACGGGCCGGCTGGGCCGTCAACGCGTCGCGGACGTCGTCGAGCAGCGGCCCGGAGAGGTGCCGGATGGCGGGCACCGGGAAGTAGCCCTTCGGCCGGTCGATCACCTCGTCGGGCACGATGCCGCGGCTCGCGGCCTTCAGCACGCCCTTGCCGCCGTGGGCCAGCTTCAGCGCCGGCGGACAGGCGGCCGCCAGCTCGACGACCTCGTGGTCGAGGAACGGCACGCGGGCCTCCAGCCCCCAGGCCATCGTCATGTTGTCGACCCGCTTGACCGGGTCGTCGACCAGCATCACCAGGCTGTCCTGGCGCAGCGCCGCGTCGAGGGCGGTGTCCGCGCCGGGCGCGCCGAAGTGCGCGGCGACGAACTCCAGGCTGGCGTCATGATCGAGCATCCACTCCGGCGCCAGGTGCCCGGCGAGCGCGTCGTGGCGACGGTCGAAGAACACCCGGGCGTACGCCTCGACGGCGTCCTCGCGTGCGACGTTCGCCATCGGCGGGTACCAGTCGTAGCCGGCGAAGATCTCGTCGGCGCCCTGCCCGGACTGCACCACCGTGATCCGCTGCGATACCTCCTCGGAGAGCAGGTGGAAGGCGACGCAGTCGTGGCTGACCATCGGTTCGCTCATCGCCGCGATGGCCTCGTGCACGGCGGGCACGAACCGGGCCGCGCCGATGCGGATCTGCTGGTGGTCGGTGCCGAACTGGCGGGCCACCAGGTCGGAGTAGTGGAACTCGTCGCCGCTCTCCCCCGCCGCCGCCTCGAACCCGATGCTGAAGGTGGCCAGACCGGTCTGGCCCTGCTCGGCCAGCAGGGCGACGATCAGGCTGGAGTCGATGCCGCCGGAGAGCAGCACACCGACCGGCACGTCGGCGACCATGCGCCGGCGTACGGCGGTGCGCAGCGCCGTCATGATCCGTTCCTGCCACTCGCCGGCGGATATCGGCTCGGCGGCGGCGCGGGTGAACTCCGGCCGCCAGTACACGGTGTCGGTGCTCCGGCCGTCGGCGGTGACCACCCGCACGGTGGCGGGCGGGAGTTTGCGGACCCCGGCGAGGATGGTGCGCGGCGGCGGCACCACCGAGTGGAAGCTCATGTAGTGGTGCAGCGCCACCGGATCGAGGTCGGTGTCGACGCCACCGGCGGCGAGCAGAGCCGGCAGGGTCGAGGCGAAACGGATCCGGCCCGGCCCCTCGGCGAGGTAGAGCGGTTTGATGCCGAGCCGGTCGCGGGCCAGCACCAGCGTGTTCGTTGCCAGCTCGACGAGCGCGAAGGCGAACATCCCGTAGAACCGCTCGACGCAGGCCGTCCCCCACCGGTGGTACGCCTTGAGGATCACCTCGGTGTCCGAGGTGGACCGGAAGGAGTAGCCGGCGGCGGTCAGCTCGTCGCGCAGCTCGCGGTAGTTGTAGATGCAGCCGTTGAAGACCAGGGCGAGAGCCAGCTCGGGGTCGACCATCGGCTGGGCGCCCGCGTCGGACAGGTCGATGATGCGCAGCCGGCGGTGCACCAGCGCCGCCGGGCCGTGTTGCCACCGCCCCTCGCCGTCCGGGCCGCGGGAGGCCAGGGCGGGCAACATCCGCTCGACGGCCGCCATGTCCGGTGGCGCCCCGTCGAGGCGGAACTCGCCTCCGATACCGCACATGGCACGCACCTCTCATCGGCTCGGGTCCGCTCGGGCCGCTGACCGGTCCAGGTTTGGCGGACCGGGTTGCGCCCCGATGACGTGTGGGTCAAGCGTGGGTTACGGCGACGTCGGATCGTCTCCGCCGAGCAGCCAGGTGTCCTTCGACCCACCGCCGCGCGACGAGTTGACGATCATGCTGCCGGCCGGCGCGACGCGGGTCAGCGCCACCGGCGCCACCTCGGCGGTCTCGCCGAGGAAGACGAAGGCCCGCAGGTCCACGTGGCGGGGGGCGAGCGCCGTGCCGTCGAAGACCGGGTGCGTGGTGAGCGCCACCATCTCCTGGGCGATCCACCGGTGTGGGGCGGCGAGGATCTGCTCGCGGACGGCGTCCAACTCCTCCGCCTCGGCCCGGGGGCCGATCACCACCCGGTCGCCGCCGTACCCGTCGACCGGCTTGAGCACCAGCTCGTCGAGCCGGCCGAGCACCTCGGCCCGCTGCTCGGGCAACCCGCACAGGTATGTCGGCACGTCCGGAAGCAGGGCCTTCTCCCCCAGGTAGTACTCGATCAGCCGGGGCACGTACGCGTACAGGGCCTTGTCGTCGCCGACACCGTTGCCCAGCGCGTTGGCCAACGTCAGCCGCCCGGCGTGCACCGCCGCGAGCAGCGGCCAGCCCAGGGGCACCCCGTCGGCGCCCGGCGCGTGCAGCAGGGCCTCCTCGTCCATCCGCAGGTAGATCACGTCGACCTGACTGCGGCGGCCTTCCCGGACCAGGTGGACGCGGCCCTCGGAGACCAGCAGGTCACTGCTCCCGGTCAGCGGCACGCCCATCTCGTCGGCGAGCAGCCGATGCTCGAACCAGGCGGGATCACCCGGGCCGCTGCTGAGCACCACCACGGCAGGGTCGGCGGCGGCGGCTGGCGCGGCGGCGACCAGCGCCCGGTACAGCATCGCGGGTGTCTCGTCGGCGGGCAGCAGGTCGTCGGGCACCGGCAACTCGGGCAGCACCGTCCGGGTCAGCCGCCGGTTCTGCACCGCGTAGCCAATGCCCGAGGGCACCCGAAGGTTGTCCTCCAGGACGTACCAGCCGCCGGCGGGATCGCGGACGAGATCAGTTCCGGACACCTGGGCGCGGGTGCCCCGCCGACCCATGAGCGCCCCGGTCGGGCGCAGCCCGGGTGAGGATTCCACCACCCAGGCCGGCACCACGCCGTCGGCGACCGCGGCCCGATCGGCGTAGACGTCGCGCAGGAAGGCGTCGAGGGCGCGGGCGCGCTGCACGAGACCGGCGCGCAGCGCCCGCCAGTCGGCGGCGGGCACCACCCGGGGCACCAGGTCGACCGGGAAGAGTCGGGTGCTCGCCTCGCCGGCCACGCTGAAGGTCACCCCCCGGGCGCGTTGCTCCTCGTCCCGGTCGTGCTCGCGGTGGCGCAGGGCACCGGCGCCGAGGCCGCGCAGGGCGGCCAGCAGCGGACGGTACGCGGGCTCCGGCCCGGCCGGGCCGAAGACCTCGTCGGCGGAGCCGGTGTACGTGGGCAGGGCCGGCGCGGGTGGCGCTCCGGGCAGTGGCCCCTGGATGCGTCCCCGGGTCTCGTCGAGGAGCAGGTCGACCACGTCGGCCAGCCGGCCGCGCCGCTCGTACGCCCGCCGCTGCCGTGCGGCCGAGCTGCCACGCCGCAGCGCATACTCGGTCAGGTCCCGGATCTGCTCCCAGTCGCCGGTCGCCTCCAGCTGCGGGCGCAGGTCGGTCACCAGCCGGCGGACCGCCTCGGCGGCCGGCACCGGTCGGGCCGAGCGGGGCAGGTCGAGCAGGTCGCCTTCCAGCCCGGAGCGGGCGGCCCGCCACACGGCGACACGCAGCACCGGCGGCCGGACGGCGGTGCGCTCCACGCCGGCGCGCAGCGCGGCGACCTCCCGCCGCACCAGCGCCCGGAACAGGCCGGTGAGCAGGACGATGGTCTCCACGTCGGCGTTGGCGTCGGTGATCCGCAGTTCCACGGTGGGCACGTGGGCCGACGGCCGGACATCGAAGTAGATCATGGCCGGGTCGGTGATGGTCTCGGAGGAGATCAGCTCGGCGACCAGTGCCTCGTGGTCCGCCGCGCTGGTCACCTCGCCCGGGTCGCCGGCCGTGGGCCAGCGCTGCCAGACCAGCGACCGGACGCTGGCGTAGCCGCTGTCCTGTCCCATCCAGTACGGCGAGCTGGTGGACAGGGCGAGCAGGACCGGCAGCCACGGTTGGACGCGGCGGGTGACGGCCACCGCCAGGTCCCGGTCGGACACCCCGACGTGCACCTGCGCGCCGCAGATCAACTGCTCCCGGGCGAGCATCTGGTATTCGTCGAGCATCCGCCGGTAGCGGGAGGTGGGAGTGACGCTCGGGTCGCCGTCGGCGCGCAGCGGCACCGTGCCGGCCGCCACGATGCCCAACCCGGCCCGGTCGGCGACTGCGACGGCGGCCTGGCGCAGCCGGGTCAGCTCGGCGCGGATCTCGTCCAGGGTGCGGCAGACCGCGGTGTTGGTCTCCACCACGCTGCGGTGCAGTTCGGCGGTGAACGAGGTCGCCGGCAGCCGGTCGAGCAGTTCCCCGGCGCGGGGCACCAACTCCCGGGTGTGCAGGTCGACGACGTGGAACTCCTCCTCCACGCCGATCGTGGCCAGGTCCGCCGGGTCGCCGTCGTCCAGCGACGGGGCCGGGTTGGGGCGGGGTGCGGGCAGTGCCAGGCCGTTGCCGGACCGGCCCAGCGGCCCGTCGAACGTCGGCGCGTTCGTGGTGTTGTCGGCCATGGTCACCCCGGTTCGCGTGTCGGTGTCTCGACTGTCCGACGAGCGTTCCCAGGGTTGGTACCGGGGGTGTTTCCGGCGCGTTAAGGTGACGCACCGTTCTGCCCGCGCTGCTCAGCGACGGCGGAGCCTGGAGCGGCGTGCTCTCGATGAGGCACAATCGACGAACATGATCAGGCGGATCATCGCGGAGGCACCGCATGACTGACGGCGACGTCCGGATCGTGCCCGCCAACGAGGCGTCGTGGGAGGACCTTCAGGACGTCTTCGGCACGGCCGACGCGGGGCGGTGCCAGTGCCAGTGGTTCAAGGTCAGGGGCTGGCTGTGGCAGGCGTCCACCCCGCAGGGGCGGGTCGCGGCGTTTCGCGAGCAGACCAGGTGTGGTGAGCCGGACGCCAAGGACACCAGCGGGCTGATCGCGTACCTCGACGACCAGCCGGTGGGGTGGCTGGCGGTCGAGCCGCGGACGGCGTACCCGAAGCTGCGCAAGCAACGGGTGCCCTGGCTCGGCCGCGACGAGGACAAGGACGACGACGGCGTCTGGGCGGTGACCTGCCTGGTGGTCCGCAAGGGCTACCGGGGGCGCGGCCTCACGTATCCTCTGGCCCGCGCCGCGGTCGACTTCGCGCGGGAGCGTGGCGCCCGGTCACTGGAGGCGTACCCGATGCTCGCCGAGGCCGGCAAGCAGATCACCTGGGGTGAGGCTCACGTCGGGGTCCGGCAGGTCTTCGAGGAGGCCGGGTTCACCGAGGTCAGCCATCCGACCCTGCGCCGCGTGGTCATGCGGATCGACTTCGCGGACCACCGGCAGGGGTCGGATCAGGGCGAGGGCCCGACGCCGGGTCGGGTGTAGGCAGCCAGGTCAGCGCCGCCGCCACCGGAAGCGCCGCGAACCGGCGGTGGCCTCTTCCCGGCCCAGCAACTCGGCGGCCACGCGCAGGTTCTGGGCGGGCTGCTCGGCCGCCGGCCCCAGCAACTCGACAAGTCGGTTGCCCAGCGCCAGCACCACGGCGGCGCGATCGGTGTCGCCGATCATCGCCAGGCACCGCGCGTACACCCCGTAGGTGTTCGCCATCTCCCACAGGCTGAGCGGACGCGCCGGGTCGAGCAACGCCTGACGCAGCTCGCAGGCCCGTGACGCGGCGAGGGTCGCCTCCCGGACGCCGTCGACCGACGACGGCCGGGTGAGGTGGCGGTGCAGCAAGGCGGTCGCCTGGTTGTGGTACGCCGCCCCCATCGCCTCCCGGGTGCGGGGCCCGGCCGACGGCGGAGCGCCGACGGCGGTCAGACCCACCGCCACCGCCCGGTCCAGCAACTCTCTGCGCGTGGCGGGCTGACCGGCGGCGAACGCGACCTCTGCGAGGTCCACCAACGCGGTGATCAGTTCGGCGAGCGCGTCGTCGCGGGGTGGGGCAGCCACGTTGCCACCCTCGGCCGCCACCGCGTCGTACACCCGCTCGAAGATGGCGACCGCCTCACCGCCCGGCGCCATGCCCTGCCCGGCCCGGCCGCGCGCGGACAGCAGCATCCCGTGCCGCCACAACGCCCGCGCCAACTGCTGCTGGTCGCGGCGGTCCGGCTGCCCCGGGCCGTCCACCGCCCGCCGGTAGGCGTCGATCACCCGCCCCCACATGCGGTCCGCCTCCGCCCAGGTGGCCTGCCGCCGCGACAGCTCCCGTGCCTGCTCGAACAGCTTGCCCCGCTCGTCCGGTCCCACGTCCCGCACCGCCCTCCGTGCCAGCCATCCGCGACACCGCCGCCGCAGACAGTGAACGTCATCGATTCTAGGGCGACCGGCGGCGCATCCCGGCCCACGCCGAGCGGGGCATTTCCCGGGTGCTCAGGCCGATGGGCGTATCCGGTAGGCCAGGTGGGTGACGCCGACGCCCTCGACGACGCTGATCGGGCCCTCCAGCTGCAGTGGCGCGATCTTCAGGCGGGCGAAGAGCGGGATGCCGGCACCGAGCACCACCGGGACGAGGTCGACGTGCACCTCGTCGAGCAGGCCGGACTCGACGACCTGCGCCGCGATGGTGCCGCCATTGACACCGACCTCCTTGGCACCGGCGATCGCCCTGGCCCGGTCAACGGCGCTCTCGATGCCGTCGGTGACAAAGACGAAGGAGTCGCTCTCCGGCTCCCAACCCTCGGGCACGCGGTGCGTGGCAACCACGACGGGCACGTCCAGCGGATGCCGACCACCCCACCCATTGGTCATGTCGAACAGCCGCCGGCCGACGACCAGCGCGCCGGTCCGCTCGGTGAAGTCGCGCAGGTGCCGGGCGCTCGCGGCGGACGTCCGGAACGTCAACTCGGGGTTGGCCGTCGGCGTCTCGACGTCGCCGCCCTCGTACCACTGGAAGAGGTACTCGAAGCCACCGTGGGACGCGTCCGCGATGTAGCCGTCCAACGACATCGTCGCCCGGGTCGTCACCTTCGTCATCGATCCGCTCCTTGTCGGTGCCGTGTCGGCTCGTCGGTGGGGCCGGTGCGCCCGGCCCTCACCCCATGGTCGAAGCCGGAGCCACCCCTCGCGACAGGTCCGGCGAACCACCCATCGGCTTCGTGCAGAGAACGTCGGGCTGGGGCGCGTAGCCCAGCGCCTGCCAGAACCGGAGCGCGGCCGTGTCCTCCGGCAGCACCAGCAGGTTCACCCGTGGGCAACCGAGGGCGGCAAACCGCCGCTCCAACTCGGCGACCAGCAGGGTGGCGATGCCGCGACGGCGGTACGCCGGGTCGACGGCCAGCCGCAGGATCATCCCCCGGCGGCCGTCGTAGGTGCCCAGCACCACCGCCGCGACGGTGGCGTCCACGTCGGCGACCAGGAAGAGCTGCGGATCCCGCGTCAGTGTGGCGGTCAGCTCGGCGCGGGGCAGCACGCCCCGTCCGGTGGCGGTCCACAGAGCCACGACGCGGTCGTAGTCGGACCAGACGAACTCACGAACGCGGATCAAGCGCGACTCCTACAGGACGGTGCCGTAGGCGGGCTGACCCGCCACCTCGTACGCGGCGTAGACGACACCCGCCTTGGTGGTGCGCGACCCGGTCAGCCGCAGCCCCGCCGGGCCCGCCGGGGCCCTGCATCACACCGTCCAGGGACAGGAACGTCCCCACCACCAGTTTGCTCGCCATGTCGCGGCTCCCTCCGGTCGCAGGCAGCGACAGTCGTCACCACGACGGACCCTACGGGGCCGTGACCCTGCGTGCATTCCGGCCGCGCCGGCCTTCTCGCGATCCGGCGTAGCGTGGGGTGCATGCGAAGCACCACGCTGGGCAGCACCGGCCCCGAGGTTGGCGTCATCGGTCTCGGGTGCATGGGCATGACCCACGGATACGACATCAGTGGCCCCCGCGACGACGACACCTCGATCTCGGTCATCCACCAGGCCCTCGATCTGGGCGCCACCCTGATCGACACGTCGGACGTGTACGGGCCGTACACCAATGAGGAACTGGTCGGGCGGGCGCTGGCCGGCGGGCGACGGGAGCGGGCCGTCCTGGCGACCAAGGCCGGCCTGGTGGCCACCGCGTCCACCGGTGGCCCCGGCAACTCCCCCACGATCGGCAACAACGGCCGCCCGGAGCACATTCGTGCGGCGATCGACGCCAGCCTGCGGCGGCTCGGCACCGACCACGTCGACCTCTACCAGTTGCACCGGGTCGACCCGGAGGTGCCCATCGAGGAGTCCTGGGGTGCGATGGCGGAGGTCGTGAAGACGGGCAAGGCACGGCAGATCGGGCTGTCCGAGGTGACGGTGACCCAGATCGTGCGAGCCCAGGCGGTGCACCCGGTGGCGTCGGTGCAGTCCGAGTTGTCGCTGTGGACCCGCGACCCGTTGACCGAGGTGCTGCCGTACTGCGCCGAGCAGGGCATCGCCTTCCTGCCGTTCTCGCCGCTGGGCCGCGGGTTCCTCACCGGCCGGTTCACCTCGTTCGACGACCTGCCCGCCGACGACTTCCGCCGTGGCCTGCCGCGTTTCCAACAGGACGCGTTGCGGGCCAACCTGGCCATCGTGGCCCGGGTCCGCGAGATCGCCGACCGGGCGGGCCTCAGCCCCGCGCAGGTCGCCCTCGCGTGGGTCGTCGCCCAGGGCCCCCACGTCATACCGATCCCCGGCACCAAGACCCCGAAGTACCTGGTGGACAACTGCGCGGCCGGCGACGTGCGGCTCGCCGCGGAGGACCTGGCCGACCTGGACGCGCTGCCCGCGCCCGAGGGAAGCCGCTACTGAGGCGCCGGCGGCCCGGCGCCGCCGCGCCGGGCCGCCACCGGCGTACCGAACCGCACCCCGACACCGGGCGAGTACAGCACGCTGACCGGCGGGTCGACCGGCGCCGGCAGACCGGCGGCGGCGACCAACTCGTCGTCCAGGTGCAGCACCTCGGCCCGGTGCAGCGGCCAGCGCGGATGCCAGTTCGGCAGGTGCAGCGTGCGCCCGTACACCCGGGTGTGCAGCCCCCACCGGGCGGTGACGAAGTGCTCAAGGGGTGTCGGGTCGTCGATCCGCTCCCCCACCCGCACGGTCATCCGGCTCGTCGTACCGGCCGGGCCGGGCCAGCGCCGCCGGCACCGGTAGGTACGGCGGTCACCGTCGCGGTCCAGGCGCATCGACGACCAGAGGTACGGCAGACCCAACGTCACCCGCGCCACCAGCACCGGCACGAGGCGGGACGCGTCGAGCGAGCGGAACACGACCGCCCGCCGGCCGGTGTCGTCGACCGAGTAGAGCCGGACGTTGGTCTCCCAGAAGGTGCCGAGGTAGGGCACCCCGGGGCCGCGACCGAAGCCCAACCGCACCATCCGGAAGGCGATCAGCCCGACGTAACTGACGCCGCCCAGCGTGTCCGGGCGTGTTCCGGCGGGCAGCAGCGGTGCGACGAGTTCCGGGGCGACGGCCCAGTGCAGGAAGGTGAGGTCCTCCCAGCGCTGGCGCAGAAGCGACCAGGGGAACGCCTGCCGGGGCTCGTGGTCGACCGGTTCGATGTCCACCCCCTCATCCTGGCTCAGGCGATGGCGACACGGCGGGCACGCTACGACCGGGGTGGGACAGCCGGCGCGACGTGGAGCGGCTGCGTGACCGCCGTACGCTTGATGAGGGCGCCGGATCCCCACGAAGTCGATTCTGGGAGGAACCGCGCGTGACGCACGGTGACGCCGATCTGGTACTGCTCGCGCAGGCCGGAGACGCGGGGGCGCTGGGCGTGCTGCTGGCCCGTCACGAGGCCGGGATGCGGGCCGTCGCGTTGAGCATGCTCGGCTACGGCCCGGACGCCGAGGATGCGGTGCAGGACGCCATGGTGGTGGCGCTGCGGCGCATCGGTGAGGTCCGCGACCCGGCGGCGGTCGGCCCGTGGCTGCGCACCATCGTCCGCAACAACGCCCGGATGACGCTGCGTGGCCCCCGGCCGTTCCCGGTCGCCGAACCGGAGTGGTTCACCCTGCCCGCCGCCACCCCCACCCCGGAGGAGGCACTGGACCAGGGCGTCCTGCGTGACTGGGTGTGGCACGCCATCGACCGACTGTCCGAGCCCGACCGGCTGGTCACCCTGCTGCGGTACTTCAGCGACGCCTCCTCGTACGACCAGATCGCCGCCGTGTGCGGCGTGCCGGTCGGCACCGTCCGCAGCCGCCTCAGCCACGCCCGTCGCACGCTCGCCGGCGGCCTCCGGGCCTCGGCCACCGCGGCGCACACCGACCTCGGCGCGGTCAACGCCGCCCGCTGGCGGGAGGGCCGCGACATGATCGCCACGGCGATGCGGGGCGACTTCGACCGGGTCGTGCGGGACAGTTGGTGGCCGGACGCCGAGATGATCGTGCCGGGCCGCCGGCGCGGAGGCCCCGACCTGGCGATCGGCGGCATGACCAGCGACCTGGAAGCCGGGGTACGCCAGCGGCTGCGCAACGTGGTGGCCAGCGGCGACGTGCTGATCTGGGAGACCGACCTGATCAGCCCGCCCCACGATCCGGAGCACTGCCCACCCGCGGCCCTGTGGTTGCAGCAACTGCGCGGCGGACGGGTGGGCCGGTTCACCCTCTTCCACCCCGTTCCGGCGCTGGTCTGAGAAAAGTTTCCGGACCGAGCGAACTTCGCGACCGGCCCGCGCATCTGGTCCGTGTCAGTCACCAGTCGCGCGGCGACACACGGCGCGCGGGTCCACGGATCGGGAGATAGCACATGGGTTCCACCAGCCACGACGTCGGCACGCTCAGCCCGGGTGCGCACACCTTCACCGTCGACGGTGTCCGGCAGGTCTACCACGTCGCGGGCACCGGCCCGGTGTGCGTGGCGCACTCCGGCGGCCCCGGCATCGAGTGGGCCTACCTGCGGACGCCCGGCCTCGAGGAACACTTCACGATGGTGTACGTCGAGCCGGTCGGCACGGGTGCCTCGGGGCGGCTCGACAACCCCGACGACTACCGTCTCGCGACGTATGTCCGGTTCCTCGACGCGGTGGTCGAGCACCTCGGCGAGCCCCGGGTGTACCTCCTGGGCCACTCGCACGGCGGTTTCGTCGTCCAGCGGTACGCGCTGGACCACCCGGACCGGGTCGCCGGCCTCGTCCTGTACGACACCTCACCCGTCACCGGCGCCGAGTTCTGGGCCGAGGCGATGGCCAACCTCGCCGCGTACCCGCAGCGGCACCCCGACCGGCCGGAGGCGACGGACGTCCCGCACGCTTTCGAACGCTACGGTGTCGCCGCCGACGACGAGGCCCTGGCGACCGCCCTGCGCGCCGCCATCCCGGTGTACTTCGCGGACTTCTGGGGTCGGCAGGCCGAGTTCGCCCCGCTCCAGGCGGCCGTACGGGTCTGGATGACGCCGGCCCGTTCGAACGACCCCACGCCGTTCGACGTGCGGGACAGGCTCGGTGAGATCACCGCGCCGGCCGTGGTGATCGTGGGCGCGCACGACTTCATCTGCGGCCCCCGTTACGCCGAGGAACTGCACGCGGGCCTCAAGGACTCGCGCCTGGTGGTGCTGGAGCAGAGCGGGCACTTCGCGCACGTCGAGCAGCCGGCGGAGTTCACCGAGGCCGTGGTGGAGTTGCTGACCCGCTGACCCGCCCGCGCGCCGCGCCCCGAGGTCCGTTCGTCACAGCGGGCAGCCCTCGGGGTGCGGCGACGTTGAGTGGTCATAGGCTTGGCACTTCGCTGCGCCGTGACGAAGGAGAGACCGCCGTGAGCCAGACCGAGCGGATGGATTCCGTCGACGAGTGGAACGTGGCCGAGGACGATGGCGTCCTGGACGCCTCCGACACCCTGGATGACGGGGTCGGCGACCCCCTCGACACCGGCATCGTCGCCGAGGACCACTGGACGGCGGCGAACCGGTTCGGCACCACCCCCGCCGAGGAGCGGGCCGGGGAGTCCCTGGACCAGTACCTCGCCCAGGAGGAACCGGACATCGACCCGTACGCCGAGGGCGGCGACGACGAGGACGAGCTGACCCGCCGGGGGTACGAGGCCGAGGGCCGCGCGGGCCGTCTCGTCGCGTACGACGAGGGTGTCCGCGAGGACGACGAGGCCGACTCGGTGGCGTGGGACGCCGGGATCGACGCGGGCGCCGCCAGCGCGGAGGAAGCGGCGGTCCACCTGGTCGACGACCCGAACGGGCCGGGCGACGGTCCGTTGCGCTGACGCCGTATCCGCCGCCGCGCTCGACTCCCCGTAGGGACGCCGAGCGCGGCGGCGGCGTACTCAGTGGATGACGACCGGCGTCTTGACCTGCTCGCCCTGCTGGTCGTCGAGCTGCGCCGGCTGACGTCGGCGCGGCAGCAGGGCGGCCGGGATGAACGTGAGCACGACCAGCGCGAACGCGACCCAGAACGTGGTGGCGAACGACTTGGCGGCGAAGTCGAGCCCGCGCTCGATGATCGACGGGTCGACCGGCATCTGCTGGAGCAGCTCCGGACGCTGCTGGGAGGCGATGGCCAGCCCGGCCTCGGTGACCGGCTTGCCACTCTCGTCCACCAGGCCGGGGATCGGCCGGGAGCCGTTCAGCTCGTTGGTGAGGATCACCGACATCACGGCGGCGCCGACCGACCCGCCGATCTGCTGGAGGATGTTGACCAGCGTCGAGCCACGGGCCACCTCCTGGGCCTGCAACGTCCGCAGCGCGGAGGTCATGATCGGCATCATCGTGCCGCCCATGCCCAGACCCATCACGAACAGCGACCCGCCGAGCAGCCAGTACGAGGTCTGCGGGTCGACCTGGGTGAACCCGAAGAAACCGACGACGATGAGCCCCAGCGCGAACGGCACGGTACGCCCGATCGGCACCCGGTCGGCCAGCGTGCCGGCGATCGGCATGGTGATCATCGCGCCGATGCCCTGCGGGGCCATCAGCAGGCCGGCGGCCAACGTCGACTCGCCGCGCACCTGCAGGAAGTAGCTCGGGAACAGCAGGCCGGCGCCCATGAACGCGATGATGAACACGAACAGCGTCAGCGAGGCGATGGTCAGACTGCGGTTGCGGAACAGCCGCAGGTCGAGCAGCGGGTGCCGGGGCTTGAACGAGTAGAGCACGAACGCCACCACCAGCGCGCCGCCGACCAGCATCGGCGCCCACACCTTCGCCTCGGCGAACGTGCCCGCCTCCGGCAGCGACGAGACGCCGTAGAGGAACAGGGCGAGACCCGGCGAGAGCATGAGCATACCGACGAAGTCGAACGACTCGGACGGCTCGGGCGCGTCCTTCGGCAGCGCGAACTGCGCGTAGATCAGCGCGACGACACCGATCGGCAGGTTGATCAGGAAGATCCAGTGCCAGCTCGCGGTGTCGATCAGCCAGCCGCCGAGGATCGGGCCGCCGATCGGGCCGAGCAGCATCGGAATGCCGAGGACGGCCATCAGTCGGCCGATCCGGTGCGGCCCGGCCGCGCGGGTCATGATGGTCATGCCCAGCGGCATGAGCATGCCGCCGCCGAGGCCCTGCAACACGCGGTAGCCGATCAGCTCGCCGATGCTGTCGGCGGTGGCGCAGAGACCGGACCCGATCGTGAACAGCGCCAACGCCACCATGTAGAGACGTTTGGTGCCGAACCGGTCGGCCGCCCAGCCGCTGAGCGGGATCACGGTGGCCAGGGCGAGGGTGTAGCCGGTCATCGTCCACGCGACGCGGGCGTAGGACGCGTCGAACTCAGTCTGGAATGTGGGCAGCGCCACGCTGACCACCGTCACGTCGAGGATCGACATGATCGCGCCGAGGACCACGACGCCGGCCACCTTGAGCACTGCGGCGTCGAGTTTGTCCGATGTCGCGACGGATTGCTGTGTCACAAACTCTCCTGAAGTCGGTTGAGCCGGCCGATGGTGGGCGGTGGCGGCGATGCCGCGCCGACCAGGCGCGGGGCGCGGCGTACCAGGACGACGACGCGCCGAGGAAGACTAACCGCCAGTTGTGACGATTCGCCGCCGGATTTCGTGACCGTCCGGTGGCGCATCCGAACGGCCGTCCATTTACAGCCGCTCGTCGGGGTGGCGATCAGCCAGCAGAACCACCGGCCACGCCGTTCCGCGCCACGCGGTGCGGGCCGACCACGTGAACCCGGGGAATGATGCGGATCCTCGACCGGATGCACGACACCCCGGCCCAGGTGGTGAACCACCTCGGCGAAACCCTGGCGCAGACCGCGCCGGCCATTGCCCTACTCGGTGACGAGACCCGGTACAGCGGGTTGGCGCACAGCGCGCACCACCGCTGGTTCACCGACCCAACGGCACGGCAGCTGCACCCGGAGTCGCCTGCTCGTGGCACACCTGCACGCGGCGTACACCCCGCGACGGGCGCGGCTCGCGGGCCGCCGCGCTCGTCGCCGTCATCGGCGGCCAGCTCGTCTGACCGCCGATCAGCTCCGGGCCGGGTAGCGGGTCGGGCTGACGCCCAGATACCGCCGGAAGTGACGGGTCAGGTGCGCCTGGTCGAAGAACCCGGCGGCCGCGGCGACCTCGGCGGGACGCTGCCCCGCGAGGAGCAGGCGACGGGCCAGCTCGACCCGCCGACCGGTCAGGTACGCGTGCGGCGGCAGCCCGTGCAGGTGGCTGAACGCCCGGACCAGGTGCGTCGGGTGGGCGTGCAGCAGCTCGGCGGCCTCGCGCAGGGTGACACCCTCGACGGTCCGGGCGTCCAGCAGCTCCCGTAGTCGGACCGCGAGGCCACGCGCGGGCGGCGGGACACCGGCCGGGGCACGCGCGCCGAGTTGCTGGCGCAGTCGGTCCAGGATGAGCGCGAGCCGGCTCTCCGCCTCGAACTCGTCCCCCGCGTCGCCGAGCGCCTGATGCAGGTGGTGGATCCGGTCTCGCAGGCGCGGATCGGCCAGGTCCGGTTGGTCGACCGCCCGGCCGACCAACGCGGCGTCGAGCGCCGAGGTGTCGAGGTACAGGACCCGCTTGCGGAAACCGTTCGCCGTGGCGGAGCGGCCGTCGTGCGGCACGTACGGCGGCAGCAGCGTGACCGATGTGCGCAGCGCGCCGTGCCGGTGCCGGTCGAGGTCGAAACGGACCGCGCCGTCGTCGACGATCAGCAGCGTCCACACGTCGTGGACGTGCCGCGGGTACGCGTGGTCCACGAAATGGGCGTGGAAGACCTCGGCGACCCCGGCGACGGCGGGTCGCCAGGCGCTGACCTGGGAGCCGGCCGGGCGGGTGGCCACGCTAAGAACGTACAAGACCGGTCGGTGTCGGGGCGGGCAGGCTCGACGCCATGACCGAACCGATCCGCTTTCCCACCAAGATCGCCGTACTGCTCCGTAACGACCTGGCCGGCTGGCAGCGGCTGAACGTCACGGCCTTCCTGGTCAGTGGCATCGCGAACGCCGAGCCGGTGCTGCTGGGTGAGGAGTACCGCGACGCGGACGGCACCGGGTATCTGCCGATGTTCCGCCAGCCGGTGCTGGTGTTCGCCGGCGACCGGGCGACGCTGGCCGGCGCGCACTCGCGTGCGCTCGCCCGTGGGCTGCGGCTCGCGGTCTTCACGTCCGAGCTGTTCGCCACCGGCAACGACCGGGACAACCGCGCCGCCGTGCAGGCGGTCGGCCGGGACAAGCTGGACCTGGTGGGGCTGGCTCTGCACGCGGGGCGCACCGTGGTGGACAAGGTGCTCAAGGGCGCGTCCATGCACCCGTAACGGCATTCGTGGCGGCGAAGACATTGCGGCTGCGGCAGGCGCTCGGCTTCCACTCCCGCTACCAGCTCGGCGAGGCCGCGCCCTCCTGGCTCTGCGGTGGCAGCCTCACCCGGGGCCTCGGCCCGATCACCGAGGTCGGCTTCAACGCGATGAGCACCCGGCTGGGCAACGTCATGACCAACACGCAGACCCTCACGCTGCACCAGCGGCCGGCCGGCAGCAACACCCTCTTCGTGGCGTGGGAGACGCTGACCCACGCCAACAACCCCAACTGAACAGGCCACCGTGGGTCGGCGCCGTCCTCGACGCCGACCCACGGTGCGGGGTCAGCCGTCGAGCCCCAGCGCCACCACCGGGCTGACCCGGGACGCCCGCCGCGCCGGCAGCACCCCGGCCAGCGCGGTCGACGCGACAAGCGCCACGAACAGCCCGACCAGCGGCAGCACCGGCACGGTCAACGGTGCGTCGATCCCGAGCGTCTGGACCGCCAACCAGGCGTACGGGACGCCGAGGAGCAGACCGATGGTCGCACCGATCACCCCGTACAGGCCGGACTCGGCGGTCAGCATGGTGCGCAGGCCGGTCCGGGACAGGCCGATGGCGCGGAGCAGGCCGGACTCGCGTACCCGCTCCACGACCGAGAGCGCGGTGGTGGAGCCGACCCCGACGACCGCGATCAGCACGGTGAGACCGACCAGGCCGACCGCGATCCAGACCAGGGTGCTCAGCAGCGCGTCGTTGCGGTCGCGTTCGTCGGCGAGCACCGCGAGCCCCACCCCCTCGCTGCCGCCGATCGCCTGCCGCAGCGCGCGTACCCCGGCGGTGCGGCCGTCCTCGCCGGCATCGGCCGCGTCGGCCAGCAGACCGGTGTACGCCGCCGGCACGCCGAGCCGGTCGAGGTCGGCCGGGTCGACGAGGATGCCGGCGTGCAGCGGGCCGTCGCCGGGCAGCACCGCGGCCACCCGCACGTCGACCCTGCCCGTGGCGCGGGCGAGGGTGGCGGTGTCGCCGGCCCGCAGTCCGGTGTCCCGGGCCACCCAGCTGTTCAGCACGATCCGGCCGGGCCCACGGTCGGCCAGGCTGCCCTGGGCCACGTCCAGGTCACCGGTGGTCGGCAACGCCGCCACGTCGAGGTCGTTCGTCGGGTAACCGGACTCGACGTCACCGAGCCGGTCGGTGCCACGCAGCACCGTGACGTCGGCGACGCGCCGGTACGGCACCACCCGGTCGAGTGCCTGTGCCACCTCCGCGCCGGTCACCACCGCCGCCGGCAGCGTCCCGTCGCTGGTGGTGACCTCGAAGTCGGTCGGCGCCGAGAGCGCCATCTCACGGTCGGCGAGGACCCGCATCGACGCGCCCCCGATGACCACCCCGGAGATCAGGGTCACGCCCAGCGCGACCACGACGGACACCGCCGCGGCCCGACGAGGCGTCCCGCCGACCCCGCCGACCGCCAGCCGCCCGTGCGGGCCGAGCTGCCTCAACGGCCAGCCCAGGACGGCCAGCACCGGACGTACCAGCAGCGGCCCGAGGGCCACCAGCGCGAAGAACGCCAGCGCGCCGGACCCGACCAGCAGGAGCAGGGGCATCGTCGGGTCGTAGGACTCCTGCTCCGGCGTGGGCAGCTGGCGGATCGTCGCGACGGCGGCGAGCACCGCGCCCGCGGCCAGCAGCAGCCCGCACACCAGACGCGGGACGCCGACGCCGCGCCGGCCGGCGGTGGTGCTCGCCGTACGCAGCGCCTCCAGCGGGGAGACCCGCGCGGCGGAGAGCGCCGGGGCCAGCACGGCCAGGACGGTGATCATGACGGCGCCGGCCACCACCGCGACGGACGCGGTCAGCGGCAGGCCGGGCGACGAGACCGCCCGGCCGGAGGCCCGCAGCACCGCCGGCAGGGCGTACCCGAGGGCGAGTGCGCCGGCGACACCGACCACGCCGGCGACCAGCCCGGTCAGGGCTCCCTCGGCGGTCAACGCCCCCACCAGGGTGCCCCGCCCCGCGCCGACCGCCCGCAGCAGCGCGAGCTGCCGCATCCGCTGCGCGAAGACGATGCGGAAGGTCGAGGTGACCACCAGCGCCGCGGCGATGACCGCGATCGCGACGAACACGCCGACCAGGACGAACAGTCTCCCGACCTGCTCGGCGGCCGCGTTGGCCTCGGTCTGGCGCACCTCGGCGCCGGAGCGCACCGGCTGCGTGGCGCCGACCAGCGCGGTCACCGCCTCGCGGACGGACTCCGGCGACGTGCCGGGTGTCACCCGTACGTCGATGCGCTCCACGGTGGTCAGGTGCGCCCACGCCGTCACGACGTTGTCCGGGGCGTACGCGTCGGAGCCGCCGTCGGCGTCGGTCTCGACCACGCCGGTGACGGTGAGTTGGGTGGGCGCGGTCAGCTCGCCGCCCGTCCCGCTGGTCGCGGTGCCGACCGCGAGTCCGAGTCGTTCGGCGGTACGCGGGGTGATCGCGATCTCCCCGGGTCGCGTCGGATAGCTGCCCCGGATCACGCGGACCGTGGCCAGTGGGCCACTGCCCGGGTCGGCCTGCAGGTTGAGGTAACCCTCGCCGAGTAAGACCCCGATCTCCGACCGGCCGACCGCCTCGGCCACCCCGGTCAGGGCGCGGACGCGTGGCAGCTGCGCCGCGGTGGGTGACGGCTGCTCCGGGTCACCGATCACCAGGTCGGTGGCGGCCGGGGTGCCGCTGAGGTTGTCCCGCACGGTCCGTTCGGTGATCTCCTGCACGAGCACCGTGCCGAAGACGACGAACGCCGCGACCAGGATGGCCAGGCCGGTCAGGATCAGCCGGCCGGGGCGGCGGGCGGCGACGCTCACCTGGGTACGCAGCACGGTCGCCCTCATGCGCCGGCCGCCAGATCGCGCAGCGCGTCGGTCACGGAGCCCTGGTCCGGTTTGTCGATCTCGCCGGCCACCCGGCCGTCGGCGAGCAGCACCACCCGGTCGGCGTACGCGGCGGCGATCGGGTCGTGGGTGACCATGACGACGGTCTGGCCGAGGTCGCGGACCGAGTCGCGCAGGATGGTGAGCACCTCCGCCCCGGAGCGGGAGTCCAGGTTGCCGGTCGGCTCGTCGGCGAAGACCACCTCGGGACGCGACACCAGCGCCCGCGCCAGCGCCACCCGCTGCTGCTGGCCACCGGACAGCTCGCTGGGCCGGTGGCCCAGACGGTCACCGAGGCCCAGCACCCGCACCAGGTGCTCCAGCAGGTGACCGTCGGGCTCCCGGCCGGCGAGGTCCAGCGGCAGGGTGATGTTCTGCGCGGCCGTGAGCTGCGGCAGCAGGTTGAACGACTGGAAGACGAACCCGATCCGGTCGCGGCGTACCCGGGTCAGCGTCCGGTCCGACTGACCGGTGAGGTCCGTGCCGCCGAGCAGGACGCTACCGGAGGTGGCCGTGTCCAGGCCGGCGAGACAGTGCATGAGGGTCGACTTGCCGGACCCGGACGAGCCCATGATCGCGGTGAACTCGGCCCGGCCGAAGCCGACCGAGACCCCGTCCAGCGCACGGACCGCGGTGTCACCGCTGCCGTACACCTTCGCCAGGTCGACCGCGGCGACCGCCGCGTGGCTGGTTTGCGGCGGGGCGTGGGTTGTCATTGTTCCTCCAGTGGCTGCGATGTGACCCGGGAAGCGTCGCCGCCGTCAACCGGTGGGCACATCGGCCCGGGGCCGGGTATCGCCGCCGCCGGGTCTGCCTTTCGGCCGATCTACCGCTCCCGCCACCTGGCTACGCTGGGTCACCATGAGCGCGGCGGCTTTCTCGACATGGTGGGTACGGCTGGGCCAGCTCGCGGGCCTGGCGGCGCTGGGTCTGCTGGGCCTCTTCGACCTGCGCTTCGGCCTGTTCACCGGCATGAGCCCGACGTTCGCCCTGCTTCTGGTGGTGCGCACGGGGCTCGCGGTGGCGACCGTGCCGGTCTGGCTGCCCGTGCACCGGCAGGGGTCGCGGGCATTGCCCGTCGCGGCGCTCCTGCTCGGCACCGCCTCGCTGGCCGTCACCTTCGGTATCACGGTGCTCAGCTCGGGCAGAGGACTTCTGGTCGGCGGCAGCTGGGGGCTGGCCGAGTCCGCCGGGCTGTTGGCAGTCGTCTTCGTGGTGACCCGGCGGGGCGCGGCCCGACTGGCGCCGTGGGCGGCGGCGGTCACCGCGCTCGCCGCCGCCGCGATGCCGCTGCGCGCCGGCACCGACAACGTACTCGTGATCTTCGGGCTGCTCCAGGCGCTCGCGGCGGTCGGCGCCGCCGCGGTCGGCATCTACCTGCGCGTCGTCGCGGCCGGACGGGAGCGGGCGATCGCGCTGGTCCGGGCCGAGCAGCGCGCCGAGTTCGCCCGCGATCTGCACGACTTCATCGCCCACCACGTGACCGGCATCGTGGTGCAGGCGCAGGGCGCCCGGTTCGTCGCCGAGCAGGATCCGCAGCGGGTGATCGTCGCCCTGGAGCAGATCGAACGCGCCGGCGCGGAGACGATGGCCTCGATGCGACGGATGGTCGGTGTCCTGCGCAATCCGGACGCCCCGCTCGCCCCGCTGGCCGGCGTGGCCGACCTGGCGCCGCTGGTGCAGGGCCACAACGGCACGGCGACCGTACCGGCCCGGCTGCACGTCGACGGCCCGCTGGACGGGCTGCCGGTGGAGGTCTCCACGTCGGCGTACCGGGTGGTGATGGAGGGGCTGACCAACACCCGCCAGCACGCACCGGACGCCCGGTCGGTGCACGTCGCGGTGCGCCGTACCCCGGACTGGCTGCTGGTCCGGGTCGCCGACGACGGCACGTCCGGGCGCACCGCGCCGGCCCGGGGGCACGGCTTCGGTCTGATCGGCCTCACCGAGCGGGTACGCGCCCTCGGCGGCACGATCACCGCCGGGCCGGGCATCGCCGGCGGCTGGGTGCTCGACGCGGCGCTGCCGCTGCATCCGGCGGTGGCGCGGTGATCCGGGTGCTGCTCGCCGACGACCAGGCGATGGTCCGGACCGGCTTCGGCATGATCATCGGGGCGCAGTCGGACATGACGGTGGTCGGCGAGGCCGCGGACGGGGTCGCCGCCGTCGAGCTGGCCCGGCGTCTGCGACCGGACGTCGTGCTGCTGGACATCCGGATGCCCCGCCTCGACGGCCTCGAGGCGCTGCGGCTGCTCGCCGGGCCGGGCGTCGCCGACCCGGTCCGGGTGGTCGTGGTGACCACCTTCGACCTCGACGAGTACGTGCACACCGCACTGTCCAACGGCGCCTGCGGTTTCCTGCTCAAGGACTCCGGCCCGGCGCTGCTGGTGGAGGCGGTCCGCGCGGCCGTGTCCGGGGACGCGCTGATCAGCCCGTCCATCACGGTGCGGCTGCTGGAGCATCTCAGCTCGCCGACACCCGCGTACGACGACGCCGGGCTCTCACCACGGGAACTCGACGTCGTGAAGCTCGTCGCCCGGGGCCTGACCAACGCCGAGATCGCCGCCCGGCTCTTCATCGCGGTCGGCACGGTCAAGACCCATCTGGCCAGCGTGCAGATGAAGCTCCCGGCCCGGAACCGGGTGGAGATCGCCGCCTGGGCCTGGGAACGCCGCCTCGTCGCCTAGGTCCCTCGCGGCGACCGCGTCCGGGCGGATGGGGCTGGGTGCGGCGCCTTCGGAGTTGATGCCGGGCCGCGCTGCACGCCGACATGGAGGTCTGCGGTCGCCGGTCGCCGCGCTGCTCGCGGCCGCCCTGGTCGCGGTGGGCGCGACCCCGGCGTACGCCGCCGACGACACCGAGCGCCCCACCACCCCCGGCCCGATCACGGTCGTCGCCGTCGACACGACCTGGGTCGAGCTGACCTGGGCAGCCTCGACCGACAACGTGGGGGTGGTCCGCTATCCGGTCTCCGCGCGGTTCGAGGACTCCGGCGCCATGTACTCGACCGACACCACCAGCATCCGGATCACCGGGCTGCGGCCGTCCCGCACGTACACGTTCAGCGTCTCGGCGGTGGACGCGGCCGGCAACAGCTCCCTGTCGAACCCGACGCTGCGGCTGACCATGCCACCGGGCGACGACCAGTCGCCGAGCGCGCCGGGCCAACCGATGGCGTACGACGTGGCCGCCACCCTGGTGTGGCTGCGGTGGGCCCCCTCGGTCGAGAACGTCGCGCTCGACCGGTACGAGGTGTTCCGGGTCAACGCCGACGGCACCCTCACCCGGGTCAGCGAGGTGTACCAGTACCCGCCGGGGCGCAACAGCACCCAGATCAGCGGGTTGACCCCCACCACCACGTACACCTTCGTGGTGCAGGCCCGCGACGAGGTCGGCCACCTGTCACCCCTGTCCGAACCGGTCACCGTGACCACGCTGCCGCCGCCACCGAGCTGCGCGGTCCGGTCCGTCGTGCGGCAGTGGTCGGACGGCGCCTGCGTGGCGGCGGACGAATAACGCTCGCGTCCCAGCTCTGGCGCACACCGCGACATCTTGCGACGCTAACGCTCGTGTATGACTACGACCTGGTGGTGCTGGGCTCCGGACCCAGCGGTCAGAAGGCGGCGATCGCCGCCGCCAAACTGGGCAGGCGGGTCGGCATCGTGGACCGCCGCGACATGATCGGTGGGGTGTGCATCAACACCGGCACCGTCCCGTCCAAGACGCTGCGCGAGGCCGTGCTCTACCTGACCGGCCTGAGCCAGCGCGACCTGTACGGCAGCAGCTACCGGGTCAAGGAGGAGATCACGGTCAGCGACCTGGCCGCCCGGACCCAGCACGTGATCACCCGGCAGACCGACGTCATCCGCAACCAGCTCGCCCGCAACCGGGTCGCGATGATCACCGGTACGGGCCGGTTCGCCGACGCGCACACCATCTGGGTCGACGGCGGCTCCGGCCGCGAGTCCCGGGTGACCTTCGACAAAATCATCATCGCGGCCGGCACCCGCCCGGCCCGCCCGGACAGCGTCGACTTCGACGACCGCACGATCGTCGACTCCGACGGCGTCATCAACCTGCAGGCCGTACCTCGCAGCATGGTGGTGGTCGGCGCCGGCGTGATCGGCATGGAGTACGCGTCGATGTTCGCGGCCCTCGGCACGAAGGTGACGGTCGTGGAACGCCGCGACCGGATGCTCGACTTCTGCGACGACGAGGTCGTCGAGTCACTCAAGTACCACCTGCGCGACCTGTCCGTGGCGTTCCGCTTCGGCGAGGAGGTCGCCGCGGTGGAGAAACACCAGACGGCGGCGTTGTGCATCCTCAAGAGCGGCAAGAAGATCGTCGCGGACACCGTCATGTACTCGGCCGGCCGGCAGGGCCAGACCGACGATCTGGCGCTGGAGGCGGCCGGGTTGGAGGCGGACCGGCGGGGCCGGATCACGGTCGACGCCAACTACCGCACCTCGGTGGACAACATCTACGCCGTCGGTGACGTGATCGGCTTCCCGGCGCTCGCGTCCACCTCGATGGAGCAGGGCCGGCTGGCCGCGCAGCACGCCTGCGGCGAACCGATCCGCGAGATGCACGGCCTGCAACCCATCGGCATCTACACGATCCCGGAGATCAGCTTCGTCGGGCAGACCGAGGCGCAGCTCACCGAAGCGTCGACGCCGTTCGAGGTGGGCATCGCCCGCTACCGGGAGCTGGCCCGGGGCCAGATCGTGGGTGACTCGTACGGCATGCTGAAGCTGCTCGTCTCCCCCGACGACGGCCGGCTGCTCGGGGTGCACGTGTTCGGCACCGCCGCCACCGAGATCGTCCACATTGGGCAAGCCGTCATCGGCTGCGGCGGCACGATCGACTACCTGGTCGACGCGGTGTTCAACTATCCGACACTCGCCGAGGCCTACAAGGTGGCCGCCCTGGACGCGTCCAACAAGATCCGCAACATCACCCGCATCGACGGTTAGCCCAGAGGTAGCGCCCCGACAGGGGAAGGGCCGGCCGGTGCGAAGGGTTCGGGCCACCCTCCGCACCGGCCGGGGTCTGCGTCAGCGTGCCGCGCAGGTGGGGCTCAGGCTGCCGGCGGTGCCGTTGGCCTGGAACCCGAACTCGGTGGACTGCCCGGCGCCGACCTGGCCGTTGTAGGCCACGTTCGTCCAGTTCGTCGTGCCGGTGTTACCGCTGCGGTCGGCACTCCAAGCGTTGGTGACCGTCGCCCCGGACGGCAACGCGATCGTCACCGTCCAGCCGTTGAGGGCCGACGAGCCGGCCGTCACCCGTACGTTCGCCACGAAGCCGCCCGTCCACTGGTTCACCGTCACCGTCGCGGTGCAGGCACCCGTACCCGGGGGCGGGGTCGTGGGCGGCGGGTCGGTCGGCGGCGGGGTGGTGGTCGGCGGCGGGGTCGTGGGCGGGGTGGTGCCGTTGTTCAACGCGGCGAGGACCGCGTCGTACGCCGGCTTCTTCGAGCCGTTGCTGTTGAACAGCAGCGGGGTCTGCGAGGCCCGCCACGAGTCGCTGTCCCGGATCCCCCACACCGTGATCCCGTTGCAGCGGGCCACCGCGAGGCAGTCCTCCACCACGCTGCGGTAGGTGTTCGCCGGAGCGCCCTGGATGTCCAACTCGGTGATCTGCACGTCCACGCCGAGCGCCGCGAAGCTCGACAGCGTGGTGCGGTAGTTGCTGACGTACGGCGAGTCGTTGTTGAAGTGCGACTGGAAGCCGACGCAGTCGATCGGCACGCCACGGGCCTTGAAGTCCCGCACCATGTTGTAGACGCCCTGCGTCTTGGCCCAGGTCCAGTTGTCGGTGTTGTAGTCGTTGTAACAGAGCTTCGCGCCCGGGTCGGCGGCGCGGGCGGCGCGGAACGCGGCCTCGATCCAGTCGTTGCCGGTGCGCTGCAGGTTCGAGTCCCGGCGGCCACCGGAGTTGCCGTCGGCGAACGCCTCGTTCACCACATCCCAGGAATAGATCTGTCCCCGGTAGTGGCTCACTACCTGCGTCACATGGTTGAGCATCGCGGTGCGCAGCGCGGTGCCCTCCATGCCCTGCATCCACCCCGGCTGCTGGCCGTGCCAGGCCAGGGTGTGGCCGCGTACCTGCATGCCGTGGGTACGCGCGTGGTTGACGATCGGGTCCGCCTGGCTGTAGCGGAACTGGCCCTGCTGCGGCTCGGTCGCGTCGATCTTCATCTCGTTCTCGGCCGTCACCATGGTGAACTCGCGGTTCAAAATCGTGGTGTACGCGCTGTCCGAGAGCTTGTTCGCGGCCACCGCCGTACCGAAGTAACGGCCCTTCTCGGCCGCGGACGCGCCCAGCGTGGTGCCGGCGGAGGCGGGCGTCACCAGGACCATCGCCATACCGGCGGCGAGCGCGCCGGCCCCGGTCAGCGCGAGGGCGGCTCTCGATGCCGCCCTCCATGTCGTGTTTCTCATCGTGCGACTCCGTTCTGGGTGGTGGCGGTGGTCAGGAGACCGCGCAGGTGGCCCCGTTGAGGGCGAACGACGAGGGTTTGCCGGTGCCGCCCTGGTGGGTGGCCTGGAACCCGATGTCGACAGACGCGTTCGGGGCGAGGGTGGCGTTGTAGGAGACGTTGCGGGCGGTCACCGCTCCGCTCGTCGGGGAGTAGGTGGCGTTCCAGCCGCTGGTGATGATCTGGCCGCCGGGCAGCGTGAAGGTCAGCGCCCATCCGTTCACGGCGGCGGTACCGGTGTTGGTGATGGTCACGCTCGCGGTCAGACCGTTGTTCCAGGCGTTGACCGTGTAGCCGACCCGGCAGGCACCCGCACCGGGCGGCGGAGTGGTCGGCGGTGGGGTCGTCGGGGGCGGCGTGGTGGGTGGCGGAGTCGTGGGTGGTGGCGTCGTCGGCGGTGGAACGGTGCCGTCCAGGCCGAAGAAGCGGATCACCTGTGCGGCGTCGACCGGCAGGTTGTGCGAGACACCCTGCATGCTGATCGCCTCGACCGGGGCCGTCGGGCCGCTGCTGCCGTACCGGGTGCGGGTGTAGCCGGACTGCGGCGAGTCGGTGTACGTCGGGGTCTGGCTCAACCCGTGCACGTTGGTCCACTGCTTGACCTGCTCGCCGAAGTTCGGGTAGCGCAGCGTCTCGTCGTTGGTGCCGTGCCAGATCTGCATCCGTGGCCGCTGCCCGGTGTAGCCGGGGTACGCCCCACGGACCAGGTCACCCCACTGCTGGGCGGTCCTGATGAGCTGCCCGTTGGCGCACTCGCTGTTCCACTCCGAGCTGCCCCCGGTGGCGAAACAGCCGAACGGCACTCCGGCGAAGGAGGCGCCCGCGGCGAACACGTCCGGGTAGTCACCCAGCATGACGTTCGTCATCATCGCCCCGGACGACGTGCCGGTGGCGAAGATCCGCGCCGGGTCGGCGGCGTAGCGCTGCCGCACGTAGTCGACCATCGCCATGAGCCCGACCGGGTCGCTGCCCCCGCCGCGGCGCAGGGCCTGCGGTGAGGCCACGTCCCAGCACTTGCTGCTGCGGGTCACCGATGGGTAGATGACGATGAACCCGTACCGGTCCGCGAGCGACGCGTACTGGGTGCCCGAGTGGAACGCCGGCCCCGACCCGGTGCAGTAGTGCAGCGCGAGCAGGATCGCCGGCCGGGACGCCACGCGGTCCGGGACGTACAGGTGCATCTGGAGGTTGGTGGGATTGGTGCCGAAGCCGGTCACCTGCGTCAGCGTCGCCGCCGACGCCGGTGTGGCGAACGTGAGCGCGGCGGCGGCCAGCGTGAGGGCAGCCATGACGGCGCCGAGCAGCCTTGTCTTGATTGTCATCCTTCGCGATCCCTCGGAAAATGGCGCATGGAAGGGGAGTAAGTCGAGGACTGCCCTTCGCCCGACCCTGACCGCGGCTCGCGTGACCACGTCAGCTTCAATCGAGCACACTCGATTGTCAATACTTCCGGAAACCTTTCGCCGTCCGGGATCGGGCCTCCACCTGCACACCCGGACGGAGCTGCGGGAGGGATCGCCGGGCCTTGATCGCGGGCTATTATCGGGACGTTCTCGAAACCTGTCGGGCCTCCCGCATCCCTCGCGCCACCCCCCTACGAGCCTCCACAGAGACCCGTGGGCACGAAGGAGATCGAGTGAAGATCGTCGACGCCCGGGTCATCGTGACCTGTCCGGGCCGCAACTTCGTCACCCTCAAGATCGTCACCGATGAGGGGGTCACCGGCGTCGGAGACGCCACCCTCAACGGCCGGGAGCTGGCCGTCGCGTCGTACCTGCGCGACCACGTGGCGCCGCTGCTGATCGGCCGGGATCCGGCGCGGATCGAGGACACCTGGCAGTACCTGTACCAGGGGGCGTACTGGCGGCGCGGTCCGGTCACGATGAGCGCGATCGCCGCCGTGGACACCGCGCTGTGGGACATCAAGGGCAAGGTCGCCGGCCTGCCGGTCTACCAGCTGCTCGGCGGCCGGTCCCGCGAGGGCGTCACCGTGTACGGCCACGCCAACGGCGAGACCGTCGAGGAGGTGCTGGTGGAGGTCGCCCGCTACGTCGACCTCGGCTACCGGGCCGTACGGGTGCAGTGCGGCGTGCCCGGCCTCCCCAAGACGTACGGGGTCAGCGCCGACAAGCTCTTCTACGAGCCGGCCGACGCCGCGCTGCCCAGCGAGGCCACCTGGTCGACGCAGCGCTACCTGTCGCACGTGCCGACGGTGTTCGCCCGCGTCCGCGACGAGTTCGGCCCCACCCTGCGGCTGCTGCACGACGTGCACCACCGGCTCACGCCGATCGAGGCGGCTCGGCTCGGTCGCAGCCTGGAGCCGTACGCGCTGACCTGGATGGAGGATCCGGTCCCCGCCGACCTGCAGGAGGGCTTCCGGCTGATCCGGCAGCACACCACCACCCCGGTCGCCGTCGGCGAGGTCTTCAACACCGTCTTCGACGCCGCCCAGCTCATCCGCGAGCAGCTCATCGACTACATCCGCGCCACGGTGGTGCACGCCGGCGGGATCACCCACCTGCGCCGCATCTTCGACCTCGCCGCCCTGCACCACGTCCGCAGCGGCTCGCACGGGGCCACCGACCTCTCCCCCGTCTGCATGGCCGCCGCGCTGCAGCTCGACATCTCGATCCCCAACTTCGGCCTGCAGGAATACATGCGGCACACCGAGCAGACCGACGACGTCTTCCCGCACGGCTACCACTACGCCGACGGGTACCTGCATCCCGCCGAAGCCCCCGGTCTCGGCGTGGACATCGACGAGGAGGCCGCCGCACGGTACCCGTACGCGCCGGCGTACCTGCCGGTGAACAGGTTGGAGGACGGCACCGTGCACCCGTGGTGAGCGCGGGCCGGCCGGGTCAGTAGATGCGTCGCCCCCGCGCGTCCGGCACGCCGGACTTGCGGAGGAAGTACGTGTTGATCTGGTCCCGCCATTCGGTGGCGCAGCGCACCTGCTCGTCGAGACGGTCGGCCACCCGTTCGTACACCGCGGGGTCGATCATCCCGTTGAGCGTCCGCCACCGCCGCCGCATCGCCTCCACCTCCTCCACGCCCGCGAAGTGGGTGTCGTAGATGTGCTGGATGACGGTCGACCCGTCGTGCAGGACGTGGGAGTACGGCACGTGGTGGAAGAAGAGCAGCAGCTCGTCGGGGCACGTCCGCGGCGACTCGTACACCTGCGCCCAGTACGGCGGGTACTGCCCCGCGAAACCGGTGCCCGACGCGCGACTGCGGTCCACGCCGACGCCGTCCCGGTCGGCGAAGTGGTAGGTGCCCCACCGCGAGTACTCGTACCCGTCCACGTCGGGGCCGTAGTGGTCGCCGGGGTGGACCATGAAGCCGACACCCAGCGGCGCGGTGTACCGCTCGTAGGTGCGCCAGGAGTCGTCCATGATCTCGTGCAGCGTCCGCCCCACCAGCTCCGGATCGGCGGTCGCCGACGGCGGGAAGGTCAGCGCGATCCACTCGTCGAGGACCGCCGTCGGATCCAGGGCGGGGTCCCAGGCAAGCCGGCCGAACGTGTACAGGTTGGCCTGCGCCAACGGGTGCCCGGTCCAGAACGGGTCGTCACCGGTGTTGGCGACGGCGACGAGGCCACCGCCCGCCCCCGCCTCCCCGGTGGCCACGTCGGCGATCGTCCGTCCGCCCGGACCCCAGGGCGCGAAGCGCAGCACCTCGCCCCACCACGGCCCGAGGTGGCAGACGTGCCGCTGCTGGCCCGTGTACTCCTGGGTGACCTGCAATTCCACCGCCAGCCGGGTCGCCGGCATCGCGGCGAGCACCGGCGAGACCGGCTCGCGCGCCTGGAAGTCCACCGGACCGAACTTCACCTGGAGGATCACGTTGGTGCGGAACCGTCCGTCGAGGGGGGTGAAATGGTCGTACGCGGCCCGGGCCCGGTCGGTGGAGCGGTCCCGCCAGTCCTGGTGATGGTTGTAGACGAACGCCCGCCAGTGCACCACTCCCCCGTGCGGTGCGAGGGCCTCGGCGAGCAGGTTCGCACCGTCGGCGTGGTCGCGCCCGTACGTGAACGGGCCGGGCTGCCCCTCCGAGTCGGCCTTCACCACGTAGCCGCCGAAGTCGCTGATCCGCTCGTACACGCGTCGGGTGGTGGCGGCCCACCAGTCCCGTACCGACTCGTCGAGCGGGTCCGCCGTCGACAGCCCGCCGAGGACGACCGGCGCGGCGAAGCTGACCGACAGGTGCACCCGGATGCCGTACGGGCGCAGGACGTCCGCGATCTCGGCCACGTCGCCGAGCCGCTCGGTGAGCAGCGACGCCTCGGTACGCGCGACGTTGACGTTGTTCACCGAGATCGCGTTGACGCCGCTGGCCGCCAGCAGCCGGCCGTACTCCCGCACCCGGGCCAGGTCGCCGCGCGGACGGCCGTCGCGCCAGAAGATCGAGCCGCCCGCGTACCCCCGTTCGACCTGGCCCATCACCGGGTGCACGGCCACGTTGTCCCAGTGGTTCAGCATCCGGCGGCGCAGCGCGGGCCGGTGCAGCTCCGGCGGGCGGTTCGGGTCGAAGGCCGCCGCGCAGAGCCGGACGAGGTGGAACAGCCCGTACAGCAGGCCGGCGGGCGCGTCGGCCAGCACGACGGTCACCTGACCGGCCCGGGCCAACAGGAATCCCTCGTCGCCGAGCGTCGCACCGCCGCCGATCTCGACCAGCGCCGCCTCGCCCGCCGACCGTGCCGCCTGCACGGCCACGCTGGGCAGCTCGTCGGCGCCGCGCAGGGCGAGCACCAGATCGACGTCGACGTCCCACGACGGCGAGTGCCACACCCGGCCGCCGTAGCGCGCGCAGGCGCCCGCCACCTCGTCGAGGACGGTGTCGACGAGCAGCCCGTCACCGTGCACGAGGACACGGCGCGCACCGAGGGACCGGAACGCCTCCGGCGGCAGCCAGGCGGCGTGCACGCGCAACTCCTCGGCGCTCAGCGGCTCTGCCACAAACACCGGCTCCTCCACTCCCACCGACTCGTCCTTGCTCACCTGTCCTCCCGCACCACCACGACGCCGTACGCCGGCAGCCGCGGCGCCGTCCCGTCCATCACGTGAACTCCTTCCGGATCAGGTGGATCATCGGGTCGCCGACGCGCAGGAGTGCCAGGACCGCGATCGAGGCGACCAGCGCCAGGACCGCCTCGGAGAGGACCGCCGTGATCCCGGCCGCCGCGCCGAGCAGCAGGGCGTTGCCGACGGTGACTCCGGGCGCACGCACCAGGAAGTGCACGGCCAGGCGGAGGACGTCGCGGGTGCGGAAGTCGAACAGCGCGGTGATCACCAGGGCGTTGGCCGCGCAGAGCGTCACCCCCACCGCGATCAGGACCAGCGGTACGACCCACCAACCCGCGAGGCCGACCGTGTCCCGGTACGCGAGGTTCACCGCGAGCACGCTCAGCCACAGCACCGTCGGCACCCAGACGCGCAGCGCACCCGCGACATTGATCCGGTAGCCGCGCCAGAACAGGGCGGCGGGCCGCAGGTCGGTCAGGTCGGGTCGCTGGTGGCGCAGGGCGTACAGGGCGGCGGAGACCGCCGGGCCGACCGGCACCAGCAACAGCGCGGCCAACGGCAGGTTGCTGGGGTCACGGCCGAGCAGCAGCAGCGGAAGCAGGCCGGGCAGGGTGGTGAGCAGGAGCAGCGCCTCGACCACGAGCAGGATGTAGACGCGGGACGCGATCCGGGACAGTGGCCCGTCGCCGAACTGCCGCCCGGTGGGTGCGGTGCTGATGCGCGTCATCTCGTCCTCTCCGATGCGGCTGCGCCGGCTGACGGTGGTCGGCCGGTCCGGTCGCGGCGTGCGCCACCGGACCGGCCGGCGGTCAGCCGTGGTCCTTCTGGTAGCGGTCGTGGGCCTTGTTGACCATGTCCAGGTAGGAGTCCATGTTCTTGCTCCTCAGCTCGGCCACGTACGCGTCCCACTGGGCGAAGTCGCGCTGGCCGAGCGCGAACTGCAGGGTCGCCTGGTAGACGTGGTCACGCAGCGGCGTCTCCCACAACGACGCCTGCTCGCGCTCCTCGTCGGTCAACGGGTGCGGCGGAGGCACCGCGGTCGGCGGACGGGCGTTGAGCACCTTCTGGAACTCCTGCTCCTCGGCGGAGAAGAAACCCTGCACCAGTTCCGGCTTGCCGCCGTAGGCGAAGACACCGTTGTAGAAGCCGAAGTCCTTCTGCAGGTGCTTGGGCGCCTTCGGGTTGAGGCCGATGACGTTGACGTCGGGTGCCAGCTTCGGCATGCCGGCGGCGTCCCGGACGAACGTCTTCCCCTCCACGCCCCACTTGGCGAACTCCTGGCCGGCGTCGGAATACCAGAGCCAGTCGATGAACTGCATCATCGCCACGAAGTTCTTGCTGTCGCGGGCCTTCGCGGAGATCATCACCCCGTTCTCCAACCGGCTGGCCGGATTGATCTCGCCGGCCGGCCCGACCGGCAGCGGGATCTTGCTGATCTTCGCCGTGGGGTTGGTCTTGGCCAGGTCCGGCCGGTAGTCGTTGACAACGGCCTGCGCGTTGGCGCTGATCACGAACGACTTGCCGTTGGCGAGCTTCTGCCGGGCCTGGTCGTCGGTCTGGGTGAAGCTCTCCGGGTCGAGCAGCTTCTCGGACACCAGCTTGTTGAGGTACTGGAGCATCTGCTTGTACTGCTCGGTGGCGCCGGTGTACACGAACTTCTTGGCGGTGGCGTCCCAGGAGGTGTGCTGGAAGTTCCAGCCCGCGCCCTGCAACCCGTACGACACGGCCAGGATGTTGAGCAGGTTGCCGGCCGGGTTGGGCTTGCTCCAACGGTCGGAGAACGGAAACACGTCCGGGTATCTGGCCTTCATCGCCTTGAGCACCGTGTACAGCTCGTCCCAGGTCTTCGGGGCCGTCAGGTTCAGCTCGTCGAGGATGTCGGTCCGGATCGCCAGCGAGTAGTCCTGCCAGGGCTTCTCGTGCACGCCCGGCAGGATGTAGAACTTGCCGTCCTCCTGGCGCCGCCCGTCGATCTCGGGCTTGAGGTTCCACCGCGAGATCTTGTCCTGAAGGTTCGGCATCAGGTCCAGGTAGTCGCTGACCGGCAGGATCGCCCCGGAGGAGACGTACGCGTCCTCCTGGCTGGGGTACGTCTTCGGGATGATCATCGGAGCGTCGCCCGCACCGATCAACAGGCTGCGCTTCTGTTCGTAGTCGCTCAGCGGCACGGCCACCGGGGTGAGCGTGACGTTGGCCCGCGCCTTCAGCTCCGACCAGAAGAGCCAGTCGTCGCGCAGCGGGTAGTTCGGGTGGTTGTTGTAGAGGATCGAGAAGGAGACCGGCTCGCTCGCCGTGAACTGCTTGCCGATGCCGTAGTCGGACATCGCACCGGCCCGGTTCTCCGACAGGTCCTTGGCGTCGGACGGGTCCTCGCTACAGGCGGCGACGCTGGTGGCCGCGAGCAGAGCGGCTACTGCCGCTGTCGCGGCACGGCGCCACGATCGGTGGAGCATGGCGTTCCTTTCGGTTGAGGGGACGGGTCGGGGCGCTGGTCAGCCCTTGACGGCGCCGAGCATCACGCCGCGGACGAAGTACCGCTGGACGAAGGGGTAGACGAGCAGGATGGGCAGGGTGGTGAGCACGATCGTCACGGACTTGAGCGTCGCCTCGGCCTGCACCTCGTCGGCCTCGGCGATCGCGCCGACGTTCTCCGCGCCGGTGGCCCCGGCGATCAGGTTGCGCAGGTAGATGGTCACCGGCCACAGGTCCTGCCGGTCCAGGTAGAGGAAGGCGGCGAACCAGGAGTTCCAGAAGGCCACGGCGTAGAACAGCACCATCGTGGCGACGATGGCCTTCGACAGCGGCAGCACGATGCGCAGCAGGATCCCGTACGTGTTGAGCCCGTCGACGGCGGCGGCCTCCTCCAGCTCGTCCGGCAGACTCTCGAAGAACGCCTTCATCACCAGCAGGTTGAACACGTTTATCGCGTTGGGCACCGCGATGGCCCAGATGGTGTTCTTCATGCCCAGGCTGGTGACCAGCACGTAGTTGGGGATCAGGCCGCCGGAGAAGAACATGGTGAAGACCGCGATGCCGACCAGCGCGGTCCGTCCCCGCAGGTGCTTCTTGGACAACACGTAGGCGTAGCAGGTGGTCAGCACGATGGAGATGACCGTGGCGACGACCGTGTAGACGACGGTGTTGCGGTAGTTCGTCCAGAACATCGAGTCGGCGAGCACCAGCCGGTAGGTGTCCAGGTTGAACCCGCGCGGCACGAGGTTCACCTGGCCCGCGATGATGTATCCCTCGTCGCTGAGGGACCGGGCCACCACGTTGACGAACGGGTACAGCGTCACCACCACCACAGCGGTCAGGACGACCGCGTTGACGGCCTGGAACACGCGGTATCCCCGGGGCGGGCGCACGCCCCGCCCGCGTCCGGAGACGGGCCTCGGGCTGCCGCTGGTCGCCTCGGCGGCGTCGATGGTCACCACAGGCTCGTCCCGACCGTACGGCGGGCGATCAGATTCGCCGTCAGGACCAGCACGAGCCCGATCACGGCCTCGAACAGGCCGATCGCGGCGGCGTAGCTGAAGTTGCTGGACCCGAAGCCCATCCGGAACAGGTAGGTGGAGAGGACGTCGGCGGTCGGGTAGGTCAGTGGGTTGTAGAGCAGGAGGATCTTCTCGAACCCCACCGCCATGAAGGTGCCGATGTTGAGGATCAGCAGCGTCACCATGGTGGGCCGGATGCCGGGGAGCGTGACGTGCCAGGTCTGCCGCCACCGGCTGGCGCCGTCGATCCGGGCTGCCTCGTACAGGTCGGCGTCGACGGTGGTGAGCGCGGCCAGGTAGAGGATGGTGCCCCAGCCGACCGTCTGCCAGACCTCGGACGAGACGTAGATCGTCCGGAACCACTCGGCGCGTTGCAGGAACGGCACCGCCTCGCCGCCGGTGGCCTGGACGAGCTGGTTGACGGTGCCGTCGATCGAGGTCAACTGCATGACCATCGCCGCCACGATCACGATCGACAGGAAGTGCGGCAGGTAGGACACCGACTGCACGAACTGCTTGAGCCGGCGGGTGCGCACCTCGTTGAGCAGGAGCGCCAGCACGATCGGCAGCGGAAAGCAGAACAGCAGGGTCAATGTCCCCAGCAGCAGGGTGTTGGTGAAGACGTCCCAGAACGTCGGGTCGGTGAAGAACATCCGGAAGTACCGCAGCCCGACCCAGTACTCACCGAAGATGCTGCCGCTCGGCTTGAACCGGCGGAACGCGATGACGTTGCCGATCATCGGCAGGTACCGGAAGACCAGGAAGAACAGCAGCGGCAGGACGGCGAGCGAGTAGAGCTGCCAGTCCCGGCGCAGCGCCTGCCGCCAGCTCCGGCGACGACGCGGCGACCGCGGGACGGGGCTGCGCGCCTGCGCCGAAGCACCGGGCGGCGCCGGCGGCGGTGGCCGTAGCGTCGATGTCATCCTCGGCCTCCTATGCGGAGTGCCGGACGGCCACGAGAGGCTCGGTCCGCACCGACGTGAGCAGTTCCCGCTGGTGGCCGACCTGGCGCTCGGCGCCGGTCAGCCGCAGCGACAGGGTCGCCGCCGTGTCCCCGCTGGAGCGGCCGAACCGCAACTCGACCGCGCCGGGCTCGACGACGCGCCGGCCGGACAGCCCGGTGAACGAGGCGACGTCGGCCGGTACGCCGAACGTCACCTGCGCCGACTGACCGGGCTCCAACGGCACCCGGGCGTAGCCGACGAGGCGGACCACCGGGCGGGTGGTCTGCGCGACCGGATCGTGCAGGTAGAGCTGCACCACCTCGGTGCCGGCCCGCGTACCGCTGTTGCGGATGGTGATCCGCACCCGCGCCTCGCCGTCGACCGGCCAGGCGGCCGGCTCGCCCGCCTCGGCGCGCGCCTCGTCGGCGGCCCCGACGACCGTGGCGTCGGACCAGTCGAAGGTGGTGTAGCTCAGCCCGTGGCCGAACGGGTACGCCGGGGTCGGATCGACCGAGGAGACCTTGCTGCGACGTCCGAGCGGCGGCGCCAGGTACGTGGCCGGCAGACCGCCCGCGTCGCGGGGAACGCTGACCGGTAGGCGCCCGGACGGGTTGACCGCGCCGGTGAGCACCTCGGCGAGGGCCTGCCCGCCGCGCTGGCCGAGGAAGAACGCCTGCACCACGGCGGTCGCGGCGTCGAACTCGGGGCCGAGCGCGTACGGCCGCCCGGTCATCAGCACCAGGACGACCGGGGTGCCGGTGGCGAGGACGGCTCGCACCAGCTCGGCCTGTACACCGGGCAGGCGCAGGTCCGCGGCGTCGCAGCCCTCGCCCGAGGTGCCCCGGCCGAACATCCCCGCTCGGTCGCCGACGGCGAGCACACAGACGTCGGCGTCGGCCGCCACGGCGACCGCGGCCGGGATGCCCGAGGTGTCCGCTCCGGTGATGGCACAACCGGGCTCGTGGGTGAGCAGCGGCACGCGGCGGGCCAACTCGTCGCGGAGCGTGGGGATGTCCAGGCCGAGTCCGTGGTCGCTGTGGTTGACGCCGACGTGGTTGGGGAAGGAGTAGCAGCCGAGCAGGGCCATCGGATCGTCGGCGACCGGCCCCACCAGGGCCACCCGCTGGCCGGTGGCCAGCGGCAGCGCGCCGGTGTCGCGCAGCAGGACGACGGACTCGCGGGCCAGGCGTACGGCGACGTCCCGGCTGGTCTCGTCGTCGAGCCGCAGGTCCGCGACGTCGTCGGGCAGCTCCCGCCAGTCCTCGTCGAGAAGGCCCAGCTCGATCTTCTGGATCAGCACCCGGCGCAGCGCCCGGTCGATCAGCGCCTCGTCGACCTCGCCGCCGCGCACCGCCTCCACCAGCGGTTCGCCGAAGGCGTCCACGGTGGGCAGCTCGACATCGATCCCGGCTCGCAGGGCGAGGTGGGCCGCGTCGGCGGCGCGTTCGGCGACACCGTGCAGGGTCTGTATGAAGCGCACCGCGAAGTAGTCGGCCACCACGGTGCCGGTGAAGCCCCACTCGTTCCGCAGCAGCCCGGTCAGCAGCTCCTCGTCGGCGGCGACGGGCAGGCCGTCGATCTCCGCGTAGGAGTTCATCACCGAGCGGGCACCGCCGAGCCGCAGGGCCATCTCGAACGGCGGCAGGATGACGTCGGCCAGCTCGCGGTGGCCCATCGGCACCGGGGCGAGGTTGCGCCCGCCCCGGGAGGCGGAGTAGCCGGCGAAGTGCTTCAGGGTGGCCACGACACCGGCCCGCTCCAGACCCCGCACGTAGGCGGCGCCGGTCGTCCCCACCAGGTACGGGTCCTCACCGATCGTCTCCTCGGTGCGTCCCCAGCGGTAGTCGCGGGTGACGTCGAGGACGGGCGCGAGGCCCTGGTGTACGCCGGCGGCGCGCATCGACCGCCCGATCCGACCGGCCATCTCCTCGACCAGCTCGGGGTCGAAGGAGGCGCCCCAGCCCAGCGGGTTGGGATAGACGGTGGCCCGCCAGGCCGCGAACCCGGTGAGGCACTCCTCGTGCACCTGCGCCGGGATGCCGAACCGGCTGGCGGCCACGATCTGCGCCTGGGACGCGGCCAGCGATCGGGCACCGAGCACCGGGTCGACCGGTGCGGTGCCGAACGGGCGGGTGAGTTGGCCCAGCCCGTACCGGATGACCTCGGTCCACTCCGGAAGGCCCTCGATCATGTCGGACTGGTGCGGGGCGACGCCCTCGCCGGATGCCTCGGCGCCCACCCAGACCCCGATCAACTGGGCGATCTTCTCTTCCAGCGACATCAACGACACGAGCGCCTCGGCCCGCTCGGACGGCGACAGGTGCGGATCGCGCCACGGCGCGATGTCGCTGTCGACGGGCGACTGACTTCTCATGCCGCGACCCCTTAGCTCCGGCCAGGCGGCAGCCCTGGTGGGACCGGCTGCGTGGCGGACGGTGCACGATCCGAAACTTTCCGGAAACCTGCGTAACCTTTTCGGCAACCTAAGTCCGCCACCCGGACGTGTCAAGAGCCCCATCGATGTCTTGAGGACGTCCGGCCGATGTCAACCCCTCTGGCGCAAACGACCATTCGTGTTAAGGTCTGCCGAAACTTTCGGATGTTGTATGAGGCTGCGATGACAGAGCACCGCCCGCTCGACCCACCCGCCTCCACCACCATCGCGACCATCGCCACCGATGTCGGTGTCTCGGTCGCGACGGTCTCCAAGGTCCTCAACGGACGCGGTGATGTCGCCCCCGGCACCCGGGCGCGCGTCGAGGCGAGCCTGGACCGCCACCGGTACCAGCGCCGCACGCGTCGCACGTCGTCCAGCGGAGGGCGGGTCGACCTCGTCTTCCACCAGTTCGACACGGGCTGGGCGATGGAGATCCTGCGCGGCGTCGAGGCGGTGACCAGCGCGGCCGGCCTCGGACTGTCGGTCGCTCAGCTCGACGGGGCGCACCGCCCACCGCCGCGCTGGCTGGACGCCGTGCTCGCGGACCGTCCACTGGGGGTGGTGTTCGTCCTCTCCCATCTGGCCGAGGTCCAGCAACAGCACCTGCGACGCCACGGCATCCCGTTCGTCGTCGTCGACACCGACAGCGCCACCTCGGCGTCGGTGCCCACCGTCGGGTCCAACAACTGGAACGGCGGCCTGCTCGCCGCCCGGCACCTGCTGGAGCTGGGTCACCGGCGTATCGCGATCATCTCCGGGCCACCCGACGTGCTCTGCAGCCGCGCCCGCGCGGCCGGCTTCCAGTCCGCACACGAGGAGGCCGGGCTCGCGGTCGACCGGGAGCTGATCCGCTACGGCAGCTTCTCGGCGGGCGCTGGGCACACCCACGGGTTGCAACTGCTGCGCCTGCCGGAGCGCCCTACCGCCATCTTCGCCGGCTCGGACATCCAGGCCATGGGGGTGCTCCGGGCCGCACGGCAGTGCGGCCTGCGGGTGCCCGAGGACCTTTCGGTGATCGGGTACGACAACCTGCCGGTCGCTGCCTGGACCGACCCGGCGCTCACCACCATCAACCAGCCGCTGCGCGACATGGCCGGCATCGCCACCCAGATGCTGCTCGACCTGGCCAGCGGCAACGAGCCGGCGACCAGCCGCATCGACCTGGTGACCGAGCTGGTCGTCCGGGAGAGCACCGCGCCCCCCGCTCAGCCGCACTGACCCTGCGAGGATCCGTGTCGTACTCCGCCCCGCATCTCGACGAGCTTGAGCGGTACTCCCCCGCTGTCGCCGAACCCGAGGATTTCGACCAGTTCTGGCGCGACACCCTCGCCGGGGCCGCCGCCCGACCGGTGCTCGTCGACGTCCGTCCGGAGCCCACCGACCTACCGCTGCTCGACTCCTGGGACGTCACATTCGCCGGCTTCGGCGGCGACCCGGTACGCGCCTGGTACACCCGCCCGGCCGGCGTCCGGGAGCCGTTGCCCGCCGTGGTGGAGTTCGCCGGCTACGGCCGTGGTCGCGGCCTGCCGCACGAGCGGCTGACCTGGCCGGTGGCCGGGTACGCGCATCTGCTGATGGACAACCGGGGGCAGGCGGGGCAGTACGGCGCGGGCGACACCGCCGATCCGCACGGCGCGCCCGGCGGCCCCTGGCCGGCCACCTGGGGGATCCTCGACCCGCGTGACTACCACTATCGCCGGCTGATCACCGACGCGGTCCGGGCGGTCGAGGCGGTCCGCGCCCTGCCGGGGGTCGACGCCGCCCGCGTGGCCGTGGTCGGCAACAGTCAGGGCGGCGGGCTCGCCCTGGCGGTGGCCGGTCTGCTGGACGATCTCACGGCGGTGCTGACCACCGCCCCGTTCCTCTGCGACATGCAGCAGGGCGTCCGGATCAGCGACCCCGCACCGTACGGTGAGATCGCCCGTTACCTCGCCGTGCACCGGGAGGCCGAGGATGCGGTGTGGCGCACGTTGTCCTACGTGGACGCGGTGAATCTGGCCCGCCGCGCCACCGCGCCGGCGCACTTCGGGATCGGCCTACGCGACACCGTCTGCCCACCGACGACGGGATTCGCCGCCTACAACCAGTACGGCGCCGCGTCCGGCCTGCCGGTCCCGCCGGAGCGCGAGATGCACGTCTACCCGTTCAACGGCCACGAGGGCGGGGAGGCCGTCCACGTCCGCCGGCAGCTGCGCTGGCTCGGCAGCAGACTGCACCGTTAGCCCCGGTCCGCCGCCGAGAAGGGGCGGCCACGCCCCCTGCGGTCAGCGCGGCACACCCTGGTACAGCCGACTGACCGTCTCGGCGACGCAGACGGGCTTGCCGCCGCTGTCGGCCTCCACGGTGACCGTCGCGACCAGCTGCACCCCACCGCTGACCGGGGACACCTCGGTGAAGGTGACGGTGGCCCGGACGGCCGCCCCGACGCGGACCGGTGCGGGGAACCGCACCCGGTTCAGGCCGTAGTTGACCCCCATCGCCACCCCGTCGACCCGGTAGAGCCCGCCGGCCAGTGCCGGCAGCATCGACAGGGTCAGGTAGCCGTGCGCGATCGTCCCGCCGAAGGGCCCCGCCGCGGCCCGGACCGGGTCGAGGTGGATCCACTGGTGGTCGTCGGTGGCGTCGGCGAAGAGGTCGACCCGGCTCTGCTCGATCCGCTGCCAGGGGCCGGGGCCGAGGGTCTCGCCGACTGCGGTGGCCAGCTCGTCGAGGGAGGTGAAGACTCGCATGCCGAGGGTCCTTTGGACTAGAAGGCGTTGACGCCGGTGAGCGCGCGTCCGATGAGGAGTTGCTGGATCTGGCTGGTGCCCTCGTAGAGGGTGGCGACCCGGGCGTCGCGCAGGTACTTGCCGACCGGGTACTCGTCGATGTAGCCGTACCCCCCGAAGACCTGGACCGCGTTGTTGGCCGCGCGGACGGCGGCCTCGCTGGCGAAGAGCTTGGCCATCGACGCCTCGGGGTGGCGAACGGCTCGTCCCGGTCGATCAGGTCGGCCACCCTCCACACCAGCAGGCGGGCGGCGGCGGTGTCCACCGCGATGGCGGCCAGCAACTGCTGCACGAGCTGGTGGCCGGCGATCGGCTTGCCGAACTGGGTCCGCTGCCCGGCGTAGCCGACCGCGGCGTCCAGACACCCCTGGGCGATGCCGACGCAGCCGGCGGCCACCGACATCCGGCCCTTGGCCAGGGTGGACAGGGCCAGGCGGAAGCCGCCGCCCTCGACACCGAGGCGGGCCTCGTCGGGCACGCGGACCTCGTCGAGGTGCAGCTCGCCGGTGGCCTGCCCGCGCAGGCCGAGCTTGCCGTGGATCTCCCGACGGGTCAGCCCGGCGCTGCCGGTGGGCACCAGGAACGCGGTGACGCCCCGGTGGCCGGGGCCGCCGGTGCGGGCGAAGACGAGCGCGACGTCGGCGGTGGTGCCGTTGGTGATGAACGTCTTGGTGCCGGTGAGCAGCCAGTCGTCGCCGTCGCGGACCGCGCGGGTGCGCAGCGCGGCCGCGTCCGAGCCGCTGTCCGGTTCGGTCAGCGCGAAGCAGCCGAGTGCGGTGCCGGCGCAGAGCCGGGGCAGCCACTGCGCCCGCTGCGCGGCGGTGCCGTGGGCGGCGATCGACTTCGCGACCAGGCCGAGGGAGACCGAGACGATGCCGCGCACGGCCGAGTCGCCCCGGCCGAGTTCCTCCAGCACGAGGCAGTATGCGAGGTGGTCGCCGCCGGAGCCGCCGTCGGACTCGGCGATGGTCAGCCCGAGGAAGCCCAGCTCGCCGAGCTTGCCGACGATGGCCGGGTCGACCGACTCGCGCCGGTCCCACTCGGCGGCGTGCGGGACCAGCTCCCGGTCGGCGAACTCGGCGGCGAGCTGCCGGACCGCCGCCTGTTCGGCGGAGAGGGTGAGCTCCATGACGCATAAACTAGCGGTGATAGTTTAGGTCGTCCAGACCGGACGGTGTCCGAGCGGGCGTCACCGGCGTCGGCCCGCGTGCGGCTCGTCCGCGAACGCGCGGGCCAGCTCGGTACGGGAGCGGATGCCCAGCCGGTGGAACACGTTGCGCAGGTGGTGGTCGACCGTACGGGTGGACAGGAACATCCGCGCCGCGATCTCCCGATTGGTGGCCCCCTGGGCGACCAGTTGGGCGATCCGCAGTTGCTGGCCGGTCAGCAGCCGCGCCGCCGGCAGATCCGGCGGGCCGACGGACTCCCCGGCGGCGCGCAGCTCCGCCGTGGCCTGCTCGCCCCAACATCCCACCCCGAGCAGGGTGAACGTCTCGCGGGCGCGGTGCAGGTGCCCGCGGGCGTCGCGGGGGCGTCGGCTGCGGCGCAGCTCCTGGCCGAAGAGCAGCTCGGTACGCGCCCGTTCGAACGCGCCAGCCTCGGCCGGGTGCAGCCGCAGCGCGGTCAGAAACTGCCGCTCGACCTCGGCACTGCCCCGGGGTGCGAGCAACGCGTGACACCGGGCGGACAGCGCCCGCCGCAACGGGCTCGCGGTGCTGCTGGCCCACCTGTCGAACACGGCGAGTGCGGCCGTCGCCGCCGGGCGGTGGGCCAGATGGGCGGCCGCCTCGACCAGGTACGGGGTTGCCATCACCTGCACCAGCACCTGGCCTCGGCCGGTGCCCAGCCGGGCCAGCGACGCCAGCCGTGCCGCGGCCTCGGCGTGCCGGCCGTCGACCAGGTCGAGGACCGCCAGCGCCCACCCGGCGAGCGCGTGCGGACGGCTGCCCGGTGTCGGCGCCTCACCGATCTCCCGGATCCGTCGCAGACTGGTGTCCCGGTCGGCCCGCACGGCGGCCAGCACGGCGAGCATGCCCAGGTGGACGTTGGCGCAGTTGGTCTGACCGGTGGCGCGCGCGACCCGCAGCCCCTCGCGGGAGGTCTCCGCCGCCGTCTCGTGCCGTCCCAGCCAGTACTCGGCGACCGCTCGCAACTCCAGCGCCCGGGACAGCATGGACAGTTCGCCCCGCTCCCGCGCCAGGGCGACGGCGCGCTCGGCGAGCCGGTGCGCGGCACCGTCGACCGCGACCACCAGACCGGCGGCCGCCGCACAGGCGAGCGCGGTGGGGGTCAACGACGGGCCGGTCAACCGGCCGCCCAGCACGACCGTCCGACGCAGTGCCGGGCCGGCCCGCTCGTGGTCGCCGCGCAGCGTCGCCGCCACACCGGCGACCAGACAGCTCATCAGCTCCATGACGGGCGGGTCGTTCGGACGCCGCAGCGCCGCCGCCCGGCGGCCGACCTCGGCGTACCGGTACTGGTCGCCGCCGAAGCAGACGGCCTCGCCCGCGCGTACGAGCCCGGTCAGCGCCAGGAAGCGATCGGTGCCGGCCAGCCCGTCGGCGGCGGCGAGCAGGGTGGCCGAGGCGTCCGCGGCGGCGTCGCAGCGCAGTTCCAGCTCGCCGCGCAGCAGAGCCGCACGCCCCTCGACGGCCACCGCACCTCCGACGCCGCGGAGGCGGTCGAGCAGCAGGCGGGCCTGACCGGGTTGGCCGGCGGCCCAGGCGTAGTGGGCGGCGGACAGCAGGCGGGCAGCCGTGCGCCCCGGGTCGTCGCTGAGCTCGGCGGCCCGGCAGAGCGCGGCCGAGGCGGTGGACCAGTCGCCCGTCGCGGCGGTCGCGGCCTCTTCCAGCTCGGTGGCGAGGGCCGGGTCGGCACCCGCCGCCGCGGCGGCGAGGTGCATCGCCCGGCGCAGGCGCTGCCCGTGCGGATCGAGTGCGCCGGCGAGCAACCGGTGCGCCGCCCGACGCTGCGCGAGCGGCGCACCGGCCACGACCAGGGCGCGGACCAACGGCTGGTGGAACGTGACGCCGCCCGGCTCGACGCGGACCAGGCCGCCGACCTCCGCCGGCGCGAGCCCCTCCACGGCGGCGCGCACGGCCCGGGTCGGGGCGGCCGGCCCGTACTCCTCGTCCAATGCGGCGAGCAGCAGCAGCCGGCGGGTGGACGGCGACAGCCGGTCCAGCCGGGCCCGGTAGGAGCGGGCCAGCGCGCCGTCGGTCGGTGGCGCGGTGGGCAGCGGCTCCTCGGCCCGCCACTGGCCCGGGGTGAGCACGTCGGCGAGGTCCACCAGGGCCTGCGGGTTACCGCCGCCGACCACGCCGAGGGCGGCGACCGCCGGCGGGGCGGGCCGCTCGGGCAGCCGGTCGTGGTCGACGACACCGCCCTGTCGTTCGCGGCGCAGCCGGAGCCGGTCGGTGAGGACGGCGGCGCTCTCCTGCCCGGTCAGCGGTCGCAGTCGGTGCGCCGCTATCCCGTCGATGCTGGCGGTGAGGTCGGCGGTGAGCAGGACGACGACCGGCACCCGCCGCAGGCGGCGGGCCACGAAGGCCAGCACCCGCCCGGTCTGCGGGTCTCCTCGGTCGACGTCATCCATCGTCACCAGCAGCGGACGGTCCCGGGCCGCGGCGGCGAGCAGGCCGAGCACCGCCATCGAGAGCGCGAGTTGACGATCGCTCGGGCAGTCCTGCCCGCCCAGCGCCCGCCGCAGCAGGTGGCGGTGCTCCTTCGGCAGGGCGGCGGTCCGGTCGAGCAGCGGATCGAGCAGGCGTTGCAGGCCGGCGTACGGCAACCCGGCCTCCTCGGCGAGCCCGGTGCCGGCGAGCACGGTGGTGGTGTGGCCCTCGACGTGCCGGTGGGCGTGGCCGACCAGGGCGGTACGACCCGATCCGGGCTCACCGTGCAGCAGCAGGGATCCGCCGCCGTCGGTGATGCCGTCGAGCAGGCCCCGAATGGCCCGGCACTCGTCGTCCCGGCCATGCAGCACGGTTAATTGCACTCTTGATGCAGTAACCATGCGTCCCAGTGTGACCCACCGGTAACCGGATGGAAAGAGGGGGCGACGCCGGGATCAGTCGGCCGACACCTCGGCCAGCAGGGCGCCGACCGTACGCGCCATCACCGCGCGGGCCGGGTCCACGCCCAGCCCGAGGCCGTCGCGCAGCATCGACCAGGACGACCATGTGCTCGCCACCACCAGCGCGTTGAGCAGCTGGTCGCGCCCCCGTCCGGCGCGCGCCAGCTCGGCGGCGAAGAGCTGCTCGACCTCCTCGCGGACCCGGTCGATGTGCTTGAGGCGGTTGCGGTGCAGCTGGTCCGACACCGGCTCCCGCATCTGGGCGGCCCGCGCCGACGGCGCGATGAGCTGGAGCAGCCGGGCCCGCTGCCGGCAGTACGCGTCGACACGCTTCACCAGCGGCAACCCGGGCGCGATCGGCCGGTAGGCGGCGTCCTGCTGGCGGAGCACCTCGGCACCGCTGGCCTCGAACAGGGTCTCCATGTCCTTGAAGTTGGTCCAGAGCGTCCGCAGCGAGATGCCGGCCCGTTCGGCGATGCGCTCCCCGGTCGGACGCAGGTCACCCTCGGAGATGAGGGCGAGGTGCGCCTCGACGATGGCCGCACGGGTGCGCTCGGCGCGAGCGGTCCGCCCGTCGACGCGGCCCGGCACCTCGACCGTCTCCATCCGCCTCCGCCCCCTCACCGCCACGGCGCCCCCCGACGCATCGCCGAGTCTAGACAGTCGATGATCAGCCGGTGCTGGCCGGTGACGGTGACGATCCGACGTGTATTTGCAGTCATGGTGCGGATAGTAGGAGGGCTGATCTCTCTCGGTCAACGACCGTCCCACCTCTGCGCCGGGACGGGCGCAGCAGGACGACCGGGTGTGGTCACGCGCGGCCACACCCGGTCGACTGCCGGTGCTACGGGTCGTCAGGAGACGGTCGGCACCCCGTTCGCGGGTGGCGCCACCGGTGCGGCGGTGTACTCGTTGACCGGCCCGTCCGCCTCGTCGGTCTCGTACGCCGGCCCGAAGTAGCTCTGCACTCCCCCGCTCACCCGGCTCAGCCGCTGGCCGCCGTAGCCGGAGTGGTCGGTGGCAGAGAAACGCAGCGGCACCAGCCCGGGGCCCTGGAAGCCGCCCTTCTGCACGGCCTCGAGCATATTCTCCCGGGTGAGATCCTTACCCGCGGCGAGCAGCGCCTGCACGAACAGGTAGCCGACCGACATGCCGTAGACGGTGTTGCCGTCGAACGGCGCGTCCCCGTTGTGCGTCTTGTTGACCTTCGTGAAGAGCTGGATCCACGGGTTCGCCGTGTCGTTCTGCATCGGCAGGTAGTTGGTGCCGACCATGCCCTCCAACAGCGCAGCGGCGGCGCCGAGCTGCTTGGCGAGGGTCGGGTGGTCGGCACCGACGTTGGAGACCAGCCACTGCGGTTTGAAACCCAACCGCGCCGCGGTGCCGATGGAGAGCGCGGTGAAGCCTGGCACGGTGGCGAGCACCACGACCTGGCAACCGGCCGCCTTGAACGCGCCGATCTGCGGCGCCACGTTGGTGTTGCTGGTGACGTACGTCTGCTTGACCGCCACCGCCACCGCCCCGGCACCGAGCACCTTCTCCACGCCGGCCAGGCTGTCGCGGCCGAAGTCGTCGTCCTGGCCGAGGAAGCAGACCTTCTGCCCGGCCAGGTTCGCCTTCGCGTAGTTGGCGAGGATCTTGCCCTCGACCGTGTAGTCCGGGTTGAACCCGAACGTGCCCGGATACTTGTCCGGCTGGTCCCAGCTGCGGCTGCCGGAGGCGACGAAGAGATCCGGCACCCGGTTGCTCTTGAGGAAGTCGAGCACTCCGGTGTGCGTCGGCGTACCGAGGCCGTTGAGGATGGCGAAGACCTTGTCCTGCAGGACGAGCTGGCGGACCACCTGCTGGGTGTTCGCCGGGTTGTAGCCGTCGTCCATGACCTTGTAGGTGATCTTCCGACCGTGCACGCCGCCGGCCGCGTTGACGTAGTCGAAGTACGCCTTCGTCGCCGGGGCGATCTTGGAGTAGCCGGCCGAGGCCGGACCGGTCAGGGGCATGTGGGTGCCGACGACGATCTCGGTGTCGGTGACGCCCGGCACCGACGCCCCGCCGGAGCCGGGGCCGTCGTCGCCGCCACAGCCGGCGGCGGCGACCAACAGGGCGATGGTGCTGACGATCGCGAGACCGCGTTGTGCCGTACGGTGCATGGAGAACACCGACCTTTCTCGGTGATGACTGTCGGGAACGGTGTGGTGGTGGGGCGCCCGGCCGAGGCCGGACCGAGGACAGCTCAGGAACGCCGGGCCGACCATCGGGCCGACAGCGCCCGGCCGAGACGCGACAGCAGACCCTGCACACCGCCGGGGGCGGCGATCATGACGACGATCAGGGTGAGTCCGAAGATCGCCAGCGGGAGGTTGCCCTCCAGCCGCTGCGCCACCGCGGGCGAGAGGGTGAGCAGCTCGGTGAGCGAGTGGGTGAGATCGGGCAGGGCCACGAGCAGCACGGCCCCCCACAACGCCCCGGTGAGCCGACCCAACCCACCGATCACCACGGCCATCAGCAGGAACAGCGACAGGGTCAGCGAGAACGCGCCGGGCGAGACGCTCTGCGCGAGCACCGCCAGCAGCGCGCCGCCGAGCCCGGCGGTGGCGGCGCTGACCACGAACGCGAGGACCTGGGTGCGGGCCACGTGGATGCCGGCGAGGCGCGCCGCCACCTCGTCGTCGCGGACCGCCCGGAACGTGCGCCCGTACCGGCTGCGGATCAGGTTCGCCAGCAGCAGCATCGCGAGCAGGGTGGCCGCGCCGGTGACCCAGAGCTGCCAGCGCTCATAGGGGAAGTACGGGCCGAGCGCCAGCGGCGGTGGCTCCACCGGCACCGACAGCCCCTGCTCACCGTTGAACACGCCGTCGAAGGTGACGGCCAGCGCCGGCACGACCACGGCCACGGCGAGGGTGACCCCGGCCAGGTAGGGGCCGCGCAGTCGAGCCGCCGCCACACCGACCACCGCACCGACCGCGACCGTGCTGACGATCGCCGCGCCGAGCGAGAGCGGCAGGAGCCAGCCGCCGGTCATCCCCCGGTCGGCGAAGGCGTTCTGGCACAGCGCCACCGTGTACGCCCCGGTGGCCATCAACGCGCCGTGCCCGAGCGAGAGCTGGCCGTTGAGCCCGGTGAGGACGGTCAACCCGGCGGTCGCGCAGAGGTAGGCGGCCACCGTGGCCAGCTGGAAGTTGCGGAACGGCTCGACGGTGTAGCTGACCGCCACCAGCAGCAGCCCGACGACGAGCACGACGGCGAGGTGACGCAGCAGGGTGGAGCCGCGTCGCCGGTCGACCGGTCGGTCACCCGTGGCGGCCGGCCGGTTCTTCGGCGGCAGGACCGCCCCGGTGGCGCTCACACCCGCCTCGCCGCGACCGGGGCGAACAGCCCGCCGGGCCGGACCAGCAGCACCGCCAGCAGCAGGACCAGCACCGCCAGGGGGGTGAGGTCGCTGCCGGCGTAGCCGCTGACGTACGAGAGCAGCAGGCCCACCACCAGACCGCCGACCACCGCCCCTGGTGGGCTGTCCAGCCCGCCGACCACCGCCGCGGTGAACGCCGAGACGAAGACCAGGTCCATGGCGTGCGGATGCAGCCCCAGCTCGGTCGGGATGACCAGCATGGCGGCCAGCGCGCCGACACCGGAGGCGAGCGCCCAGCCGAGCGTCAACATCCCACCGACGTTGACCCCGAGCAGACGGGACACCTCGGGCGCGAAGGCCGCCGCGCGCATCCGCAGGCCGACCGGGGTACGGGCGAACATCCAGGCCAGGCCGCTGACCACCACACCGATCGTGGCGAAGACGAACAGGTCGTACGGCGACAGCACCGCGACGCCGCCCACGGTGAGGGCGGATCTGCCGAACGGTGCCTCGGCGGGACGGAACTCGTTGCCGTACACCATGCCCAGGACGGCCTGGATCAGCAGCACCAGCCCGAGCGCGACGATCACCGGGTTGAGTGGCGAGGCGTGGTCGACGTGGCGCATCACGACGCGGTCCACCACCGCGCCCAGCAGCAGCCCGGCGACGATCGCCACGCCGAAGCCCAACCAGTACGAGCCGGTCGCCGCGGACACCGAGTAGGCGACGTACGCGGCGGCGACGGCCATCGCCCCCTGGGCGAAGTTGACGACCCGCGCCGCCCGCCAGATGAGCACCAGGGCCAGCGCGAACGCGGCGTACACCGCGCCCCGGGACAGGCCGTCGACGGTGAGGAAGACGAAGCGGTCCAACAGTCCTCCCTCCGGGGGACGAGGTGGTGGTCAGAAACCGAGGTACGCGTGGCGCAGGTCGACGTCGTCGCGCAGCCTGGCGGCCGGTGCGGCGATCACGACCTGGCCGAGGGACATCACGACGCCCTGGTCGGCGACGGCGAGCGCGCTGCGCACGTTCTGTTCGACCAGCAGCACGGTCAGGCCGGTCCGGTCGCGCAACTGGCGCAGCAGGGCCATCGTCCGGGCGACCACCCGGGGCGCCAGGCCGAGCGACGGCTCGTCGAGCAGCAGCAGTCGGGGCCGACCGACCAGTGCCCGACCCAGCGCGAGCATCTGCCGCTCGCCGCCGGAGAGCTGGTGACCGAGGTGCCGGCGGCGGCGGGCGAGCGGCTCGAACAGCTCGTAGACCTCGTCGAGGGCGCGGCCCGCGTCGGCCCGGTCACGCCGCCACAACCCGCCGAGGCGCAGGTTCTCGTCGACGGTCAGCTCGCTGATCACGCCCCGCCCCTCCGGCACGTGCGCCATGCCCCGCCGGACGAGCTGCTCCACCGGCGTACCGCGCAGGTCCTCCCCGGCGAGGACGACCTGGCCGGCGGCCGGGCGGATCATGCCGGACAGCGCCCGCAGCAGGGTGGTCTTGCCCGCGCCGTTGGCGCCGACGACGGCGGCGATCGTGCCCGCCGCGACGGTGAGGTCGACGGCCCGCAGCACGGGCGCAGCCCCGTAGCCGGCCACCAGACCACGCACCACGAGCAGGTCCGGTGCGCTCATGAGGCTTCCTCGAGCGTGGCGCCGAGATAGGCGTCGGTGACCGCCGGGTCGTCGCGGATCTCCTCCGGCGTGCCGGCGGCGATCACCCGACCGAAGTCGAGCACGACGAGGTCGTCGCAGACGGCCATCACCAGGTCCATGTGGTGCTCGACCAGCAGCACCGCGCAGGGATCGGTGTCCCGACGGGGCAACTCGCGGACCAGCTCGGCCAGCTCGTCGATGTCGTCGCCGCCGAGGCCACCGGCAGGCTCGTCGAGCAGCAGCAGCCGGGGCCGCGCGGCGAGCGCGCGGGCCAGGGCGACCCGCTGGCGTACGGCGAAGGGCAGCGTGCCCGGCGCGGCCTCGGCGTGCTGGGCGATGCCGAGATCGTCGAGGATGTCCAGGGCCTGCCGGCGCAGCCGCCGTTCGTCGCGGTCACTGGCGGGCAGGCCGAACAGCGCCGTGGCGAAGCCGGCCCGCGCGGTGTGTGAGGCGCCGGTCAGCACGTTCTCCAGCACGGTGAGCCCGGCGAAGAGCCCGGTCCCCTGCAGGGTCCGGGCGATGCCGAGCCGGGTCAGCTGGTGCGGCCGTGGCCGCAGCGGCCGGCCGTCGAGGGTGAGCGAACCCGTGTGCGGTGCGACGAATCCGCAGATCACGTTGAACAGCGTGGTCTTGCCGGCGCCGTTGGGCCCGATCACGCCCACCACCCGGTTGGGTGGCACCCGCAGGGAGACGTCGTCGAGGGCGGTGAGGCCGCCGAAACGGACGCCGATGTGGTGCAGTTCGAGGCCGCGCTCCATCACCCATCCCTCTGCCGTGGCGGGTGTTATTTACACTCGCAGTGTACGTTTCTCGGGTACGGCGTCAAGACCTTCGATGATCCGACGCGGACGGGGCGGCCGCCGTCGGCGACCGCCCCGGATCCCCGCTCAGGCGCTGGGGCAGGTGTTGCGGTACTCCTCGATCTGCGAGCCACTCGGCCCGGGGCAGAGGAACTGCTCGTAGCGGGTGTCGTCGTCGACGAAGCGCTTCAGCCAGGCCACCATCTGCCGCGCGGTCGGCGTGTTCACCGTCTGCGGGAAGAAGTGGCTCGCGCCGTTCAGCTCCAGGTACGCCTTCTCGGAGGAGGACGGGATGCTGGTGTAGAACGGCACCGAATGCGACGCGACCGGAGCGACGGTGTCGCTCTCGCCACCGATGATCAGTGTCGGCACCCGCACCTCGGACCAGCTCTTGTCCAGGTTCCACGGCGCCAACGGCACCGCCGCCTGCAACGACGGTCGAGCCGAGGCCGCCTCCAGGCTGCCCCCGCCACCCATCGAGTGGCCGGCCACGGCGAGCCGACTGCTGTCGATCCGGCTGCGCACCGAACTGCGCTCGGTGAGGTAGTCCAGCGCGGCGAGCAGCTGCCGGCCCCGGCTGTCCGGCTGGTCCAACCGGGTGTTGGTCTCGATGCCGATCACCACGAAACCGTGCGAGGCGATCCGCGGTCCGAGCCAGCTGATGCTCGACCAGGCGGCGGTATAGCCGGGCGAGATGGCGATGGCGCCGAAGGTGCCCTCGCTGGTGCTGGTCGGGTAGTAGATGACGCCGCCGCCGAAGCCGGTGACGCTGAGCGACGAGACACTCTGCGAGGCGGTGGCGAAGGGACCGCGACTGGCCTCCAGGATCGCGGTGGTCGGGGCGGGACCACGCTCGTACGGGCCGGCGGCCTGCGCGACGCCGGACGGACCGGCCAGGACGGCTCCGGCGACCAGTACGGCGGCCAGCCCGAGCCGGGCGGCCATGGAACGGGGACGGGTGGTGGTTGGTGACGACACGTCGGGCACTCCCTAGAGTCGAGGGATATCGACGTGCGTCAGTTTTGACCGCGCCGCCGGGCCACGCATCGGTGAAATCACCAGTCCTGCGGCATCGATTGTGTTTTGACCCTCTGACCAGGGGTAGCAGGGCTCTCGCCTGCTCGTAAGCGCTCCATGGAGGGGTACGTCCAGTGGATTCCAGCAAGCCCGCCGAGGCGGTCAAGAACGCCGTGAAGACAGCCTCAGACAAGTTCGCCGACGCCCTCACGCCGGACGTCCCGGGCGCGCCCGGCAGCGCGCCCCCGACGATCGAGGAGCCGACAACCCCGCACGACCCGCTGCCGCCCAAGCCGGAACAGGGCGCACCGCAGACCCGTACGCCCACCGGTGCCGAGACCGGCGCGCCGGCGACCGCGAACGGCCAGCAGGGCGCCTACCTGACCACCGCCAACGGGGCGCGACTGCGCGACACCGACCACTCGCTCAAGGCCGGACCCCGCGGCCCGGTCCTGCTCCAGGACCACCACCTACGCGAGAAGATCACGCACTTCGACCACGAGCGCATTCCGGAGCGCGTGGTGCACGCGCGCGGCGCCGGCGCGCACGGCGTGTTCACCGCCTACGGCACCGCCGAGGCGGTCACCCGGGCCGGCTTCCTGAAGAAGGGCCGGGAGACGGAGGTCTTCGTACGGTTCTCCACCGTCCTCGGCTCGCGCGGGTCGGCCGACACGGTCCGCGACACCCGTGGCTTCGCGACGAAGTTCTACACCGACGAGGGCACCTTCGACCTGGTCGGCAACAACATGCCGGTCTTCTTCATCCAGGATGCGATCAAGTTCCCCGACATCATCCACGCCGGCAAGCCGCACCCCGACCGCGAGATCCCCCAGGCGCAGAGCGCCCACGACACCTTCTGGGACTTCGTCTCCCTGCACACCGAGGCGCAGCACCACACCATCTGGAACATGTCCGACCGGGGCATCCCGCGCTCGTACCGGACGATGGAGGGCTTCGGCGTGCACACCTTCCGCCTCGTCAACGAGGCCGGGGAGACGGCGCTGGCCAAGTTCCACTGGAAGCCGAAGCTCGGCGTGCACTCCCTGACCTGGGAGGAGGCGCAGATGCTCAGCGGCATGGACCCGGACTTCCACCGACGCGACCTCTACGACGCGATCGAGGCCGGCGCGTTCCCGGAGTGGGAGCTGGGCATCCAGGTCTTCCCCGACACCCCCGAGGAGACCTTCGCCGGCATCGACCTGCTGGACCCGACGAAGATCGTGCCGGAGGAGTTGGCGGAGGTCCAGCCGATCGGACGGCTCGTCCTCAACCGCACGCCGACGAACTTCTTCGCCGAGACCGAGCAGGTCGCCTTCCACCTGGGCCACCTGCCGCCGGGCATCGACGTCACGAACGACCCGCTGCTGCAGGGCCGGCTCTTCTCGTACGTCGACACGCAGCTCACCCGGCTGGGCGGCCCCAACTTCTCGCAGATCCCGATCAACCGCCCGCACGCGGCGGTGAACGACATGCTGCGCGACGGCTTCCACCAGCAGGCCGTGCACGCGGGCGTGGCACCGTACCGGCCGAACTCGCTCGACGGTGGCAACCCGCTGCCCGCCGGCGACGCCGAGGACGCGTTCCTCGACGTGCCGGTGACGGTGGCGCAGGCGCCCAAGGTCCGTGCCAACCCGGCCTCCTTCGACGACCACTACAGCCAGGTCCGCCTGTTCTGGCTGAGCATGTCGCCGGTCGAGCAGGAGCACATCATCCGTGCCTACACCTTCGAGCTGGGCAAGTGTTACCACCAGGCGATCAAGGAACGCCAGCTGCAGAGCCTCGCCAACATCGACCCGGTGCTGTGCGCGCAGGTCGCCACCGGCCTGGGTCTGCCCGCGCCGCAGCCGACCGTGCCGCTCGCCGACGTCACGCCCAGCCCCGCGCTGTCGCAGGTCGGTCAGGAGTGGCCCACCGACGGCCGTACCGTCGGCATCGTCGTCGACCCCGACGGTGACCTGGACGGGGTCGACCACGTCCGCCGGGCCGTGTTCGAGGCCGGCATGGTGCCGCTGCTGATCGCCCCGCACGGCGGCATGGTCGGTGACCTGCCGGTGCAGCGCACCTTCGCCACCGGACGGTCGGTCGAGTTCGACGCGCTCCTGCTGGCCGGGGCGCCGGCGCCCGCGCCGGACGCGATGCCGGCCCGGGACGCCAAGGCGGGCCGCCCGGGCCCGTCGACCGTGGATCCGCGCGTGCTGCTCCTCGTCGAGGAGTGCTGGCGCCACGTCAAGGCGATCGGCGCCTGGGGCGGCGGCGTCACCGTGCTGGAGCAGGCCGGAGTGGTCGGCACGCCCGGCATCGTCACGGCGGATTCCGGCGCCGAGACCCTGACGGCGGTGCGGGAGCTGATGGCCGCGCACCGGGTGTGGGAACGGTTCCCCGCCTCGGTGGCCTGACCCCGTCGACCGTTGGCGAGGGCTGACCTCCACCACTGGTGGAGGTCAGCCCTCGCCCGCTGTCAGCGCCGCGTCCACCGCAGATGAGACGTGCCGGGGGTGCAGCCGCGCTGTTCGAGCTACGCGCCGTTCGCGGTGCTCTGGCCGACCGTGCCCAGGCACAGTCCGCTGTGCGCGTTGACCAGTTGCCGACCCTCGCTCAGGGTGAACCGCTGCGCGGGGGTCGTGTTGCAGGTGGTGAGCTGGATCGCCGCTCCGGCGTCGCTGGACGCACCGAGCAACGTCCAGACAGCGGCCGCCCAACTGCACGCTGCCGTCCGGCCGCATCGTCCAGAGCTGGTTGCGGGCGCGGTCGTCCCGGCAGTCGAAGAGTCGCGGCCGGACGGGGTCCGGTGAGTCCGGTGCCGTGATGTCCAGGCACCGGTTGCTCGCCATCCCGACGAGCCGCGAGCGGACCGCACGGGTGGAGCGCCCGGCGTGGGCGAGACGCTGGGGTCGGGCCTGGCGGACGGGGTGGCCCCGCCCGCCGCCGACGCCGGCCGGAAGCCGGAGGTGATGTCCTGGAACGCGTCCGCGTCCCAGGCGGCCTCGGGCGTCGACCAGACGATGGCGCAGCCCTTCCGCTTCGCCGTCGTGAAGGTGCGCTGGCGGGCGTGCATCGCCGCACGTACTCCATCACGATCTGCGGGTCGCCATCGGCGCCCAGCAACACGTCGAAGACCCGCACGACGTTGACGTGGTCGAGTCGCGCGATCGCCCGCGCCTCCCGAAGCGAGCGGATCCGCAATTCCTGCCGAGCCTCGTCGGTCAGCCCGGGCGGTGGAACGATTTCCTTGATGGCGACGTCGCACTGAAGCATTCGGTCGCGGGCTTTCCACACCCGACCCATTCCACCCTGGCCGAGCAACTCCAAGACTTCATACCGATCGGTAACAAGAAGTGGTGACATCTGCGGCACCCGGCCCGCCGGGAAAACAATTCCCGGCGGGCACCGCAACACTTTGTGTGACCCTCACCATCGCCGGCGGAAACGGTGGTACACACCAGCAATTCCACCGGGAATTGGCCGGCCGTTCACGATGGACGGCCCGGGCGCCCGGTGGTGTCAGCCGATGTCGGCCAACCGGGGCAGCACCTCGGCACCGAGCCGCTGGGCGAACTCCACCGGATCCCGATCCGGCGTGACCTGCACCTCGCTGACACCGAGCGCGGCGTAGTCGGACACCTCGGCGAGGAACCCGTCCAGATCCTCCAGTGGCGGCCGGGCGGCCAGCACCGTCTTCTCGATGCTGTCGTAGTCGCGGCCCTCGGCGGCGCAGTGCCCGCGCAGCACGTCCAACTTGTGCGCCACCCCGTCGGCGCCCTGGTCCCTACCGAACAGGTTGCAGGCGTCGGCGTACCGGGCCACCAGCAGCAGGGTCTTCTTCTCGCCGCCACCCCCGATCATGATGGGCGGGTGCGGGCGGCTCAGCGGCTGCGGCGAGTTGATGGTCTCGGCGAGCTGGTAGTGCCGTCCGTTGAACGGACCGTCGTCGTCACTCCACATCTGCCGGCAGATGCGCAGCGTCTCCTCCAGCCGCTCGAACCGCTCGGCCACCGGCACCACGGGCACGCCCAGCCCGAGCTGTTCCCGCTCGTACCAGGATGCGCCGATACCGAGGCGGGCCCGGCCGCCGGACAGCACGTCGAGGGTCGTCACGGTCTTGGCGAGCAACCCCGGATACCGGTACATCACGCCGGTGACCAGCACACCCAGCGTCATCCGCTGCGTCCTCGCGGCCACGTAGCCCAGCGTGGTGTACGCCTCCAGCATCGGCTCCTCGGCCGCGAACACCGCATCCATCTGGAAGAAGTGGTCCATCACCGTGAACGACGCGACGCCGGCCTGCTCGGCGATGGTGGCGGTCTCCGCCAGGGTCGGTGCGATCGCCGCCGGCTGCGCCGGGACGGAGTAGTTCCAGTAGTGCAACCCGAGCTTCATGTTCGGCACCTCCGGGTCGAGCCTAGTGGACCCGCGCGGATGGTGATCAGCATCGCCACGGCGGCCGACTCCATTACCGGTTCATGACAATTCGTGGATCACGCGCGGATATCCGGCTGGCACCTTCGGCTGCGTGACCCGACAGCTGTCTCCCACCGCACCCCGGCCCGCCGCCGTCGCGCCGCGCGTCCGGCCCGGCCACCGGCAACCGAGCGGGACCGCCGACGCCGCCGCGGGTCGGTCGCACCGGGCGGAGTGGGCCGACGCCGCGAAGGGCGTCTGCGTCATCCTCGTCGTCGGGTGGCACGTCGTCGTCAAGGACTACCTGCAGATCGACTGGCACGTCGGCGTGCCGGTGCCGGGCCTGTGGGGAACGCTCGGCGAGCAGTTCCTGCCGCTGCGGATGCCGCTGTTCTTCACCATCTCCGGCGTCTTCGCGGCGAACGCCGCCCAGCGGCCGTGGCGGGTCGTCGCACGCAGCCGCATCGCCGGGTTCCTCTACCTGTACATCGTCTGGCTGCTGATCCACACCGCGATCCTCGCCGCCGCCCCGGATCTGCCGACCGACCGCGCCACCTCGCCCGCCGGCCTGCTGGAGCAGTTGACTGTCACCCCGTCCAACCTCTGGTACCTGTACGCCCTGGCGCTGTACTTCACGATCGCCAAGGCGACCCTCCGGGTGCCCCGGGCGCTGGTCCTCGTGCCCGCCGCGGCGCTGTCCGCGGTCGCCGCCGCCGGCCTGCTCGACACGCCGGGCAACCGCGCCGGCGTCTACCAGAACCTGGTCTTCTTCCTCGCCGGCCTGTACCTGCGACCGCAGGTGCACCGGTGGGCGGACACCGCCAGCCGACGCCGTCTCCTGCTGACCTCGAGCGGCTACGTTCTCGCGCTCACCACGATGGCGGTGCTCGGCGCCCAGCTGGCCCTGCTGCACCAGGTGCTGGTCGTACCGGTCTCCGGGCTGGAACGGCCCGCCCAGGACCTGCTCGTCCTCGGTTACCCGATCCTGCTGACCGGGCTGGTGATCGGGCTGAGCCTGGGCATCCACCGCGCGCTGCTGGCGGTGCGCGCACGCTGGCTGTTCGCGCTGCCCCACGCCCGCCGGGCGGGAGCGGCCGGATGAGCACGCTGGCCGAGGCGACGGTCGACCACGGGGCCATCGCCGGCAACGTGCGGACGATCGCGTCGGTCACCGGCACCGACCTGATGGCCGTGGTGAAGGCCGACGGGTTCGGCCACGGCGCGGTGCAGGTGGCTTACGCGGCGCTGCGGGCCGGCGCCCGCTGGCTGGGGGTGACCTCGACGGCCGAGGCGTTGGCCCTGCGCGACGCGGGCGTGACCGCGCCCACGCTGAGTTGGCTGCACCGCCCGACCGACGACTTCGGCGCCTTGATCAACGCCGGCGTCGACGTCGGCGTGTCCACGACGACGCACCTGCACGCGATCGCCGACGCCGCCCGCCTGCTCGGCGTACCGGCGGTGGTGCAGCTCAAGGCGGACACCGGGTTGTCCCGCAACGGGGCCGCCGGGGACGACTGGACCGAGTTGGTCGGCTGGGCCGGCAAGTACGAGCGGGAGGGCGGGATCCGGGTGCGGGGTGTGTGGTCCCACCTCGCCGACGCGGACCTGCCGGGCGCGCCCGCCGTGGACCGGCAGGTGGTGGCCTTCGAGGAGGCGCTGCGGGTGGCCCGCCGCGCCGGCCTCGACCCCGACCTGGTCCACCTCGCCAACTCGGCGGCCGCGCTGTCCGCACCACGGACCCGGTTCGACCTCTGCCGGATCGGGATCGCGCTCTACGGCGTGGACCCGTTCGGCGCGACCGGCCCGGGCGGGTTCGGCCTGCACGCCGCCATGACCCTGCGGACGAGCGTGGTCAACGTGAAGCGGGTACCGGCCGGCACCGGCGTCTCCTACGGGCCCGAGCACGTGACCGACGCGCCGACCACGCTGGCCCTGCTCCCGCTCGGGTACGCCGACGGGGTGCCCCGGGCCAGCGGGGGTCGCGCCTCGGTGTGGCTCGGCGGCCGCCGGTGCCCGGTGGTCGGGCGTATCGCCATGGACCAGTGCGTGGTCGACGTCGGGGACCTCCCCGTGGCGATCGGCGACCCGGTCGTGGTGTTCGGCCCCGCCGAGGGCGACCAGAACCCTCCGACGGTCGGCGAGTGGGCCCGCTGGGCCGACACCAACCCGCACGAGATCTTGACCGGTATCGGGGCCCGGGTGGCCCGCGACCACCTCCACGAAAGGACACGGACGTCATGACGACCCGACTGGCAGTGCTGTACGGCGGGCAGAGCGGCGAGCACGAGGTCTCCCGCCAGTCGGCGGCGAGCATCCTCGCCGCTCTGGACCGCGACAGGTACCAGGTCACCGAGGTGCTCATCGGCCGCGACGGCGGTTGGCACCTCGACGGCCGTCCGACTGCACTCCCCCAGGCGCTGCGTGTGCTGCGCACCCAGGACGTGGTCTTCCCGGCCCTGCACGGCCCGTACGGCGAGGACGGCACCGTGGCGTCGCTGCTGGAGTGGCTCGGCGTGCCGTACGTCGGCAACGGCGTCTTCGCCAGCGCCGCCGGCATGGACAAGGGTGTCACCAAGCGGCTGCTCGCCGTGGAGGGCCTGCGGGTCAGCCCCGGCGTGACCCTGCGCCCCGGCGAGGATCTGGCGCCGGCCGACCGGCGACGGCTGCAACTGCCGGTCTTCGTCAAGCCTGCGCGGGCCGGGTCCAGCCTGGGCGTCGTCAAGGTGGACGACTGGGCGGGAATCACCGCCGCGCTGGAGCAGGCCCGCCAGGTCGACCCGAAGGTGCTCGTCGAGCAGGGTGCGCGGGGACGGGAGATCGACGTGGCCGTCCTCCAGTACCCGGACGGTCGGGTCCAGGCCGGCCCACCGCTGGAGATCCGGGTGACCGGCGCCGGCTTCTTCGACTACGACGCGAAGTACGACGGCGGGGCGGTCTTCCAGATTCCCGCCCCGCTCGACGCGGCGACGACCGAGGTGCTCCAGGACCGGGCGATCCGTGCCTTCCACGCCCTCGACTGTCGTGGGCTGCTGCGCGTCGACTTCTTCCTGCCCGAGCACGGCTCCCGTGAGCCGATCGTGAACGAGGTGAACACCTTCCCCGGGTTCACGGCCGCGTCGCAGTTTCCGCAGATCTGGCAGCAGGCCGGAATCGGGTTCGCCGCGCTGCTGGACATCCTGATCGCCGGTGCGCTGGCGGATCAGGGCCAGGTCCGCCCCGGCTCACTGCCTCGGTCGGCCCGCGCGGTGGACCCGGTGGGCGGGGCCGTCGCGGTCAGGTGACGGGGCAGGGCCGGGCCGGTCAGGTGACGGGGCAGGGCCGGGCCGGGCGGGCGCCGTCCGGCCCGACGATGGTGACCGGGGTGAAGGACTGCGCGGGTCCGGACTGCGCCGCGGCGTCGGCCACCGTGCAGATGATCTGGTCGGCCGCGTTCGCCGACAGCGCGAGCGCGGCGCCCGTCACCGTGACCGTGAGGCCGTCCCGTCCGCCCGTCACCACTGCCGACGAGGCCCCCTCGGGGCCGGGTGGCACCTGCGCCGGAGGGTCCGGAAAGAGACCGGCCGGCACCTCGGAGGTGAACCCGTGGCCGCGTTCCTGCTCGTCCGGACCGGCCGCGAGGATGGCCAGCGCCACGTCGGGCGGAGGGTCCACCTTGAGCCCGCGGACGACCGGCGCGAGCCGCCCGTGCCAGAGCAGGTAGAGCCGGGCGCCCTGGGACGCGCCGCTCTGCGCGGGACGGCCCGTGATGACCGCACTGGGCCGGACGCCGCAGCCCGCCACGAGCAGCGTGAGCAGGAGCCCGCCGGCGAGCAGGGTCCGGGTCAGCACGCGACGGCGGGTCATCGGGCTCCCTCCTCGCCGGCCGCCGCGACCCGGGGCAGCCGGAGCGTGAACACCGCGCCACCGCGCGTGCCGTTGCCGGCCACGAGACTCCCCCGCTGCCGGGCGTTGCGGTGCAGGCGTGCGTTCTCCCACGCGATGGCGAGGCCGAGGCCGCTGCCCTCGGATCGGGTCCGCGCGGTGTCCGCCTTGTAGAAGCGGTCGAAGACGTGCGGCAGCACCTCCCGGTCCAGTCCGGGCCCCTCGTCGCTGACCTCGACGGTGAGCCAGCCCTCGTCCGCGCGCAGGCGCAGGGACACCGGCTCGGCGCCGTGCCGGAATGCGTTGGCCACCAGGTTCGCGACGATCACGTCCAGCCGACGGGGGTCCAGCCGGGCGGCGATGCCCGGCGGCAGGTCGGTCCGGACCCGGCCGACCCAACCCCGCAGCCGCAGGGTCGCGGTCACCGCCGCGGCAACGTCGACGTCGTCGAGGGCGAGCCGCGCCGTGCCCGAGTCGAACCTGCTGACCTCGATGAGGTCGTTGACCAGGTGGGTGAGGCTCTGCGTCTCCTGGCTGACGAGCCGCGCGGCCCGGCCGGCGTCCCCGGGCAGCCGGTCGGCCTCCTCGTCCAGCACGTCGGTGACCGCCGTCATCGCGGCCAGCGGCGTGCGGAGTTCGTGTGACACGTCGGCCACGAAGCGCCGCGCGTCGGCCTCCATCCGGCGCAGTTCACCGACCTGGCGCTCCAGGGTCGCCGCGGTGTCGTTGAAGGTCCGGGCCACGTCGGCCAGCTCGTCGGCGCCCCGGACCGACAGCCGGGTGGTCAGATCACCCTCGCCGAGCCGGCGCGCCGCCCGGCCCAGGTCGCGTATCGGGCGCAGCACGCCCCGGGCGGCCAGCAGGGCCAGCAGGACCGCGAGGACCAGGGAGAGCCCGCCGGTCAGCCAGGCCAGCGTGGCGAGCCGGTCGATGCTCCGCTGCTCGGAGGCCAGGCTGTGCACCGAGTAGACCTCCAGCCCGGACGGCACGGACGAGCCGTTGCTGCGCTCGAGCCCCAACTGGGTGCCGATGAGCAGCACGGGTTGTCCGTCGAACGAGACGCGTTGCCAGGCGATCGAGCCGTCACCGACCGCTTGGCGCAGCTCCGGGGTGAGCAGGTCGGGTGCCTCGCTGCCCTGCGCCTGCATGTCCCGGTAGCGGACCACCGCGTACCCCTCCCGGTCGGAGAGGCGCTCGGCCAAGGTGTCGAGGTCGTCCTGGGTGGGCGGGAGCTGGCGCAGCGGGTAGACCTTGGCGAGCTGGTCGGTCAGCGACAGCACCGCGGCGTCCTGCGCCTGCTGCAGGATGACGGTCCGGGCCTGGAAGTAGCTGCCGCTGGCCACGACCGCCGTGGTGGTGACCCCCAGCAGGGCGAAGGCCAGCAGCAGCCGGACCCGGAGGCCGACGGCCCAGCGCCACGGTGTCACAGCGGCCCGAACCGGTACCCGAAGCCGCGCACGGTCTGGATGAACACCGGCGCGGACGAGTCGTCCTCGATCTTGGCGCGAAGCCGCTGGACGCAGGCGTCCACGAGCCGCGAGTCGCCGAGGTATCCGTGCTCCCACACGGCCTCCAGCAACTGCTGCCGGCTCAGCACCTGACCCGGCGTGTGCGAGAGTTCGAGCAGCAGGCGCAACTCCGTGGGGGCGAGGCCGACCGGCGTCCCGCCCTTGCTGACCACCAGCGCGGCCCGGTCGATGCTCAGGGCCCCGTACTGTTCCAGGCCGGAACGCTCGGCGGTGGCGCGCCGCGACGCGCTGCGGCGCAGCACCGCGCGGATACGCGCCTCGAGCACGCGAGCCTGCACCGGCTTGACCACGTAGTCGTCGGCCCCCGCCTCCAGGCCCGCGACCACGTCCATGTCGTCGTTGCGGGCGGTCAGCATGATGATCGGCAGGTCGCCCAGCTGGCGAATCCGACGGCAGACCTCGAACCCGTCCATCCCGGGCAGCATCAGGTCGAGCACCACGACGTCGGACGAGCCCGCGCGCAGCCGCTCCAGCCCCAGCTCGCCGGTGGCCACGGCCTCCACCGTGTGCCCCTGTCGCGTCAGCGCCAGCTGCAGTCCGTCGCGCACCGTCTGGTGATCTTCGATCAGCAGGACCTGGGACATGTCACCAAGTATCGCATCATGAATGTGTTTAGCCTTTCATCGATCGATCCGGCGGCGGGGTGAAGTCCACCGACCGCACCAGCCACACCACCAACCCCACGGCCAGCATCGTCGACCCGGCCACCGCCAGGATGGCGACCAGCGCCCCGCGGGGCACCGCGGCACTCAGCCCGGGCAGCACCACCAGGAGCACCCACCCCAGCCCGACCAGGCCGATCGCCGCCTCGGCGAGACCACGCCAGGCCGCACCGCCGGCCGTGCGGACGGCGTCCGGAGCCCTCGGCCCGGCGGCACCGGGCCGTCCGGCCAACCCGGCCGCAGCCAGGCAGAACAGCGCCACCCCCAGCAGCACGCCGCCGAGCGCGTCGCTGAACCGGTGCCAGCCCGCGAGCATGGTGGCGGCCGCGACCACCGTGACCCCCGCCGCACCCGGCAGTGCCAGCCAGCGGCGCGCACGGGCGGGCAGGACCAGCATGAACGACAGCAGCAGGGTCGTCGCCACCGCCACGTGACCACTCGGAAAGCTGTTGTGGATGCTCGAACTCTCGACCTGGAGATCCGGGCGTGACAGCGCCGACTTGACCGCCCCGGCGACCACCACCGCACCGAGGACCATGCCCACGCCCACGAGCGCGGCCACCAGTCGCCGCCCGAGGAGACCCAGCAGCAGCACCGCGCCGAGCAGCGCCGCCAGCAGCGCCGGGTCACCGAACGCGGCCAGCACGCTGCGGGCCGGACCGAGCAGGGTGCTCTGCTGCGCGTACCCCCCGCCGCGCTCGGCGCGGGGCAGGAGCAGCCCGTCCAGCCACTGACCGGGGTACGTCCGGACGAACAGCGCGCCGGTGAGGCCGAGGGCGAGCAGGGCTCCGACGCCGGCGCCGAGCAGCCGCAGGCTGGGGGCCAGGGCCGCGTGGGTGGCGGGCAGCGGTCGCGGCGGGCCGGGTGTCGACCGCCCGATGGAGTACGACGATCCGATGGACATGGTGGTCATGCTCGACCCGGCAGGTCCGGGCGCCGTCCGCGGATTGTCTTCGTTCTGTCACAGTTTCCGCGCGACCGCGGAAAACCTCGGGCAGCACGCCGGGCAAAACCGACCAAGTCGGCTCTAACGACTCCGGCGTTTCCCGAGGCAACCATTCACATGCTTACATGCAACTATGTTTAACCCAGCCGAGACGCGCCACCACTAAGGTCAAGACGCTGACCGATCAATAAATCGATCGACGATGCAAAAAAACCATCCGGAGCACGTTGGGGAACCGGAAGGGGTTGGGGGAAATGCGCGGAATTCCGGTCGCCTCCCTGGTCATCGGCATCGCGTCCTCGCCGGCCGAACGCCGACAGTTGGCGCACCTGCTCGGCGGGAGCGACGCCTTCCTGATCGTCTCGACCGTCGACCAGGCACGGGAGTTCCTCGGGGTGGCCGAGATGCCTCCCGTCGCGCCTCCCCCGACCCCGGCGGTCCTCGTCGAGGCGACGCCGGGGCCGCAGCCGCCACCAGCCGACCTGACCATCGACTCCGACCGCCGGGTGGTGCGGTGGCGCGACCAGGAGATCGACCTGACCCGGCTGGAGCACGACGTCCTGCTCTGCCTGGTCCACGCGCCCGGGCAGGTGTGGACCTACGAGCGGCTGCACCTCGAGGTCTGGGGCAACCGGCACCTCGGTCGCGGCTCCGACATGCACTCGGTGGTCCGGCGCGTACGCCGCAAGCTCGCCCGGGTGAACGCGGCCGCGACGATCCACGCCGTGCGCGGCGTCGGCTTCCGGCTCGCTCCCGCCTGAGCGCGGACACGGTCCGGCCCGCCCGGTCGACGACCAGGCGGGCCGGATCGGTGTGCTACCGCTCAGGTGTCAGCACCGGATGGGCGCCAACCCGAAGTTCTCCACCGTGGGCGTGGTGGTGTCGATCCTCGTCTGACGGGTCTGGGGCTTCCAGCCGTCCTTGGCGACGATCATCGTGAGCGGGTTGTTGCGACGGTCCACCCAGTAGGCGTACCTGCCCTGGGCGTCGGTGGCGAAGGTCCACGACATCGCCCACGAGTCGACCTGGACCACCGCGCCGGCGAGCGGCGCGGTCGCACCCTGACAGCTGGTGCCGGTGACCGTACCCATGAGCTTGCCCCAGGTCTTCGGAGGGTTCGCCGTCATGGTGACCTCGACCGGCGTCACCGTGTACGGCGTGTTCTCCTTGATCGCGACCGCGCCGGAGTAGACGCCCGGCTGGTCGACGTTCGCCGTCATCCCGACGGTGACCGTGACCTTCGCGCCCGGAGCGAGGGTGACCTCCGACTTGTCGATCGTCATCCAGCTGACGTCGGCCGCCGCCTCGGCGCAGCCCTCGAAGCCCGGCAGCACCTCGCTGTCCGGCGCCGCGTTGAAGTTGCCGGACGAGCCGCCGATCTTGTAGAAGCCGCACGCCGCACCACCGCGGTAGCGCGCCGTGTTGGCGTTGGGCAGGGTGGACCACGAGCCGGCGGCCGGGTCGAAGGCGAAGCCGGCGTTGCTGATGGCGCCACCCTGCGAACCACCGACGACGAGGAGCTTGCCGCTGGCGACGGCGTACGAGCTGGCCCAGTTGTCGGCCGGCGCGTCCGCGATCGCGGTCCAGGTGTTGGCACCCGGGTCGTAGGCGTAGCTGGACTTCTGCGAGGCGGCGCCGTCGTTGCCGCCGGTGCAGTAGACGATGCCGTCGATCCCGCCGCAGGAGGCGAAGGCCACCGACTTCGGGTAGTTGGCCAGCGTCTCCCAGGTGTCACTGCCCGGGTCGTACCGGACGACGCTGTTGGACATCGGCAGGCAGCCCGAGGTGGTGCAGCCACCGACGGCGTACAACTTGCCGTCGACGACGGCCTGCCCGGCCGCGGCCCGAGGTGCCGGGTTGTCGGCCAGCTCCGTCCAGGTGTTCGCCCCCGGGTCGTACGACCAGGTGGCCGAGTCGGGGCCGGCGTCGGCCCAACCGCCGGTCGCGATGATCTTCCCGTCCACGATGCCCACCGTCAGGGCGTTGCGGGCGCCCGGAAGATCGGCGATCGCCGTCCAGGTCTGGGCGGCCGGGTCGTAGGCGTAGTTCTTCGTGGTGGAGGCGTTGCCGTCGCCACCGCCGATCGAGTACACCTTGCCGTCCAGGCTGACCACCCGGTTGTCCATGATGTTCGACGGGTAGTCGGTGATGTCGGTCCACGGCGCGGCCTGCGGGCCGACACCGGCGGCGGCCGCCGTGGCCGTCTTACCGGACGCCTTGGCGGCGAACGACGTCGCAACGGCGAGCCGCTGCTCCGGCGCGCCGCCGGACCCGAGCACCTGCTGCCGGGTCACTCTGGATCCGTCCGCCCGCAGGAGTTCGAACCCGTTGTCCCGCTCACTGAACTCGACCTCGACCGGTGCGCCGCCGGTGTTGGTCACCGTGAACGTCCTGGTGGCCTTGCCGGTGGGCATCTGGACCGTCGCGCTGAGCTGCGTCGGCGTCACCGACAACCGACCGGCCGCGAGCACGAAGTTCGCGACGGTCGCCCAGTCGGCCTCGACGTCGACCTGCTTGGTCTGGCTGACGTAGGTGCCGGCGGTCGCGGTGAACGGGTGCGTACCGGTCAGCGTGGAGTAGATCCAGTAGAAGCCGTCGGCCAGGCCCGGGTCGTCCGGGGTCGCCACGGTGACGGCCTTCTCGGCGGGCCGATCCTTGCTGGTGACGGTCGCGCCGTTGATGTAGCTGTTGTCGTTCTTGTCGCGGACGTTGCCGACCACCAGCCCGCCGTCGACCGGTACGCAGGTGACCTGGCTGCCGATGAGGACGTTGTCGACCTCCCACCACCACTCGTACGAGGCGTCGTAGTAGTGGAAGCGGACCTGGACCTGCGCCTTGCCGGCGGCCTGCGGGATCGGGATCTCGGTGACCTTCGGCCCCCGCACGTCCGTCTCCTGGCGCAGCACGTTCGTCCAGGTGGCGCCACCGTCGATGCTCAGGTCGACGTCGGCGGTGTCCTCGTCCAGCTGGTTGAAGTCCTGGTTGAACCGGATGACCGGTGCCGTGACGGCGGTCAGGTCGACCACGGGGCTGACCAGCGAGGTGTCCTGGTTGGTGCCCGCACCGTACGCGTCACTGTCGATCATCGCGAAGTTGCCGCTGCCGCCGGTCAGGTTGCCCCGGTCGCCGTCGTCGGTGAACTTCCAGACCTGGCCGCTGCCCGCGTTGTCCACCACCGTCCAGCCGGCCGGTGTGGTCGTGGCGTCGAAGGTCTCGTACTCACCGTCGGACCCGTCGGTGTACCCGGGGGCGGTCGTGCAGCTGGTGGTGTCCACCGGCACGGCGACGTTGGCGGTGACGTTGCCCGTGCCGACCACGACCTGCTTGGTGACGGTCTGGTAGCCGGGGTACTGCGACTCGTACGTCAGGGTGTACGTCTGCCCGGCCGGCAGCTTGATGCTGTAGCGGCCGTTCGACGGAGTGGTGTGGTCGTACACTCCCGAGACGCCCGTCACGGTGACCTTCGCGTACAGCGGCCATCCGTGCCCGGAACCGTCGGTGACCGCGCCGGTGACGTTGACGCTCGGCACGGGTGTCAGCGCGATGGCGAGGGTCGTGGTCGCACCGTCGGTGACGGTGGCCGTCTTCGTCGTGGCGGAGTACCCGAAGGCCGTCACGGCGACCTGGTAGTCACCGGTGGGCAGTCGGGTCGAGAACGTCCCGTCCGCCCCGGTGGTGATCTCCCGCGCGGTCGGGCCGGTGAGCGTCAGCGTCGCACCGGCGATCGGTGCGCCGGTGGCCGCCTCGGTGACCGTGCCGGCCAGGGTGCCGAGGTCAATAGTAGGTGCGGCGTTGAGCAGCGCCAGGGCGTCCAGCCGGCCTTCGCCGTAGACGTTGTTGTCCGCCGCGGTGCCGCCGCACTGGTCGTCGGCCTTGTCGATCGCGGTGCCGTTGAGCAGGGCACGCGTCGCGTTGACGTCACCGACCAGCGACGGGGCCGCCGAGTACAGCAGCGCGATCGCGCCCGCGAGGTGCGGTGCGGCCATCGAGGTGCCACTGGCGGTGGCGTACGAGTTGCCCGGGATGCTCGACCGGACGTTCACGCCCGGTGCCGAGATGTTGGGCTTGATCTCGCCGTTCTGCCCGCTACCCCGGCCGGAGAAGCCGGCGATGGTGTTGTTGATGTCGTACGCGCCGGCCGAGTAGTTGCTGACCAGGCTGCCCGGCGAACCGCTGGTCTGGCAGGCCGGCCCGCTGTTGCCGTTGGCCCAGACACCGAAGATGCCCGACACGGCCCACGCCAGTGTCACATCCTCCATGAAGGGCTCGTTGGACGGATTCAGCGAGCCCCACGAGTTGTTGATGATGTTCGGCCGCTTGCTGGCGTCCGGGTTCTGGCCGTTCAGGTCGGTCGGCTCAAGCATCCACTGGCCGGATTCGATCAGAGCGGCATCGGTGGGGCAGCAGCCGTTCGCCGAGATCCATGTGACGCCGGGCGCGACACCGATCTGGTTCGCACCGCCGTCCGAGCCGGCCATGGTGCCCATGGTGTGCGTGCCGTGTCCATCGTTGTCACAGGGGGCGGCAGGACACGTTCCGGCGGCGTCGAACCAGTTGTAGTTGTGGTCGAACGTGCCGTCGCCGTTGTTGCCGCGGTAGGAGTTCACCAGGGCCGGGTGGTCGTACTGCACACCGCTGTCGATGCTCGCGATGGTGATGCCCTCGCCGGTGGCACCGTACTGGGACCAGACGTCGTCGGCGTTGATGTTGGCGACGCCCCACTCGAGGGCGTTCACGGTCTTCTCGTCGGTGCCCTTGGTCAGCTCGGGCAGTTGGTAGGCGACCGGGGCGTACAGGCCCTCCACCTCGGCGTGGGTGGCGAACTTCTGCGCCATCGCCAACGAGCCGCTGTTCACCTTGATGGCGTTGGTGGCCCAGAAGGTCTGGTATTTCGCACCGGAGCCGTCCAGTTCGGCACGGATCTTGCCCTGGCTCTCGGCGGCGGTCTTGCGCAGCGCGTCCGCGACCGCGCTGCCGCGCTTGGTCCATTCCTTGATGGCGCTGGCCTTGCTCAGGTCGGCGCGGTCCTTGAACCGGATCCAGAAGTCCCCTTCGCTCTTGGCCTGGAGCTGCTTGGCGAGTTCCGGTCGGATCTTGTCCCCCGGAGCGGTGCCCGCCCCCATCCCGCTGGGCGCGGCCTGCGCGCCCGAGCCGATGCTGGCCAGACATGTGGCGGCGAGGATCATCGCCGCGCCGGCGCTCACCACTGATCTGGCTGTGCGTCTCCATTGTGGACGTCTGAACATCGGTGCTGCCTCCCTCAGAACGACCCAGGGTGAAGATGGGCCATGGTGGACCTCCCCATGCACCGCGCGGGTCACGCCGGTTGCCCGAATGGACACTATGATCGAGAAGAAAGGACGATCAAGAACTTGCCGTGAGCAACTTGTCGCTAACGGTTGCCAGGCTGGCGGCGCGCTTGCCAATCATTGTCAAGACCATGACGACGAGAGTCGGGCAGGGATGCCCATCGATCCCGGGCGGTGCTGTGGCCGAGGACGACGAAGCGACGGTGGACGGTGCTGATTCGGCCGACGAGCCGTTCCCCCTGCTGATCGCGGTGACCCCGTCGCCGGCCGAGCGCATCCGGCTCGCCGAGCGCCTCGACGGCATCGCGCCGCTGCTGCTGGTGGCGGACCTCGACGAGCTGCGCCGGCTGATCGCGGCACCGCCGCCACCCGAGGCGGCGACCGAGCCGGTTCCCGTCGCCACGCTGGTGATCGACTCGGCCCGGTCGACCGCACGCTGCGGGACACGCGAGGTCGCCCTGACCCGACTGGAGCACGACCTGCTGACCTGCCTGACGACCGAGCCGGTACGGGTGTGGAGCTATGCCGAGCTGCACCGCTCGGTCTGGCGCGACGAGGGGCGCGAGCGCAAGGCGGACGTCCAGTCACTGGTCAAGCGGCTGCGCCGCAAGCTGCACGATCTCGGCACCGGCGCCACCATCGACGCCGTCCGGGGCGTCGGGCTGCGGTTGACCGACCACCAGCAGGCCCGCGTCGAACGGGCCTGACGCACGCGGTTCAGTGGCCGGTGCCACCGCCCGGTGCCGGGGACGCCCCCGGCTCGGACGGCATCCGGGTGAGCGGCGGCAGGATCAGGGCGATCAGGGCGACGACCGCGATGACCGTGAACGGCAGCGTGTAGCTCTTGCCGCTCGCCTCGTACAGCAGCGACGTGACCAGCGGGCCGACCACGCCGCCGATGCTCCAGGCGACGATCATCGCGCCGTAGATGGCACCGCCGTTCGGGGTGCCGAAGTAGTCGGCCGCGGTGGCGGGCATCGTGCCGAAGCCGCCGCCGTAGGCGAGGTAGACCAGGGCGGCGAGGACCGCGAAGAGCGCCAGCGACGCGGCGTGCGGCAGGATGAAGAAGCAGATCGCCTGGAGCAGCAGCATCCCGAGGAACGCCGGCATCCGCCCGGTGCGATCGGACAGCCACGCCCAGACCACCCGCCCGGCCCCGTTGAACAGGCCGAGGACGCCGACCAGGGTGGCCGCGGTCGCCGCGCTCGCCCCGGTGATGACCTGGGTGGCGTCGGACGCCTGGGAGATCAGCGCGATGCCACACGCGACGTTGACGGCGAGGATGCCGGTGAGCAGGTACCACTGCCGGGTGCGCAGCGCCTCGCGCAGCGTGTAGACCCGGGTGCCGGCGAGGGCCCGGCCGGCGGTCTTCGGGGTGAACCCCGGCACCTGGTACCCCGCCGGCGGGTTGCGGAAGAACGACGCCCCGAGCAGGACCGCGATCAGGTACGCGACGCCCAGCGGAAAGAACACGCTGGTGGGGTCGTCGGTGCCGTTGAGCAGCCGCTTCGCGACCGGCGCGACGATCACGGCGCCGACGCCGAACCCGGCGACGGCGATGCCGGTGATCAGGCCGCGCCGGTCGGGAACCACTTGGCGAGCATCGCGATCGGCGTGATGTAGGCGGCGCCGAGGCCGATCCCACCGAGCACACCGTAGGTGAGCACCAGCAGCCACAGGTCGTCCCCGGACGACGTGAGCGACGCCAGCATGTTGCCGACGGCGTAGAGCACGCCGCCGCCCAACGCGACCGGTCGTGGTCCGCGCCGGTCCTGGATGCGGCCACCGACCAGGCTGCCGATGAAGATCGTGCCGATCGCCACCTCGAACGGCAGCACCGCCTGCCACTTGGCCCAGCCGAACTCCTGCTGCAACGGTGTGTTGAACACGCTCCACGCGTACACCGCGCCGAGCGCGAGCTGGACGAGCACTGCGGCGACGACGAGACCCCATCGACCCCGCGTCGGTGTGGACCGTCCCGGATCAGTTGCGGTGTGTGCCATGAGCTGAGTCCCCCGTCTGTCGGCTCATTGGCTGGCCCCTGCTGGTCGAGCTACGTCCCCTTCTCGGCCGGCGACCGGCCCTGCCTGCTGTCGCGCCGCTCCCGTTGCGGCACGACGGTGTACTTCGGGTCGCGCGCCGATACCGTGCCGGCGTCGAAGATGCCGAACCGGGTGGCGACGGACGACGCCACCAGGGCCGCGCCGGACAGCACCGCCAGGACCCGGCTGCGTCGGCTGAGCAGCGCGCCGACGGTGCCCACTCCGAGCAGCACGTTTCCGGCCCGGACCAGGCGGCCGCTGCGACCCCGCCGGTAGGGCTCACCGGTCAGGCTCGACCGCCCCATCCGGTGACCGCCGACGAACTTGATGGTCGCGGCGGCGACGGTGAGCCGCCGCAGCGGCGCGGTATCCGCGGCGGGTGCCGCGATGAGGCCGACCCCGGCGGCGGCGGCGAGCCCGCTGCCGCCGAAGACGAACGGCAGGAAGGGGTACGCGTCGTGCCAGGCCGGCACGGCGGTGTCGGCGAGCAGCACCCCGGTGTACGTGGCCAACGCCGGGGCGGTGGCCGCCGCGGCCAGGCCGGCGACGTCACCGACGGTCGGTGCCAGCCGCCGGGCGAGGCCGAACACACCGTGCTCGGGCAGCCGCGGCGCGATCTCGGCGATCGCGGCCACACCGGCGGCCGGGCCGAACGCGGTGAGGATCCAGGTGCCCATCGACATCGGCGAGGTCAGCTTGACGACCCGCAGCATGTGGTGGAACCGGTCGGGCCGTCCGAGGTCGTGCACCAGCAGGTACGCGCTGGCGGCGATGCCGCCCAGGGCCGTCCACCGCCCCACCTGGCGTAGCCGGGGCCGTCCGGTGAGTTGGGCGCCCGCCCCGATCATCGCGCCGCCGGCGGCGAGGCCGCCGGTGAACAGGTAACCGGCGATGTCGTGCTTCCAGACCGGCGCCTTGAGAATGGGCCGGCCGTAGTAGGAGGTGAAGTCGGCCGGCGGCACGGTGAGCTGCTCACCGCCGTCACCACGACCCCGACCGCGCTTGCGGTGACGCCGCCCGTCCGGTTGGTCGAGCTGGGCCTGGAAGTCGCGGAACCGGGCGCCGACCGGCTCGTTCGACGGCGAGTCGGTCATGGCCGGCCGCCGAGGAATCCGAACACCGTGGCGGCCGTGATGGCCAGCGCGGCGAGGCCGGCGTGTTTCCACATCTTCGGCAGGTCGCGGGTGGTGACGACCGGGTCGGGTGGCAACCCGTACACCTCGGGCTCGTCGAGCAGCAGGAAGAACGCCCCGTCACCACCCACACCGTCGTCCGGATCATGCCCGTACAACCGCGCCTCCGGCACCCCCCGCTCGTGCAACACCTCCACCCGCGCCGCCGCCCGCTCCCGCAACTCCCGCACCGGCCCGTACTGGATCGACTCCGTCGGACACGCCTGCGCACACGCCGGCGTCATCCCCGCACCCAACCGGTCGTAACACAGCGTGCACTTCCACGCCCGACCATCACCCTTACGCTGATCGATCACCCCGTACGGACACGCCGACACGCAGTACCCACACCCATTACAGATGTCCTCCTGCACCACCACCGTCCCGAACTCCGTCCGGAACAACGACCCCGTCGGACACACATCCAGACACGCCGCGTGCGTGCAGTGCTTACACACATCCGACGCCATCAGCCAGCGGAAATCCGTCCGGCCCTGCGCACCGCTTCCCCGGCCCGGCGGCTGCGTCCCCGGCATCCCGAGGAAATCCGGCCCGGCCGACATGCGCGCCGCCGCGACCGGCGAGCCGGGCGGCAGGCCCGGTTCCGTTCCGGTGTCGGCGCTGGTCCGCGCCCCCACCGCCGCCGTCGCCGGGCTGACCGCCGGCCCGTCCGGGATGCCCTCGAAGGCGGGCGTGGCCCAGCCGACCGGGCGGGGCTGCTCGATGAACGCGACGTGCCGCCACGAGTTCGCGGTCAACGCGCCCGTGTTGTCGTACGACATGCCCAACAGATCCAGACCACTCTGCGGCACACCGTTCCACTCCTTGCACGCCACCTCACACGCCTTACACCCGATACACACACTCGTGTCGGTGAAGAACCCCATCCGCGGCGGCGCGTCCTCGTAACCGGCGTCCGGCGCCGGATCCAGCGGCCCGTACAGGGCATTGGCGTGGGGCATCGGTCAGACCTCCTGGTCGGGGCCGTCGGTCGTGACCTGCGGCGGATAGTGCGGGTTGAGGTCGCCGGACCGCCGCCGGTAGTCGACGACGAGGTCCAGCAGCTGCGGGCCTCTCGGGCGTCGGCCGGATCGGATGTCGCAGGTGCCGACCTTGCTCTCCTGGATGAGCACGTTCGGGTCGAGGCTGATGCCGAACAGGTCGTTGGCCGAGTCGCCGGTCACCAGACCCTCGAAACCGAAGTGGTACGGCAACCACACCTGGTGGATGATCCGGTCGTCGACGCGCAGCGGGGTGAGCCGATCCGTCACCAGCACCTTCGCCTCGATGGCCGCGCGGGCGGTGACCAGGTGCGCCCAGCCCAGGTGGGTGAGCCCGCGTTCGACCGCCAGCTCCGGTGACACCTCGACGAACATCTCCGGTTGCAGCTCAGCGAGGGGCGACACGGTACGGCTCATCCCGCCGGCGGTGTGGTGCTCGGTGAGCCGGCTGACCGTGAACACGTACGGGAACACCTCGCTGTACGGCTCCGGCGGGCTCGGGTTGAGCGTGTTGATCGGATGGGTGTAGACCTTGCGGGTCGGGTTGGCCTGCTGCTGGTAGAGCGGGTTGCGCACCGGCGACTCGACCGGTTCGTAGTGCGACGGCAGCGGGCCGTCGAGCACGCCGGTCGGCGCGTACAGCCAGCCCTTGCCGTCGCCCTGAAGGATGAACGGGTCGTCGCCGGCGATGCCCGCCACTCCCGAGGCGTCCCGGGCCGGCCGGTAGGACGGCGGCTTGTTCTTCTCGAAGTCCGGCACGTCGTAGCCGGTCCACTCCTGCTTGTCCGCGTCCCACCAGACGTAGCGTTTGCGCTCACTCCACGGGTTGCCGTCCGGGTCGGCGGACGCCCGGTTGTAGAGGATGCGGCGGTTCGCCGGCCAGGCCCAGCCCCACTCCGGTGCCACCAGTGACTGCTCCGCGCCGGGTTTGCGGCGGGCCGCCTGGTTGACGCCGTCGGCGTACACCCCGGTGTAGATCCAGCAACCGCCGACGGTCGAGCCGTCGTCCTTCATCTCGGTGAACGACGACAGCGGGCGGCCGGTCGCCACGTCGTACCCGTTGATCTCGCGCAGGACCGACTCGGCGCTCGGCTCCGCGTGCGGACCGTGCGTGGGGTAGTTCCAGTTCAGGTCGAGCAGCGCGCGATCGCGGACCCGGGTCGACGACGCCAGCCGTTCCCGGATGACGCGGCCCAGGTGGTAGAAGAACCACAGCTCGGAGCGGGCGTCGCCCGGGGCGTCGACGGCCTTCTCCCGCCACTGCAACAACCGCTGCGTCTGGG
>NZ_JBFAHZ010000003.1:0-39972 GCF_040654415.1 Micromonospora sp. NPDC050695
GTACTTAGCGATGGTAGCTTCCGAAATCAACGACCGACCCCGTAAGATCCACAATTGGAAGAAGCCCTCCGAGATTTTCGCCGAACTCGTAGAGACAAATGCTTCGACTGTCTGAACCTGCCGCCACTCGAGCTGCCGATGCGGGATGTTGAATTCCGTTACAGCCAATACCCGGGAACTCACCTGCCAGGTATCCACCGCGTATTGATGGATGGGCATGTTCGGGATTCCAATGATCGTGTACCGATGCCCGGGTGTCGTAGCGTAAGCGATCTGAACACTCGGATGGATTGTGCCTGCCCGAACACCCTTGTAGATGGCCTGGTTGGCGAGATCGAACGCGACAGCTGCCTGGTCATCGCAGTTGCCCGCTTTCGTTCCCACTGCGGCCGCCGCCCACGCCCCGACACGATCCGTCAGACTTGTTAATCGTTCAGGATTCGCGCTCGATTGACCCAGGACGACCCGGTGGCCGCTGTTACCCCCAGTACGTACCAGATCGCTGATTTGATTTTCTGCACCCAAAGGTACGAGCTCCTTCGTGGTCGCAAAGATCTGGTCGCAAGTTGTCTTCAGATTGGTCAGGTGAATGGGGTGAATCGGGGGCGGCGCGGCCGGGGCAGCTTGCCTGTACATCAGGTGCATTCTTTCTACGAGGCACCGTGCGGTGTCGTATAGGAAACGCACGGGAAGTCCACCGTGGTTCATGGAGGCGCAGATTTTCGGAGCGTGTTTCGGGCAGCAGGGTCGGACGCTGCGGCCCACGTCACCGGAACCTCGGTCTCCGGCATCGACACGGGTAGCCCGTGGCTGCCCCGGATGAGTGGTGAGCGTGTCGCGTCAGGCCAAGACGTCCCGCGACGTGCACACTCGGCTCGTCCCGCCCGGGTGGTCCGGGCTCTCCCGCGTGAGGTTGACGATGGCCTGGCTCGTACTGGTGATCTCGGGGCTGCTGGAGACGGCCTGGGCGATCGCCCTGGACCGCAGCGCCGGCCTCAGCCGGCTGGTTCCATCCCTGGTGTTCGTGGTGACCCTGGTGCTGAGCATGGGCGGACTGGCGTACGCGCTGCGGGAGATCCCGGTCGGCACCGGGTACGCGGTCTGGGTCGGCATCGGCGCGGTCGGCACCGCCCTGGTCGGGATGCTGGCGCTCGGTGAGTCGGCGAGCCTGCCCCGAATCCTCTGCCTGCTGCTGGTGCTCGCGGGCGTCGTCGGTCTGAAGATCTTCCACTGAAGAGGGACGCGTGACCAGCGCCCACAGTGGGTAGTGATCGATCCGTCACCACAGGCTCTCACACCGGAGGCACACATGGCCGACGTCCCGACCACAGCCCGCCCGCGCAGCAACGCCGCCCGGATCCTCACCATCGTGGGCTTCGTCTTCGCGGTCCTCGCCCTGCTGCTCAACCCGATCATCTTCGGCGTGCTCGGCGTGATCGCGGGCATCGTCGGCGCCGTGCTGGGCGACAAGCCCCTGGGCTGGTACGCCGCCGCCGCCAGTGTCGTCGCCGCAATCATCAGCCTGGTGATCATCGGCGCGCTGATCAACAACTGACCGCCCCCGCCGTCACGGGCCCGCCGGCTGCCGGCGGGCCCGTCGTGCGTTCCCGGAGGCCCGCCGCATCTCCCGTGCCGCCGTGCCTCCCGAGGTCCGGTCGGGTCAGTCCCCGTCGCCGCGCAGGCCGACCAGGACCTCCTCCAGCTCGTCCGGCTTGATCAGCACGTCGCGCGCCTTCGAGCCCTCCGACGGCCCGACCACCCCGCGGGTCTCCATCAGGTCCATCAGTCGGCCCGCCTTGGCGAAACCGACCCGCAGCTTGCGCTGCAGCATCGAGGTGGAGCCGAATTGTGAGGTGACCACCAGCTCCACCGCCTGCATCAGCAGGTCGAGGTCGTCGCCGATGTCCTCGTCGATCTTCTTCTTGCTCTCCTGCGCCGGTGCCAGCACGTCCGGGCGGAACTCGGGCTCCCGCTGGTCCTTGCAGAACTTCACCACGTCGGCGATCTCGCGCTCGGTGACCCAGGCACCCTGGATGCGCACCGGCTTGGAGGCGCCCATCGGCAGGAAGAGCCCGTCGCCGCGACCGAGCAGCTTCTCCGCGCCCGGCTGGTCGAGGATGACCCGGGAGTCGGCGAGCGACGAGGTCGCGAACGCCAGCCGGGACGGCACGTTCGCCTTGATCAGACCGGTCACCACGTCGACCGAGGGACGCTGGGTGGCCAGCACCAGGTGGATGCCGGCCGCCCGGGCCAGCTGGGTGATCCGGACGACCGAGTCCTCCACGTCGCGCGGCGCCACCATCATCAGGTCCGCCAGCTCGTCCACGATCACCAGCAGGTACGGGTACGGGCGCATCTCCCGTTCGCTGCCCGGCGGGGCCTTGATCTCGCCGTTGCGGACCTTGCGGTTGAAGTCGTCGATGTGCCGGACGCCGTTGGCGGCGAGATCGTCGTAGCGCATGTCCATCTCGCGGACCACCCAGTCCAGCGAGTCGGCCGCCTTCTTGGCGTTCGTCACGATGGGAGTGACCAGGTGCGGGATGCCCTCGTAGCCGGTCATCTCGACGCGCTTCGGGTCGATCAGCAGCAGCCGCACCTCGTCCGGGGTGGCCCGGGTGAGGATGGACACCAGCAGGGTGTTGAGGCAGCTCGACTTTCCGGCTCCCGTGGCGCCCGCGATGAGGATGTGCGGCATCTTGGCCAGGTTGGCGACCACGTAGCCGCCCTCGATGTCCTTGCCCAGCGCCACCACCATCGGGTGGTGGTCGCTGGTCGCCGCCCGCGAGCGCAGCACGTCGCCGAGCGCGACATTTTCCGGGTCGGCGTTGGGGATCTCCACGCCGACCGCGCTCTTGCCCGGGATCGGGCTGAGGATCCGCACGTCCGGCGACTTCACCGCGTACGCGATGTTGCGCGACAGCTGGGTGATCCGTTCGACCTTGACGCCGTGCCCCAGCTCCACCTCGTACCGGGTGACCGTCGGGCCACGGGTGAAGCCGGTGACCGCCGCGTCCACGTCGAACTGGTCGAACACTCCGGTCAGCGCGGCGATGACCTCGTCGTTGGCCTTGCTGCGGGTCTTCGCGGCGGCACCGGCGCTGAGCATGTTGGCCGGTGGCAGCGTGTAGTCGCCGGCGAGCCCGGTCAGCGCCAGCTGCTCGGCGCGGCTCGGCGCGGGCGAGTGCTCCGGCGGCTCGACCGGCTTACGGCTCGCCGGCACCTTCGCCGGCGCCTTGCGCGGCAGCACCATGGTCTCCTGGAGGTCGGCGCCCTCCAGGTCGTCGAAGTCGTCCGGGTCCAGCGGTGGTGGCATCCGCTTGGTCGGCCGCTTGCGCGCCGGCCGGGCCGCCGGCTCCTCCGACTCCTCGACGGCGTCCGGGGGCGCGACCAGCCCACCGGCGAGCAGGCCCAGCCGCTCGGGGATCTTGTTGATGGGTGTCGCGGTGACCACGAGCAGGCCGAAGAGGAGCAGCAGGACCAGCAACGGCACGGCGACCCAGGCGGTGACCGCCCGCTCCAGCAGCCCGCCGACACCCGCGCCGACCAGCCCACCGGCGTAGTCCCGCTGCACCGTGTCCGTCGGGTCCTGGCCGATCTGGAGCAGCGCGGCGGTCGACACCAGCAGCGAACCCCAACCGACCAACCCGCGTCCCCGGTGCGCCGGGTCGGCCGGCTGACGCATCAGCCGCCACGCCCCGATCATCAGCAGCACCGGCACGACCACGGAGATCGCACCCAGGAACAGCCGGACCGAGTCGGCCAGGCGCGCGCCCACCGGTCCCGCACCGGAGAACCACAGCGCGACGGCGCTGAGCAGGGCCAGCCCGAACAGCAGCAGCCCGGCGCCGTCGCGGCGGTGCTCGGGATCGAGATCGCGGGCCGAGGCAGCCTGCCGGCCGGCGGCCCGCACCGCCCAGCCCATCCCGTGCGCCAGCCCCATCCACAGTGCACCGACCGCGCGGCCGACGTAGACCGCCGGCCCCGGGCGGGTGGGCGCGGTGCGTCGCCGGACCGGTGCCCGGGTCTTCTTCGCCGGTTGACGGGCACGGCTGTTGGTGCCACCGCGCGGCGACGCGCCGCGTCGCCGGCTCGCCTGAGAGGTACGGCCCGCCATAGAGTCACGGTAACGGCGGGAGCCGGCAGATCGCCGCTTTTCCGGGTCGTGTCCGCGCGTCGCAGCACGGAACGCGCCGCCGGTCGTGATATCCGCCTCAGAAGGGATGCCCGATGGCGTCGCCGGGATACGAGGACGGTCCGGACGATCCGCTGGCCGGGCACCCCGATGTGTTGCGTCCGCTGACCGGTGAACTGGTCGCGGCGGTGCTCGCCGCGCGCGGCCGGCCGGTCGGTCTGGCGGTGAACGGCGACCTGGTGGGCCGCTTCGACGACAACCTGATCTGGTTCCTGCGCCTGGGCGGGGACGGCGAGCTGCTCCAGGTCCGCACGATGGTCACGCCGACCTTCGGCATCGAACGGGTGCCCGACCTGTACGCCTTCTGCAACTCGTGGAACCACGACCGGCTCTGGCCCAAGGCGTTCGTGCACGTCGACGACGGTGGCCGGGCCCGGGTCTACGGCGAGGTGATCACCGATCTGGAGCGTGGGGTGACCCCGCACCAGCTCGACCAACTGCTCGACTGTGGCATCTCGACCGGCTGCCAACTCGCCGTGGCCGTCGGCCGGCTGCCCGGCGCGGTGACGGCGTGACCGGCCGGGACGAGTTCACCGGCAGCCGCACCTTCCCGGCCGGCGAGCCCGGCACACCGGCCCCCGCCCCCCGGCCGCCCGTGCACCGCGATCCGGCCCTGGTGGGCGCGCTCGCCGACGCACGGGACCTGGCCGACGGACCGGACCGACTGCTGGCCCTCGAACGGCTCGCCGAGCGGGTCGACGCGGCCGGTGACCTCCGGTCCGCACTGGACGCCCGGTTCGCGCTGATCGAGGCGTACCTGCTGCACGGCGAGCGGTGGCGGCTGGTCGAGCCGGTCCGCCGCTGCCGGGCCGCCGCCGACTACCGGCCCGAGCTGCTCACCGACGACGAGGGCCCGCTGCTGCTGCGCCTGCAGCGGTACGCCGTGGAGGCACTGCTCGGCACCCCCCGGGTGGGGTTGGACCAGACCCGGTCCCTCCTGGACGACCTGGCCCACCGGGTCGGGGCGGACGGGCCCGACGCGCCGACCGTCGCGGAGCTGCGCTGTCGGATCGCCGACCACCTCGGCGACGAACCCACCGCCCGCCACTGGTTCCAGCGGTGGGCGGGCACCCTCGGCGGGCCGTCCGGCGGATGTCCGGGCTGCGCCCCGGCCCGCCGGGCGGAGCTGCTCGCCGGCTGGGGCGAATGGCGGGCCGCGGTGACCGAGCTGCGGGAGCCCGCCGCGGCAGCGGTGGACTGCACCGACCAACCCGAGCGGGGGCTGGTGGCCGGGCTGCTGCCGGAGCTGCGCACCGGCGAGCCGGAGCGGGCCGCGGCGGCACACGTGCGGGCGTACCGGCGGCACCGGCGCGAACGCGCGGCATTCCCCCACCTCGCCGCGCACCTGCGGTACTGCGCCCTGGGCGGGCATGTGGAACGCGGGCTGAGCGTCCTGGCCGAGCAGCTGCCCCGGTTGGACCGGCCCACCGACGACCTGGCCGCGATGGAGTTCGCCGCCGCCGGCGCGCTGGTCTGCGCGCTGGCCGTCGAGGCCGGGCTCGGCCTGCGTACGGTGCCCCGCCCGGCGTACGGCGGACGGCCGGCCACCGACCTGGACGTCGCCACCCTCGGCGCGCTGCTGCTCGCGATCGCCAACGAGCTGGCGGGCAGCTTCGACGCCCGTAACGGCACCGGCCACCACTCCGGCCGGATGGCCGCCTGGCTGGCCGAGCGTCCCCTGGCGGCGCCGGTGCCCCTGCCGCCCGACGACGAGCCCCACGACGACGGCCCCGACACCGCCGAGCACGACGCCGCCGAGCACGCCACAGCCGAACAGGACGCCGCCGAGCACGCCTCCGACGACGAGCGGGAACTGGCGACGCTCACCATCGAGATGATCACCGCCGCGCTGGACCGACGCGGCGACCGCTACGTCGTCGACGAAGGCGCCACGGTGGTCGGCCGGTGGGGTGCCGTGACGATCCAGTTCCGTCGGGCCGGTGAACGCGGCGAGGTGCTGCACGCCCGTGCGATGGCCGCCCGCCGGTTGCCGGCGACCCGTCGCGCCGAGGCGTACGCCTTCTGCAACGCCTGGAATCACGACCGGCTGCTGCCCAAGGCGTACGCGCACGACCTCGGTGAGGAGCTGGTGCTGGCCGGTGACGTGGCCACCGACCTCGCTCACGGGGTGGCCCCGGCGCAGCTCACGGTGCTGGTGGACGCCGCCATCGCCACCGGCGTCGCCTACGCCGAGGCGGTCGCCGCGCTCCCCTGACGCCCACCGGACGCGGCGACGCCGGCCCACCCCGAACGGGTGGACCGGCGTCAGCGTGCGTCGCTCAGACCTCGACGACGGTGGGCACGATCATCGGGCGACGACGGTACGCGTCGTTGACCCACCGCCCCACGGTCCGCCGGACGATCTGCTGGAGCTGGTGCGGGTCGGTGATGCCGTCCGCGGCGGCCCGGTTGAGCGCCTCGGTGACCAGCGGGATCACCGGGTTGAACGCCTCCGGGTCCTCGGAGAAGCCCTTCGCGGACAGCGTCGGGCCGGCGACGACCTTGCCGGTGACCGAGTCGACGACCACGGTGGTGGCGATGAAACCGCCGTCGCCGAGGATCCGCCGCTCGGTGAGCAGCGACTCGCTGACGTCGCCGACGGCGAGGCCGTCGACGTAGACGTAGCGGCTCTTCACGTGCCCGACGAGGCTGGCCCGGCCCTCCACCAGGTCGACGACGTCGCCGTCCTCGCAGAGCACCACCCGGTCGGCGGCCACGCCGGACTCGATGCCGAGGCGGGCGTGCGCGCGCAGGTGGCGCCACTCGCCGTGCACCGGCATCAGGTTGCTGGGACGGACCACGTTGAGCAGGTAGAGCAGCTCCCCGGCGGGGGCGTGCCCGGAGACGTGCACCTTGGCCACGTCCTTGTGCACGACCACCGCGCCCGCCCGGGCCAGCCGGTTGATCACCCGGTAGACCGAGGTCTCGTTGCCCGGCACCAGGGAGGACGCCAGCACGACGGTGTCGCCGGGAGCGATGGTGATGTGCCGGTGGTCGCCGCTGGCCATCCGGCCCAGCGCGCTCATCGGCTCACCCTGCGAACCGGTGGACATCAGCACGATCTGCTCGGGAGGCAGCGTGGTCGCCTCCTCGATCCCGATGACCAGGCCGGCCGGGATGTTGAGCAGGCCCAGGTCCCGGGCGATGCCCATGTTGCGGACCATGGACCGGCCGATGAGGGCGACCTTGCGGCCGTGCTCGGCGGCGGAGTCGAAGACCTGCTGCACGCGGTGCACGTGCGAGGCGAACGAGGCCACGATGATCCGGCCCTTGGCCTTCGCGAAGATCGAGTCGAGCACCGGCCCGATCTCCCGCTCCGGGGTGACGAAGCCGGGGATCTCCGCGTTGGTGGAGTCGGACAGCAGCAGGTCGACGCCCTCGGCACCGAGCCGCGCGAACCCGGCCAGGTCGGTGATCCGGCCGTCCAGCGGGAGCTGGTCCATCTTGAAGTCGCCGGTGTGCAGCACCAGGCCGGCGGGGGTGCGGATGGCCACCGCGAGCGCGTCCGGGATCGAGTGGTTGACCGCGAAGAACTCGCATTCGAACGGGCCGAGCCGCTCGCGGCCGCCCTCGCGCACGGTCAGCGTGTACGGCTGGATGCGCCGCTCGGCCAGCTTCGCCTCGACCAGGGCCAGGGTGAACTGTGAGCCGACCAGCGGGATGTCGGGCTTGTGGGCGAGCAGGTACGGCACCGCGCCGATGTGGTCCTCGTGACCGTGGGTCAGCACGATCGCCTGGACGTCGGCGAGCCGGTCCAGGATCGGGCCGAAGTCGGGCAGGATCAGGTCCACGCCCGGCTGCTCCACGTCGGGGAAGAGCACGCCGCAGTCGACGATCAGCAACTTGCCGTCGTACTCGAAGACGGTCATGTTCCGACCGATGGCGCCGAGCCCGCCGAGCGGGATGATCCGCAGGCCACCTTCTGGCAGCGGCGGGGGTAGTTCCGCCTCGATGTGCGCCTCGGTCACGCGTCCACCTCATTCTGCGACGCCGTCACTCGGCGCCCATCGTGTCGTTCGTTCATTCGGGTAGCTCCAGGCCCGCTGCCGCGAAGTCCGCGCGCAGCTGGGCGATCTCGTCGTCGGTGGCGTCCACGAGCGGGGGTCGCACCGGGCCCGCCGGCAGGCCCAGCGACGCCAGGCCCGCCTTCACCAGGATGGTGCCCTGGGTGCGGAAGATGCCGGTGAACAGCGGCAGCAGCCGCCGGTGCAGGGCAAGCGCGGCCGGCAGGTCCCCCGCGTCGAACGCCTCGATCATCTGTGCGGTCAGCGCCCCGGTGAAGTGCGTCGAGGTGCCGACCACGCCCACCGATCCGACGGCCAGCGCCGGCAGGGTGAGGGCGTCCTCGCCGCAGTAGAAGGCGAGGGCCGTGCGGCTGGTCACCCAGCTGGTGGCGGTCAGGTCGCCCTTGGCGTCCTTGACCGCGACGATCCGGCCGTGTTCGGCGAGCCGGACCAGCGTCTCGGTCTCGATCGGCACGCCCGACCGGTGCGGAATGTCGTACAGCATCACCGGCAGTCCGGTGGAGTCGGCCACGGCGGTGAAGTGCCGCAGCAGCCCGCTCTGCGGCGGCTTGTTGTAGTACGGGGTGACCACCAGCAGACCGTGTGCGCCCGCCTTCTCGGCGGCGGCGGCCAGCTCGATGGTGTGCCGGGTGTCGTTGGTGCCGACACCGGCGACCACCTTGGCGCGGTCCCCGACGGCCTCCACCACGGCCCGGATCAGGCGTTCCTTCTCCGCGTCGGTGGTGGTCGGCGACTCGCCGGTGGTGCCGTTGACCACCAGCGCGTCGTTGCCCTGCTCATCGACCAGGTGGCTGGCCAGTCTGGCGGCGCCGTCGAGGTCGAGTGAGCCGTCGGGGGTGAACGGGCTCACCATGGCCGTGAGTACCCGGCCGAAAGGGCGGGACACCGGTCGGGCCGAGGCGTCGGGGTGGTCGTGCGTCATACCCTCCAACCTAGCGGACGACAAGCCGGGGCCTGCCGGGGAAGGGCTCAGGACGCCTCGTGCGGGCTGGCCGCAACCTCGGTGCCGTCCGGCAGCGTCGAGATCACGAAGTCGGCGAAGACGTTCGGGGCGACCTCCTGGAGCTGGCGCAGGCACTCCACGGCCAGCTCACGGATCTCCACGTCGGCGTGCTCGGTGGCCCGCATGGCGATGAAGTGCCGCCAGGCCCGGTAGTTGCCGGTCACCACGATGCGGGTCTCGGTGGCGTTGGGCAGCACCGCGCGGGCCGCCTGCCGGGCCTGCTTGCGACGCAGCGTCGGGTTGGGCTCGTCGGAGAACCGCTGCTCCAGCCCCTCCAGCAACTCGGTGTACGCCCGCACGCTCGCCTCGGCGGCCTCCACGAACTTCTTGTGCAGCTCCGGGTCGTCGGCGATCACCGCCGGCTCGACCATGGCCGCGTCCCGCTCGGGGACGTAGCGCTGGGAGAGCTGGGAGTACGAGAAGTGCCGGTGCCGGATCAGCTCATGGGTGAACGAGCGGGACACCCCGGTGAAGTAGAAGGTCACCGAGCCGTGTTCCAGCACGCTCAGGTGGCCGACCTCGAGGATGTGCGCCAGGTAGCCGGCGTTGGTGGCGGTCGCCGGGTTCGGCTTCTTCCACGACTGGTAGCAGGCCCGGCCGGCGAACTCGGCGAGCGCCTGGCCACCCTCCGCGTCGGTCGACCACGGCACGTCGTCCGGGGCCGCGAACTGGGTCCACGCGATCAACTTGACCTGGGGCTGCACCATCTCCGGCATGCCTGGGACTGTAGTGGCGCGGCGCCGTCCGGCCCAACTCAGGCGCGCCCCGTGCAATGTCGATCACTCGGCCCAGCAGCTGTCGCCTGCAAGATCGCGCAACATCCTGGATGTAGTGGCATCCGCCGCGCCCGACACCACCACATCCAGGATCGAGCACGATCTTGGGGTGAGGTGCGCCGAGGGCGCGGGTGAGGTGCGCCGAGGGCGCGGGTGAGGTGCGCCGAGGGCGCGGGTGAGGTGCGCCGAGGGCGCGGGTGAGCGGCGCGCCGGTGGGTCAGACGTAGAGCGAGGTGAACGGCGCCCAGGGCAGGTTGCGCAGCACCGAGAAGGCGAGCCACGCGGCCAGGAAACCGCCGATGACCTTGGAGCTGATCCGCAGCTCGGGCAGCCGCCACCCGAACGCCTGGTTGCCCGCCCAGGCCACGAAGAGGTACGCGAGGAACGGCAGCGCGAAGACGAACAGGAAGTGGTGCCGGGCGGCCGCCGGCAGGTCGCCGTGCAGCACGTACCAGAGGGCGCGGGTGCCACCGCAGCCCGGACAGTCCAGCCCGGTGGTCAGCTTGAGCAGGCAGGTCGGCGCGGCGTCCGGGTCGGCGTACGTCGGGTTGCTGAGCAGCGCGTAACCCATGCCGGCGGCGACGCAGCCGACCGCGGCCAGGGGCACCGCCCAGCGCGGCGAGCGCTCGTAGAGCCGCAGCACGAAACGGGTGAGCCGGTCCGGTTCGGGGGGCGGGTAACCACCCGGCGGGGGCGTCGGCCAACCGACCGGAGCGGCGCCGGCCGGATCGGCCGGCACCGTGTGGACCGCCCCGGGTGCGGGCTGCGGCTGGTCGACCGGACCGGGAACGCTCGTCACGCGCTCACGGTACACCGGACACGCCGGCCAACGCGGCGCTGAGCGGACCGGCCAGGTCGCCGGCGGCGGGCGGGGCCACCGCGTCCAGGCCGAGCCAGCCGGCGAGCCGGTACAGCTCGGCGGCGAGCGCCACCGCGGTCTCCCCCGCGTCGGCGCCGGGCTCCAACCACGCGGCCGGCACCAGCAGCACCCCGGCCTTGCGGTCGGCCTTCAGGTCGACCCGGGCGGTGAACCGGTCGCCCTGCAGGAAGGGCAGCACGTAGTAGCCGTACACCCGCTGGGGCGCGGGGACGTAGATCTCGATCCGGTAGCTGAAGTCGAAGAGCCGCTCGGTGCGGGCCCGCTCCCAGATCAGCGGGTCGAAGGGGCTGACCAGGGTGTTGCCCCGGACCCAACGCGGCAGCCGGGCGGACGCGTGCAGCCAGGCCGGCTGCCGCCAGCCCGCCACGGTGACCGGCACCAGCTCGCCGGCCTCGGCCAGCTCCGCGACGGCCTGCCGGGCGCCGGCCAGCGGCAACCGGAAGTAGTCGCGTAGCTCCGGCTCGGCGGCCACCCCGAGCGACCGCGCGGCGAGGCCCACCAGCGTCCGGTACGCCTCGGCGTCGGTCGGGGTGGGCGCGGCCAGCACCGCCGCGGGCAGCACCCGCTCGGGCAGGTCGTAGCGGCGCGCGAAGGAGGTGCTGCGCTCCGCGGCGGTCACCTCGCCCGCCCAGAACAGGTATTCCAGAGCCCGCTTGACCGCCGACCAGTTCCAGCCCCAGTTGCCGGTCTCGCGGGGCGCGTCGTGCTCGATCTCGGCGGCGGTGAGCGGCCCCCGCGCGGCCACCTCGTCGCGGACCCAGGCGACCAGCTCCGGCTGCTCCTGGGCGATGCGTCGCATGCCGCCCCAGGATTCGCTGTGCGCCCGGGCCATCCGCCAGCGCAGCATCGGGTGCAGCCCGACCGGGACCAGCGACGCCTCGTGACCCCAGTATTCGAACAGGTCACGCGGGCGCCGGTAGGCGGCCTGGTCGAGCAGCGTCGTCGGGTACGGCCCGAGCCGGCTGTAGAGAGGGAGGTAGTGCGCGCGTTGTAGCACGTTGACCGAGTCCATCTGGATCAGCCCGACCCGGTCGAGCACCCGGCGCAGGTGCCGACGGGTGGGCACACCGGCCGGCGGCGGGTCGGCGAAGCCCTGGGCGGCGAGAGCCACGCGGCGGGCCTGGGCGAGCGAGAGTGATTCCGGTGCGGCCATCGTCGGCGACCTTAATTCATGGGTACGACGCCGGTGCGGGAAGCTGGACTCGGACCGCCATCGGGGCATAGAACGGTGCAATGCTGACCATCCGCCGGGAGGAGCCGGACGACGCCGAGGCGGTCGCCCGGGTGCACGTGCACGGCTGGCAGGCGGGCTACGCCGGCGTGATGCCGGACGAGGTGCTCGGCCGGCTCAACGTGGCGGCCTGGGCGCAGCGCCGCCGCGACGTGGGCACCGCCGACCCCGAACATCCGTTCACGACCCTGCTGGGCGAGGTGGACGGCCTGGTCGTCGGCTTCACCACCTTCGGGCCGTACCGCCGCAACCAGGACCGCGGCGACCTCGACCCGGCGGTCGGCGAGGTGCTGGCGCTCTACGTGGAGCCGGCGTTCTGGGGCGACGGGACCGCCACCGGGCTGTTCGACGCCGCCCGCGCCGGGCTCGGCGAGCGGGGCTGGACCGGCTACCGGCTGTGGGTGCTGGCGGACAACCGGCGGGCCCGCCGGTTCTACGAACGGGCCGGCCTGTCACCGGACGGTGAGCAGTCGACCTACCAGGTGCCGCTCGCCGGCGGGGGTCCGCCGGTCGGGCTGGTCGAGCTGCGGTACGCCGGACGTCTCGACGGCTGACCCGTCCGGGGTCAGCCACCGGCGCACCGGCAGGAAGGCCAGCAGTGCCAGGCTGATCCAGACGTAGGCGTTGCTGCCCAGGAAGCCGTCCACGCCGGTGAAGTCCTTCTCCCAGACCCACACGGTCCGGCTGATCAGCAACACGTACCCGATGGTCGCGGCGGCCAGCAGGACGCGCCGGCGGCGGCCGGCCGGCGCGGCCGTCGCGTTGTCCACCAGCAGGATCAGCGCGGGCAGCAGCCAGACCAGGTGGTGCACCCAGGTGACCGGGCTGACCAGGCACATCACCGCGCCGGTCAGCGCCAGGCCGGTCGCCTCGTCGCCGGCCGCCACGGCCGAGCGGGACCGCCACGCCCAAAGCGCCAGGGTGCCGAGCACGAGCAGCAGCCACAGCAGCGTGCTCGGGTGTTGCGGGTCGAGCCGGGCCACCACCCCGCGCAACGACTGGTTGGACACGAAGGCCAGCTCGCCCACCCGGCCGGTGTTCCACAGCGCCTCGGTCCAGAACTCCCGGGACGCGTCCGGGAACAGCGCACCGGCCAGCAGGGACACCCCGGCGGCCGCGCCGCTGGCCGTGAGGGCCGCGCGCCACCGACCGGTGACCAGCAGGTAGACGATGAAGATGCCCGGGGTCAGTTTGATCGCGGTGGCCAGCCCGATGCCCACCCCCGCCCACCGGTTTCCGGACGGCAGCAGCCGCAGCAGGTCCACCGCCACCAGGAAGAGCAGCAGCGTGTTGACCTGGCCGAAGTTGATCGTCTCGCGCATCGGCTCGAACGCGGCGGCCAGGCACAACGCGACGGCGAGCGCGAACCACCGGGTCCAGCCGGCCCGCCGGGCGATCGGGTCGACCAGCCACCAGATCAGGACCGTGGTGGTGACCACGCTGGCGAGGACGCTCACCACGATCGCGGCCCACCACGGCAGGTACGCCATCGGCAGCATGACCAGCGCGGCGAACGGCGGATAGGTGAAGCCGTACTGGGTGTTCGGCTTGAGGTAGTCGTAGATCTCCCCGCCGTCGTGCACCCACCACGTCAACGCGCCGTAGTAGACCTTCAGATCGAAGAAGCCGTGGCGTACCGCCGCGACGGCGAGGAACGCGGTGACCGCCGCGGCGAGCATCACCACCCCGACGACCTGCGCGGTCGTCCTGTTGGCACCCTGCGCCACCGTCGCCTCCCTGGCCCTGCGTAGGCTTCCGTCCCATGGCTCTCGGGTACGTCCGCCCGGCGCGTCCCGAGGACGCCGGCGAGATCGCACGCATCCAGCTCGCGACCTGGCGGGTCGCGTACCGCCGGATCCTGCCTCGGCACGTGCTCGACAACCTGGACGAGGCGTTCCTCGCCCGGCGGTGGAGCGCCGCGGTGCTGGAGCCGCCCTCGGGCGCGCACCGGGTGCTGGTCGCCGTCGAACAGGCCGAGCAATCGTATCTGGTGGGGTTCGCCGCCTCGGGTCCGGCCGACGCCGAGGCCCTCGCTCCGGGCGAGCCGACCGACGCGCTCGGCCCGGACGTGGCCGCCGTGACCGACCTGCTGGTCGAGCCGCGGTGGGGCCGGCGGGGGCACGGCAGCCGGCTGCTCGCCGCCACCGTCGACCTGTGGCGGTCCGACGGCCTGCGCCGGGCGGTCGCCTGGGCGTTCGACGGTGACGAGGCGACCCGGAAGTTTCTCACCAGCACCGGCTGGGAGCCCGACGGCGCGGCCCGCGCGCTGGACGTCGACGACATGCTGGTGCCGCAGGTGCGCCTGCACGTGGCCGTACCGACCGAGAAGGTCCCGGCCGAGTGACCGGTGCGGCGGCCCGGGGCCGCCGCACCGGCACGGGTCAGCCCTTGTCCGAGCCGTCGTTGGCGTCGCGGACGAAGTAGCGCTGGAACACCACGAAGAGGATCGCCACGGGGATCGTGGCCAGCAGGGCGGCGCCCAGCTTGAGCGGGTACTGGGTGCCGCTGCCCAGGGAGCCGCTGACCAGGTCGGCCAGCCCTCGCGGCAGGGTGAACAGGTCCGGGTCCTGCACCGACACGAGGCTGTGCGGGAACTCGTTCCACGAGCCCTGGAACGACAGGATGGTCAGGGTGATCAGCGCCGGTTTCGCCATCGGCAGCACCACCGACCAGAAGGTACGGAAGATGCTCGCCCCGTCGATCCGGGCGGCCTCCTCCACACTCACCGGGATCGACTCGAAGAACTGTTTCATGATGAACACGCCCGCCGCGTCGGCCAGCAACGGCACCACCAGACCGGCGTAACTGTTGTAGATACCGAGCTGGTTGAACACCAGGAACTTCGGGATCAGCAGCACCACGCCGGGCACCGCCAGCACCGCGATGATCGCCGCGAACAGCCCGCCGCGCCCCCGGAACCGCAGCCGGGCCAACGCGTACCCGGCGAGCGAGTCGAAGAACACCCGCCCGAGGGTGACCAGCACGGTCACCAGCAGCGAGTTGCCCAGCCAGAGCGGAAAGTTGGTGCCGGCGAAGATCCGTTCGAAGCCGGCCAGGCTGAGCGGGTCCGGGAACGGCGACAGCGGGTTCGCCGCCGCGTCCGACTCGGTCTTGAGCGAGTTGCCGATCTGGATGACGAACGGGTAGAGGAACACCAGTCCGAAGAAGACCAGCGTGGCGTACCCCAGGAAGCGGGTGACCAGGGTGCGGGCCGCCCGTTCGTCGCGCCGCGCGGGCGCCGCCGCCGGGCGGTCGGTGGGCACGGCCATCTCAGGACCTCTCCGGTACGCGTCGACGCCACCAGCCGCGGCGCGGCCGGTCGGTGTCCCGCTCGGCCAGCGCCCGGCGCTGGATCAGCGTGAGCACGATGATGATCAGGAACAGGACGAACGAGATCGCCGCGCCGGAGCCGTAGTCGAAGTCCCGGAACGCGGTCCGGTACGACAGGTACGCCGGCGTGACAGTGGTCTCGGCCGGATCGCCCTGGCTCATCACGTACACCTGGTCGAAGACCTGCCAGGAGCCGATCAGGCCGAGGGTGAGCACCAGGAAGGTGGTGGGCCGCAGCATCGGCAGGGTGACGTAGCGGAACCGCTGCCACCGGGACGCGCCGTCCAGGGTGCTCGCCTCGTGCATCCCGCCCCACCCCGTCCCACCCCGCCCCTCGCCCCCGCCCCCCGCCCGTCGATCATGGAGTTGTGGTGGGCGACAGCTCCACATGCGCCCCTTTTGCGAGGCACCACAACTCCATGATCGACGCAGGCCGGGCTCAACGCCCCGCCGCCGATCTTGCAGTTTCGGTTGTCGGGGTGGGTGGGATGCCCCATATGCCCGACAGGAGGTGCAAGATCGCGGGGGCAGGAGGCGGGGCGGGGACGGGGCAGGGGCGGGGGGCGGGGGCGGGGGCAGGGGCAGGGGCAGGGGGACCGGGCGGGGGGCGGGAGAGGGAGAGGGAGAGGGAGAGGGAGAGGGGCGCGGGAGGGTTAGGGGGTTTTTTCGGCTATCAGTTCTTCGCCGTCTACCGCGCCTGTGGGGTGGAAGCCGAGGGACGTGTAGAGGGCTGCTGCCGGGGTGTTGTCGGGGTGGTACGAGAGGCGGACCGGGGGGTTGGCGTCGCGGGCCGCCAGCCACGGGGCCAGCGTCTGCACCGTCGCGCGGCCGACGCCCTGGCCCTGCTCGGCGGCATCGATCAGCATGCCGCCGATCCAGTGCGAGCCGTCGTCGTCCACGCCCCACATGACGTGGCCGACGACGGTCTCGTCGGCGTACACGGCCAGCGAGGTCCACACCTCGGATCGGCTGCTCAGCAGCAGATAGCGCGCGCCCAACGCGGCCACGAACCGGCGCTGGTCGTCGCGCGGGGCGACGTCGGCCACCGCCCGCCAGTTGTCCTCGTCCACCGGCCGCAGCGTGACTCGCCGCCCGGCCCGGTCCAGGTGTCCCGCGTCGATCATCCGGCGGATGCTACCCGGCTCGTGCCCGCCGATCCTGGACAGTTTCCGTTCGCCGGGCGGCGACGGAGGCGCAACGTGCAGCGGTGCAGCGGCGGTGGAGCGGCCCGGTCAGTCGAGCAGGGCGTCCAGGCCGACGGTGAGGCCGGGGCGGGTGCGCACCGCGCGGACGGCCAGCAGCACACCCGGCATGAACGACACCCGGTCGTACGAGTCGTGCCGGATGGTCAGCGTCTCGCCGGTGGCACCGAACAGCACCTCCTGGTGGGCGACCAGACCGGTGGCGCGCACGGCGTGCACGCGTACCCCGTCGATGTCGGCGCCGCGCGCGCCCGGCACCTCGTCCTTGGTGGCGTCCGGGACCGGGCCGAGGCCGGCCTCGGCGCGGGCCTGGGCGATCTGCCGGGCGGTGTGCGTGGCCGTGCCGCTCGGCGCGTCCAGCTTGTTCGGGTGGTGCTGCTCGATGATCTCGACGGACTCGAAGTGCCGGGCGGCCCGCGCGGCGAACTGCATCATCAGCACCGCGCCGATGCCGAAGTTCGGGGCGATCACCACGCCCACCTCGGGCCTGTCGGCCAGCCAGCCGCGCACCTGCTCCAGCCGCTGCTCGGTGAAGCCGGTCGTGCCGACCACCGCGCTGATGCCCTGCCCGATGCACCACCGGAGGTTGTCCATGACGACGTCCGGCGTGGTGAAGTCGACGACCACGTCGGCGGCGGAGGCGGCGTCGAGGGTGTCGCCCTGGTCGATCACCGCCACCAGTTCGAGGTCGTCGGCGGCGTCGACCGCCTTGCAGACCTCCAGGCCCATCCGGCCACGGGCACCGAACACGCCGACCCGGGTCTTCTCCTGCTCGTCAGTCACGGCGCACAACCTATCCCAATCGGGACGTGCCCCGGTCGTCGGATCCGGTCGGCTCCACCGACCGGGACGCGCTTCCGGACCGTGCGACGACAGCCCTCAGACCGCGAAGTCTCCCTCGCCGAACGGGCCGACCACGGCCAGCGACATCGGCCGGCTGAGCAACTCGGCGGCGAGGACGTTCACGTCCTCCACGGTGACCTCGTCGACCCGGCGGAGCAGTTCGTCCACCGGCATCAGATCGCCGTAGAGCAGCTCACCCTTGGCGAGTCGGCTCATCCGGGAACCGGTGTCCTCCAGGCCGAGCACGAACGAGCCCTTGCTCATGCCCTTGCCCCGGGCCACCTCGGCCTCGGTCAGCCCGTCGGCGGCCACCCGGGCCAGCTCGGCGCGGGTCAACGCGAGGACCTCGTCCACCTTGCCCGGCGCGCAGCCGGCGTAGACGGCGAACAGGCCGCTGTCGGCGTACTGGCTGGCGTACGAGTAGACCGAGTACGCGAGGCCGCGCTGCTCGCGGATCTCCTGGAACAGGCGGCTGGACATGCCGCCGCCGAGCACGTTGTTGAGCACCCCGAGGGCGAAGCGCCGGTCGTCGAGGCGGTCGATGCCGGGGCAGCCGAGGAGGACGTGCGCCTGCTCGGTCTCCTTCGGCTCGACCAGGGTGGTCGCCGCCTTGGTGCGTACCGCCGGGGTGGCCGCGCGGTGCGGCGCCGGGCTGGCCGGGTCGCTGTCCAGGCCGGTGCCCCGCACGGCCTGGCGGACCAGCTTGACCACCGCGGCGTGATCCAGGTTGCCGGCGGCGGCGATGACGATCTGCGGCGCGGTGTAGCGGTCCCGGTAGAAGCTCTGGATCTGCCGGCGGGTCATCGGCGTGACGGTCTCCTCGGTGCCGGAGATCAGCCGACCCAGCGGGTGGTCGCCGTAGACGGCGCGGGCGAAGAGGTCGTGGACCTCGTCACCGGGCTCGTCGTCGTGCATGGCGATCTCCTCCAGGATCACGCCACGCTCGGTCTCCACGTCGGCCGGCTCCAGCAGCGAGTCGGCGACCAGGTCGCACATCACGTCGATCGCCAGCGGCAGGTCCTCGTCCAGCACCCGGGCGTAGTAGCAGGTGTATTCCTTCGTGGTGAAGGCGTTCGTCTCGCCGCCCACCGCCTCGATCTGCGAGGAGATCTCCAACGCGGTGCGCTTGTTGGTGCCCTTGAAGAGCAGGTGCTCCAGGAAGTGCGCGGCCCCGGCCTGCGGGCCGGTCTCGTCCCGGGAGCCGACGGCCACCCAGATGCCGAAGGACACGCTGCGCATCGCCGGGATCGCCTCGGTGAGCACGCGCAGACCGCTGGGCAGCACGGTACGACGTACCGTGCCGCCCAGCGGATCGTCGCTGAGCGTCCGGGTCACCGCGCGGGCGGTGCCGCCGGAGCGCACCGCCCCGGTGTCCCGAGACGGGGCCACCCCCCGTCGATCCGGTGGAAACGGCGCACTGAAGGCCCGACTCACGTGGTGCTCCCGGTTCGACGAGGGGTGGGTGATGCGAGGTACGACGGTCAGCTGTGCCGGGTCCGGCGGCGCGGACGCTCGCCGCCCTCGCCACCCTCGCCGCCGCCACCCTCGCCACGGTTGTCGCCGCGCTCCGGGCCACGCCCACCACGGTCGCCGCCACGGTCGCCGCGGTCCCGCGGACCGCGGTCGCCCCGGTCCCGACCGGCCGGCCGGTCGCCACCGGCGGCCTCGCCAGCGGCCGGCGCCTCGGCGCCCTCCGGACGAACCTTGTCCAGGTAGATCTTGCCGCGGGCGTCGATGTCGGCGATCTCGACCTCGACCCGGTCACCGACGTTGAGGAAGTCCTCCACGCGCTCGACCCGCTTGCCGTCGCCCACCTTGGAGATGTGCAGCAGGCCGTCGCGGCCCGGCAGCAGCGAGATGAACGCACCGAACGCGGCGGTCTTGACCACCGTGCCGAGGAACCGCTCGCCCTGCTTGGGCAGGGTCGGGTTGGCGATGCCGTTGATCCGGTCGACGGCCGCCTGGGCCGACGGGCCGTTGGTGGCGCCGACGTAGATCGTGCCGTCGTCCTCGATGGAGATCTCGGCGCCGGTCTCGTCCTGGATCGCGTTGATGGTCTGGCCCTTCGGGCCGATCACCATGCCGATCTTGTCGACCGGGATCTTGACGGTGGTGACCCGCGGCGCGTAGTCGGACATCTCGGCCGGAGCCTCGATCGCCGCCCGCATGACCCCGAGGATGATCTGCCGGGCCTCGTTCGCCTGCTGCAGCGCGGCGGCCAGCACGTCCGACGGGATGCCGTTGAGCTTGGTGTCGAGCTGCAGCGCGGTGACGAAGTCCGGCGTGCCGGCGACCTTGAAGTCCATGTCACCGAACGCGTCCTCGGCACCGAGGATGTCGGTCAGCGTCACGTACTGGGTCTTGCCGTCCACCTCGTCGGAGATGAGGCCCATCGCGATGCCGGCGACCGGAGCCTTCAGCGGGACACCCGCGGAGAGCAGGCCCAGCGTCGACGCGCAGACCGAACCCATCGAGGTGGAGCCGTTGGAGCCGAGCGCCTCCGACACCTGCCGGATGGCGTACGGGAACTCCTCGCGCGACGGCAGCACCGGGATCAGCGCACGCTCGGCGAGAGCGCCGTGGCCGATCTCGCGCCGCTTCGGCGAGCCGACCCGGCCGGTCTCACCGGTCGAGTACGGCGGGAAGTTGTAGTTGTGCATGTAGCGCTTGCGGTTCTCCGGGGACAGCGTGTCCACCATCTGCTCCATGCGGAGCATGTTCAGCGTGGTGACGCCCAGGATCTGGGTCTCGCCCCGCTCGAACAGCGCCGAACCGTGCACCCGGGGCAGCACGCCGACCTCGGCGGTCAGCGACCGGATGTCACGCGGGCCGCGGCCGTCCATGCGGACCTGCTCGCGCAGCACGCGGTTGCGCACCTCGGACTTGGTCAGCGACCGGAAGGCAGCGCTGAGCTCCTTCTCCCGGCCCTCGAACCGAGCGCCCAACTCCTCGGCGACCCGGGCCTTGACCCGGTCCAGGGCCTCCTCGCGGTCGGCCTTGCCGGCGATGGTGATCGCCTCGGCCACCTCGGTGCGGGCCACCTCGGAGACGGCCTCGTACACGTCGTCCTGGTAGTCCAGGAAGACCGGGAACTCGGCGACCGGCTTGGCGGCCACCTCGGCCAGTTCGGCCTGCGCCCGGCACAGCTCGCGGATGGCCGGCTTGGCGGCCTCCAGGCCGCTGGCGACGATCTCCTCGGTCGGGGCGGTGGCGCCGGCCGAGATGAGGGCGACGGCGTTCGGGGTGGCCTCGGCCTCGACCATCATGATCGCGACGTCGCCGTCGTCGAGCGTGCGGCCGGCCACGACCATGTCGAAGGTGGCCCGAGCCAGCTCCTCCAGGGTCGGGAAGGCGACCCACTGGCCGTCGATGTGCGCGACCCGGGTCGCGCCGATCGGGCCGGAGAACGGCAGGCCGGACAGCTTGGTCGACATCGACGCGGCGTTGATCGCCACGACGTCGTACGGGTGCTGCGGGTCGAGCGCGAGGATGGTCTCGACGACCTGGACCTCGTTACGCAGGCCCTTCACGAAGGACGGGCGCAGCGGCCGGTCGATCAGCCGGCAGGTGAGGATCGCGTCCTCGCTGGGCCGACCCTCGCGGCGGAAGAACGAGCCGGGGATGCGGCCCGCGGCGTACATCCGCTCCTCGACGTCGACGGTCAGCGGGAAGAAGTCGAACTGCTCCTTCGGCTGCTTGCCGGCGGTGGTGGCGGAGAGAACGACCGTCTCGCCCAACTGGGCGATGACGGAACCGGCGGCCTGGCGGGCCAGCCGACCGGTGGAGAAGGTGATCTCACGGGTGCCGAAGGACCCGTTGTCGATCACAGCGGTGCGGGATTCGGTGCCGAGTTTGGTCTCGGTCATGTGCTGTCGTGCTCCTTCGCGTCGTGGGCCCGCGACGTCGGGGAGCTGCTCAGCCGGCCGGTCTTCGATCGAAGCGCCCGGGTGGCCGGCATGATGCCGGGTTCCCGGGGGCCACTACCGGAGACCGGTACGCTGACCGGCTCCCTCTCGGGTGGTCGCGCGGCCCGTGTTCTTCAGGTGGGACGCGGTACGGGGGAGCGGCCGTTGCGCCACTCCCCCGTCACGTCACCGGCGCAGACCGAGCCGCTCGATGAGCGACCGGTAGCGGGCAATGTCCTTCTTCTGGACGTAGTTGAGCAGCCGCCGGCGCCGGCCGACCAGCAGCAGCAGCCCACGGCGGCTGTGGTGGTCGTGCTTGTGCACCTTCAGGTGCTCGGTCAGCTCGGCGATCCGCTTGGTGAGGACCGCGACCTGGACCTCCGGCGAACCGGTGTCGCCCTCGGCGGTCGCGTACTCCGCACGGATGCTGGCCTTGGCTTCCTGGTCGAGCGCCATGTTCTCCCTGTTTCGATGGGTTGATCAAGTAGGTGTCCGCCGTCCCGATGGACCGGGAACGGACCGGTACCTCGCACCCGCGGCGTCGAGCAGGCACGCGAGGCCCCACGCCGGTCACCCGACGTCTCGGCAAGACTACCAGCACTCGCCGGTAACACCCGGCGAAGGGCCTCGGCGGGGCCTGTCAGCCCCTGACGATCAGGCCAGCACGCGCCTGGTGCGTTCGACGTCCTGATTCATCTGAGTGATCAACGGCTCGATCGAGTCGTACCGGATCTGACCGCGCAGGTGCGCCACGAAGTCCAGGGCCAGCCGCTCGCCGTACAGGTCGCCGGTGAAGTCGAGCGCGTACGCCTCCACCCGCCGCTCCCGGCCGGAGAAGGTCGGGTTGGTGCCCACCGACACGGCCGCCATCAGCGGCTCGTGCTGGCCGCGGCGGATCAACCGGGCCGCGTACACCCCGTCGGCGGGCACCGCCGCGTACCGGTGGCAGAGCAGGTTGGCGGTGGGGAAGCCCAGCTCCCGGCCGCGCTGGTCACCGCGGACCACCACGCCCTCCAACCGGTGCGGCCGACCCAGCGCGGACGCCGCGGCGCCCACGTCGCCCGCGTCGACGCAGGAGCGGATGTACGTGGAGGAGAAGACGGTGCCGTCCTCGGCGACCAGCGGGCCGCCCTCGACGCCGAAGCCGAAGGTCTGGCCCAGCCGCTCCAGCAGCGCCACGTCACCGGCGGCCCGGTGCCCGAAGCGGAAGTTGCCGCCGACCACCACCAGCGCCGCGTGCAGGTGCTCGACCAGGACGTCGTGCACGAACTGCTCGGCCGGCAGCCGGGAGAACTCCGGGGTGAACGGCACCACGCACAGCACGTCCACACCGAGGGCCTCGATCAGCTCCGCCTTGCGGGCCTGCTCGGTGAGCACCGCCGGATGCGAGCCGGGGCGGACCACCTCGGCCGGGTGCGGGTCGAACGTGACCACCACCGACTGCACGCCCAGCTCCCGAGCGCGGGCCACGGCGTGGCCGATGGTCGACTGGTGCCCCTTGTGCACGCCGTCGAAGACGCCGATGGTGACGACCGAGCGTCCCCACCCTCCGGGCGCCGCGTCGTACCCCCGCCACCGCTGCATGCCACTCCTCCCCTGCTGTCCCGCCGGCCGGCGGGTCGACACCGCCGGCCGCGGGCCGGCGGACCTGCGCCCCGGCGTCAGGCCGGGGCGAGCACGATCTCGGCGCGGGCCCGCCCGTCCCGCTCGCTGACGATAGCGATCAGGCCGCCCGCCGGTCCGAAGACGGCGTACGGCCCGATGCGGCCGGTCGGGTCCAGTGGGCCGCCGTGGGCGAGCACCCGCGCCTCGTCGGGCGTGGCGTCGCGGCGCGGGAAGAACCGGTCGGCCGCCGCGTCCAACGGCAGGTTCACCACGGCCGGGGCGCGCTGCTCCAACTCGTCGAGGGTGGCCGCCTCGGCGAGGGTGAAACCGCCGACCGCGGTCCGGCGCAACGCGGTCAGGTGGCCGCCGACGCCGAGCGCCAGGCCCGCGTCCCGGGCGATGGCCCTGATGTACGTGCCGGAGGAGCAGGTCACGTCCACGTCGACGTCCACCACGTCCGGCTCGTCGCGGCGGATGGCCAGCACCTCCAGCCGGGAGATGGTGACCCGTCGCGCCGGCAGCTCGACGCTCTCCCCGTCGCGGACCCGCTTGTACGCCCGCTGCCCGTCGATCTTGATGGCGCTGACGGCGCTGGGCACCTGGTCGACCTCCCCGGCCAACGCGGCCAGCGCCGACCGGATCGCGTCGTCGGTCACGAGACCGGCCGGGGTGGTGGCGATCACGTCACCCTCGGCGTCGTCGGTGACGGTGGCCTGGCCGAGCCGGATCGTGCCGGTGTAGCTCTTGCCCGCGCCGATCACGTAGGTCAGCAGCCGGGTAGCCCGCCCCACGCCGATCACCAGCACCCCGGTGGCCATCGGGTCGAGGGTGCCGCCGTGCCCGACCCGGCGGGTCTTCGCCAGCCGGCGGATCCGCGCCACCACGTCGTGCGACGTCATGCCGCCGGGCTTGTCGACCACGATCAGACCATCGGTGCTCACGTCGCCCAAGCCTGCCAGATGCGAGCGCCGGTCAGCGGACGGCCCCGACCACCGCCCAGCGCCCGGTGCGCAGGCGCAGCAGCAGGGCGACCAGCCGGATCACCACGAACAGGGTGAGCCCGGCCCAGATGCCGCCCAGCCCGAGATCGAGCACGTACGCCAGCCAGATGGCCGGCAGGAAGCCGCCGAGGGCCGCCACGATGGTGAGGTTGCGCAGGTAGCGCACGTCGCCGGCGCCGATCAGCACGCCGTCGAGGGCGAACACCACCCCGGCCAGGGGTTGCATGGCGACGAACCACGGCCAGGCCACCATGGCCTGTTCGCGTACCTGCTCATCGGAGCTGAACCACGACGGCACGACGCCGGCGCCGGCGGCGATGAGCAGCGCGAAGCCGATACCGCAGACGCCGCCGAGCAGGCCGATCCGCCGGGCCAGCGCCCGGGCGTCCGCCGCGTCGCCGGCCCCGAGCGCGGCGCCGACCAGGGACTGCGCGGCGACGGCGAGGGCGTCGAGCACCAGTGCGGTGAAGAACCAGAGTTGCAGGGCGATCTGGTGGGCGCCGACGGCGGCGGCGCCGAAGCGGGCGGCGACGGCGGTCGCGGAGAGGAAGCTGGCCTGGAACGCCAGGCCCCGGATCAGCAGGTCCCGGCTGAGCACCAGTTGCTGGCGGATCACCCGGGGTTGGGGCCGCAGCGACACCCGTTCGGCGACCAGCGCGGCGGCGAAGAGCCCACCGGCGATCGTCTGGGCGACCACGTTGGCGACCGCGGAACCGACCAGGCCGAGCCCGGCGGGGTAGACCAGCAGGGGGCAGAGCAGCGCGGACAGCAGATTGGGCCCGAGCACGAAGAACAACGGGCGGCGGGTGTCCTGCACGCCGCGCAGCCAGCCGTTGCCGGCGGCGGCGAGCAGCAGGCCCGGGGCGCCGAGGGTTGCGATCCGCAGCCACTGCGCGGCGGCGTCGGCCACGTCGCCACCACCGCCGGCGAGGGTACGTGCCAACGTGCCGCCGCCGAACTGCATGCCGATCGCGATCAGCAGTCCGACACCGAACGCCAACCAGGACGACTGGACGCCCTCGGCGACGGCGGCCGCCCGGTCGCCGGCGCCGAAGCGACGGGCCGAACGGCCGGTGGTGCCGTACGCGACGACGGTGCCGACCCAGGCGGTGAGCGTCATCACCGTGCCGGCGACGGCGAGCGCGGCGAGCGGCACCCGGCCGAGGTGACCGACCACGGCCGTGTCGACGAGGACGTACAGCGGCTCGGCGGCGAGCACCACGAGGGCCGGCAGGGCGAGACCGGCGATCCGGCGCGGCGAAGCCGATCGGGTGGCGGTGGTGGCGTGGCTCATCGCCGCCGATCCTGGCACGACCACCGTAAGGATCGCAATCCCGCCGACTACTTACCCGGCGGCGGGCTCGACCAGCCTCGCCGTCGACCGACACCGCTGGCTGAGCGCTGTGGAGTTGATGTCGTGCACGAATCAGTCACCTGGAGCCGGGTCGACCCGGCTCCAACGGCCGACCGCCGCGATGTCGCAGACCATTGCGCCCGACAGGCGTGCCAGGGCGCGTCCGGCAAACTTCCGGCCGCGCCCATCCGAGGGCCGGGGCCGTCAGGGCCGCCGCACGGGAACCTGCTCCGCAGACGACCGGCGTCGGAGTCACCGTCGGACCGGGGCAGGAACTACTGGCGGGTGTCCATCGACGTCTGCAGCGCGCGGCGGGCCTGCTCGCGGGCGTCGTCGGTGGTCTCGGGCTTGGGCTTGTTCGGCATGGTGGCGCTCCTTCCAGGGTGTGAGCCACCGGCACGCGGCGGCCCTCACGGGCGGTCGTGCTGAGCGCCCCACGGCGGTCCGGGGTTACCGGAGCAGCCGACTGGGCAGCGTGAGCCCGGGTCGGTCCGACCCTGGAGGGAGGCGGCGCGAGGTGTGGCACCACAGCCCACGACCTGCGCCGCAACGCGGTGCCGGCCATCTCCCAAGTTATCGTTCAGGTCCACATGCTGCTCACGGTTCCCGCCATTTGGACAGCCCGCATCCCGACTCAGCGGGCCAGGAAGTGCCAGCCCAGCCACCACCAGAACCCGAACAGACCGATCCGGCCCACCGGCACCGGGCCGACCTCGTAGCGCATCACGTACGCGCAGACCTCGCCCAGGGTGGGGATGCGCGAACCCTCCCGCCGGGCCAGCCACTCGACCACCGCGAACAGGACCAGCGCGGTGAGGAAACCGCCGATCGCGAGCGCCCGCATCATCGCCGCACCAACCCCCAGAACGCGGCCAGCCAGGCGAACCAGGCCGCCGACCGGGTCAGATGGTCCTCCAGAAGAGGATCGGCCAGGCGGGAGAAGGTGGGGAAGTCATCGCCGACCGCCAGCACGAAGGTGGCACCCTCGAAGACCCCGAAGACCACGACCGGCAGCGCCCACCAGGCCGCGCCGGCGCCCAGCCGACGCGGCGCCGGCCGCCGGGGCACCCGGTTGCTCAGACCGAGCCAGATCAGCACGCCTCCGGTGCCGAGGGTGTACAGATTCGCCTCGGTGGAGAACGACGCGAACCGGCCGCCGACGAGCGACAGGCAGACGAGGACGGGGACGGAGACGGCGGGCCGATCCCAGGCGCGGGGGGCCTCCACGGTGAGGTCGTGCGGCTGCTCCATCCCGCAATTCTTCCCGCTATCACGGAGCGCGGGAAGACCGACACTCCCCGGAGCTGTCCCTGATCTTCCCCACCATCCGATCGGCCGGCGTCGACGCCAGGTCAGTCCTCGGAGCGGATCAGCGCGGCGTCCAGCTGGTCGCGGATCGACCCGATCACCTGCTCGGCGGTCCCCCGGCCGGTGAACCCGGCCGCGAACCGGTGGCCGCCACCGCCCAGCACGACCGCGACCCGGCTGACGTCCACCGCACCCTTGCTGCGCATCGACACCGCCCACTCGTCGGGCCTGACCTGCTTCAACACGCAGCTCACGTCCGCCTCGGCGGTGCACCGCACCGAGTCGATCAGCGCCTCCAGCACGTACGGCCGCTGGTCGTGTCGGGCCAGGTCGTCGAGTGTCGCGAAGGTCCACACCAGCCCCCGGCCGCCGACCGCGGCCGGCTCCAGCCGAGCCCGACCGAGCACCTCACCGAAAAGACGAACCGCGCCGAAGGGCCGGGTGTCGAAGACCCGCCGGGAGATGTCACCGGGCGAGATCCCGGTGGCCAGCAGCCGGGCGGCCAGGTGGTGCACGGCCGGGGTGGTCGCCTCGAACCGGAACGAACCGGTGTCCGTGGTCAGCGCCACGTACAGGCACTCGGCGATGGCCCGGTCCAGCGGTACGCCGAGCCGGGCCAACAGCTGCTCGGCCACCACCGACGTCGCCGCGGCGGCCGGGTCGACCAGGTTGACGGTGCCGAAGCCGTCGTTGGAGGCGTGGTGGTCCAGCACCAGCGCCGCGCCCGCGCTGGTCAACCGCCCGGCCAGCTCACCGAGGCGCGACTCGCTCGCCGCGTCGAAGCAGATCACCAGGTCCGGGGCCGGGTCGGCGTCGCTCGACGGGACCAGCAGCTCCAGTCCGGGCAGCCCCCGGAACGGCTCGGGCACCTCCGGCGGCCCGGGGAAGGTCGCCTGCAACGCGCCCACGCCGAGCCGCAGCAGCCCCAGACCGAAGCCGAGCATGCTGCCCAGCGCGTCACCGTCCGGGTTGACGTGGCAGATCAACAGCACCCGACCGGTCGGCGGAAGAGCCCGGATCAGCGCCTCGGCCGCGGCCCAGTCCGCCTCGGCGGGGCCGGCGCCGACCGTCGGGGCGAGCTGCGCGCCGGCGGTGCCGGTCACCGCGCTTCCCCACCCCGGGGAGTTTCCTTGACGTCGGTGGCCTCGTCGGCCTCGTCCGTCTCGTCGTCCTCGTCCTCGACCCGGTACGGCTGCGCCTCACCCGCGTACTCCGCCCGGGCGGCGAGCCGCTGCACCTCGGCGTCGGCGTTGCGGGCCGCGGCCAGCAGGTCGTCGATGTGCTTGACCTGATCCTGCACGTCGTCCAGGACGAAGGTGAGGGTCGGCGAGTGCCGCAGCCCGAGGGCCTTGCCGACGGTGCTGCGCAGCAGCCCCTTGGCGCTCTCCAGGGCCGCCGCGGTGTCCGCCTGGGCCACCGCGTCACCGAGCACCGTGTAGAAGACCGTCGCGTCCCGCAGATCGGCGGTGATCCGGGCGTCGGTGATAGTGATCATGCCGAGCCGCGGGTCCTTGATCTGGCTCCGCACCACCGACGCGACCAGCTCACGCACCCGTTCCGCGTGCCGGCGTACCTTGGCCGGATCAGACATCTCGCCACCTCCACGGCGTCCTGCTCCCGGCCGCCCGGCGGCCGGATAGGCCGCCGGCCGACCGGCCAACAACTCGAACATTACCTTCGCGGCCGGACCGGTCGCCCGGCACAGCCGGCAGCCCGGTCAGTCGTCGTCCACGCCGTACAGCCGGCGCCGCACGGACAGCAACTCGACCTCGGGGCGAGCCGCCACCAGCCGCTCGCACGAGTCGAGCACCTCGCGGACGTGCGCCGCCTCGGCGGCCACCACGGCCACCGCTATCTGCGCTCGACCGTGCAGGTCGAGCGCACCCACCTCGGCGGCCGACACCTCGAAGCGGCGCAGTGCCGCCACGATCGGCCGTACATATGATCTCTTGGCTTTGAGCGACCGGGAGTCGCCCGGCAGCAGCAGGTCGAAGACCGCGGTTCCGGTGAACATCGCCCCGGACGATACCGCCACCCCGCCCCGCATGATCAAGGGGTTTACGCCGGTCGGCGTAAACCCCTTGATCAGCGTGTCACCGCCGGATCAGGCGCGAACCTTCTCCCGCATCTCGAACGTCTCGATGACGTCGCCGACCTGGACGTTGTTGTAACCACCCAGGGTCAGACCACACTCGAAGCCCTCGCGGACCTCCGTAGCGTCGTCCTTGAAACGCTTGAGCGAGGTGATCGTGAGGTTGTCCGCCACGACCGTCCCGTCCCGAAGCAGGCGAGCCTTCGCGTTGCGCCGGATGATGCCCGACCGGACGATACAACCGGAGATGTTGCCGATCTTGGACGAGCGGAAGACGTCGCGGATCTCCGCGCTGCCCAGCTCGACCTCCTCGTACTCCGGCTTGAGTAGGCCCTTGAGCGCCGCCTCGATCTCCTCGATGGCCTGGTAGATGACGGTGTAGTACCGGATCTCCACGCCCTCGCGGTCGGCCATCTCACGGACCTTGTTCGAGGCCCGCACGTTGAAGCCGATGATCGTGACCGGCTCGGACGAGGCGCTCGCGAGCATGACGTTGCTCTCGGTGATCGCGCCGACGCCCCGGTCGAGGACCTTGAGCTGGACCTCCTCGGGAATGTCGAGGTTGAACAGCGCGTCCTCCAGGGCCTCCACCGAACCGGAGACATCGCCCTTGAGGATGAGGTTGAGCGACGTCTTCTCGCCCTCCTTGAGCTGCTCCATGAGCGTCTCGAGGGTGGCCCGACCACGGGAGTTGGCGAATGCCGCCGCCCGCCGCCGTGCCTGGCGCTGCTCGGCGATCTGCCGCACCGTGCGGTCGTCCGCCGCGGCGAGGAACGTGTCACCCGCGCCGGGCGGCGCGGTCAGACCCAGGACCATGACCGGACGCGCCGGCCCGGCCTCGGCGACCTGGTTGCCGTTCTCGTCGAGCATCGCCCGGACCCGGCCGTGCGCCCCACCGGCGACGATCGAGTCGCCCGCCCGCAGGGTGCCCTTCTGCACCAGCACCGTCGCCACCGCACCGCGACCCTTGTCCAGGTGCGCCTCGATGGCCACACCCTGCGCCGGCCCGTCGATCGGAGCGGTCAGCTCCAGCGACGCGTCGGCGGTCAGCAGGACAGCCTCGAGGAGTTCCTCGATGCCGATGCCCGGCTTCGCGGCCACGTTGACGAACATGGTGTCGCCGCCGTACTCCTCGGCGACCAGGCCGTACTCGGTCAGCTGCTGGCGGACCTTGTCCGGGTTGGCCTCCGGCTTGTCGACCTTGTTGACCGCCACCACGATCGGCACGTCGGCCGCCTTGGCGTGGTTCAACGCCTCGATGGTCTGTGGCATCACGCCGTCGTCGGCCGCGACCACCAGGATCACGACGTCCGTCACCTGGGCACCACGAGCACGCATGGCGGTGAACGCCTCGTGACCCGGGGTGTCGATGAAGGTCACCGCGCGGTCCACACCCTCGTGCGGAACGTGCACCTGGTATGCACCGATGTGCTGGGTGATGCCACCCGCCTCACCGGCCACGACGTTCGCCTTACGGATCGCGTCGAGCAGCTTGGTCTTACCGTGGTCGACGTGACCCATGACGGTCACGACCGGCGCACGACTGACCAGACGCTCCTCGGCGACCTCCGCGTCGAGGTCGATGTTGAACTGCGCGAGCAGCTCGCGGTCCTCGTCCTCCGGGCTGACGATCTGCACCTCGAAGCCGAGGTGCACACCCAGCAACTGCAGGGTCTCGTCAGAGCAGGACTGGGTCGCGGTGACCATCTCGCCCAGGTTGAACATCTCCTGGACCAGCGAACCCGGGTTGGCGTTGATCTTGTCGGCGAAGTCCGACAGAGACGCGCCACGGGACAGCCGGACGACCTGACCCTGACCCCGGGGAGCACCCGAGCTCATGGTCGGAGCCGACAGGTTGTCGAACTCCTGTCTGCGCTGCTTCTTGGACTTGCGACCACGCGTCGGCCGGCCACCCGGACGCCCGAAGGCACCCGCGGCGCCGCCGCCACGGCCACGACCACCGGCACCCGGACGACCGCCGCCGCCAGCCGGGGCACCCGGACGGAAACCGCCGCCGGGAGCACCGCCACCGCCGCCGGGACCGCCACGGTAGCCACCGCCACCGCCGGCACCCGCGCCGCCGCCGGGGCCGCCGCGGTAACCGCCGCCACCACCGGCGCCGCCGCCGGGACCACCACGGAAGCCACCGCCGCCGCCACCGGGACGACCTGCGCCGCCACCGGGACGACCGGCGCCACCGGGACCGGGGCGACCGGCAGCCGGACGCTGGCTCGGCATGGACGCCGGGCTGGGCCGCGGCGGCATGGAGTTCGAGTTCGGGCTTGGCGGCCGCGGCGGAATGCCCGCCGGGCTGTTGGGCCGAGGGCCACCCGCACCGGCCGCCGGGGGCCGCTGCTGCTGGCCACCCTGGATGCCGAACGGGTTGTTACCGGCACCGCGCGCCGGCGGGCGACCGCCCGGCCGGGCACCCGGACCCGGGGCCGGCGTGCTCGGACGAGCGGCCGGGGAACCGGGACGGGGGGGAATCGCGGCGGGACCCGGCCGAGGGCCGGGACGGTTGCCGTCGGCCGGCGGCTCCCGGCGGACGGGGTTGTCCCGCTGCTGCTGGCGGGCGGCCTGCGCGGCCTTGACCGCGGCCTCCTGTTCAGCCTTCAGCGCGGCGGCACGCGCCTCCGCGGCCGCCACCTCGATGTCGTGGGCACTCGCCGGCTTGGCGACCGGAGCCGCGGGCTGCGGCGCACCGGGCACCGGACCCTTCGGCTTCGGACCGGGTGCCGGCGCAGCCGGCCGCCGAGGCGGCATCGGCTTGGCCGAGATCCGGGGCGCGCCCGGGGCCGGAGAGGGCGTCGGGGTCGGGGTTGAAGCCGGCGCCGACGCGGGCGCCGACGGGGCGGCCGGCGCCGAAGCACCGGCGGACGCGACGAATGCGTTACGCAGCCGTCGGGCGACGGGCGCCTCGACGGTGCTGGACGCGGACTTCACGAACTCGCCCATTTCCTTCAACTTGGCGAGAACGGTCTTACTCTCGACCCCGAGCTCTTTTGCAAGCTCGTGTACGCGGGCCTTGCCTGCCACTGCACTCCTCACTCCGAGGTCGTGCGGGCAGCACCCGCAGCGACCTCACTCGTGCACTTGAAGCCTGGTCATTTCAGGGACTTCATCGTGTGCTCATGTCGGTCGTCCTACCTTGCTAGCGACCCTCGCCCGGTCGGGCTGACCGGACGTAGTGGTTGGCGCATCGACGTGCTCCGCCAGCACACCGTGATCGAGGACCTCGGTGATGCGCAGCGCACGCCCGAAGGCGCGGCGCCGCACCGCCAGCGCGAAGCAGGCCGGATCCGGGTGCATGTTCGCTCCCCGACCCGGCAGCCTGCGGCGCGGATCAGGCCGGAGGCTGTAACCAGCCTCGTCCCCGATCGCGACGATCCGCAGCAATTCGCTGGCCGGCGCACGTCGCCGGCAACCCACACAGGTGCGCTCCGGCTGCGCGCGTCGTACCACTGGAGGAAGTCTACCCCTAGCTGCCCGAGATCGCTCCGCCCGGCTCGGTCACGTGATCAGCTGCGCCGCGCGCGGCCGGCGCGGCCTGCTCCGCGTCGGAGCGGATGTCGATCCGCCAACCGGTCAGACGAGCCGCGAGACGGGCATTCTGCCCCTCCCGCCCGATGGCGAGGGAAAGCTGGAAATCCGGGACGGTCACCCGGGCGGCCCGGCCGGCCAGGTCCACCACCTCGACCCGCAGCGCCTTGGCCGGCGACAACGCGTTGCCGACGAAGGCGGCCGGGTCGTCCGACCAGTCGATGATGTCGATCTTCTCGCCGTGGAGCTCGCTCATCACGGCACGCACCCGCTGGCCCATCGGGCCGATGCAGGCGCCCTTGGCGTTCACTCCGGGGGTGGTGGAGCGGACGGCGATCTTCGTACGGTGACCTGCCTCACGGGCGATCGCGCCGATCTCCACCGTGCCGTCGGCGATCTCCGGGACCTCCAGCGCGAACAGCTTCTTGACCAGCGCCGGGTGCGACCGGGACAGGGTGATCTGCGGCCCGCGCATGCCCTTGGCCACGTGCACCACGACGCAGCGGATCCGCTCGCCGTGCGCGTACCGCTCGCCGGGCACCTGCTCGGACTGCGGCAGCACGCCCTCCAGCTTGCCCAGGTCGACGCTGACGATGCCCTTCTCGGAGCGCGCCTCGTGCGCCTGCACCACACCGGTGACGAGGTCACCGTCGCGGCCCACGTACTCGCCGAAGTGCACCTCGTCGGTGGCCTCCCGCAGCCGCTGGAGGATCACCTGCTTGGCGGTCATGGCGGCGATCCGGCCGAAGTCGTGCGGAGTGTCGTCCCACTCCCGCACCAGGCTGCCGTCGGAGTCCATCTCCTGCGCGTACACCAGGGCGGCGCCCGACTTGCGGTCGATCTCCACCCGGGCGTGCGGCTCGGCACCATCGGTGTGCCGGTAGGCGGTCAGCAACGCGGTCTCGATCGCCGCGAGAATCGTGTCGAACGGGATCTCCCGCTCGCGCTCGAGTGCGCGCAGCGCCGCGAGGTCGATGTTCACCTCTCCTCGTCCTCCACATCATCTTCGTCGTCGATGTCGTCTGAATCGTCGAACTCGTCGGTGTCGTCCAGCTCGTCCGGCTCACCCAGCTCGGCGAGGCGGGTGAACTCGACCTGCACCCGGCCCGGGCCCAGCTGGGCGTACGCCCACGAGGTGCGCCCGTCGTCGGTCTCCAGCTGCACGCCGTCGTCGTCGGCTCCGACCACCCGGCCGGTGAGCTGACGGTCGCCGGCGGGCTGCTCGCCGCGCTGGCCGGGCAGCGCCGCCGCTCCCCGGACGGTGACCTTGACCAGCCGGCCCACGGTGCGCCGCCAGTGCCGGGGCAGGGTGAGCGGCCGGTCCACGCCGGGCGAGCTGACCTCGAGCTGGTACTCCCCGGCGACGATGTCGCCGTCGGCCTCCTCGGCCGCGTCCAGTGCGGTCGAGACCGCGCGGGAGACGTCGGCGACGGCGTCCAGGTCGATCCCGCCGTCGGCGTCCACGATCACCCGCACCACGTGCCGGCGACCGGCCCGGGAGACGGACAGGTCCTCCAGGTCGTAGCCGGCGCCGTTGACCACCGGCTCGATCACGGTCCGCAACCGGGTACGCCGCGCCGCGAGATCACCGCTGCGGGGGCCGCCCTCGCGCGGCCCGCGGGGGCCCGCGCCATCGCGGGGTCGACCCGTCGACCTGGTGGCACGGCCACGCTGCGTCATCTCCGCACCCTTTCCCTGGTCGACCGGAACGGTCGTCCCGACATGCCGGCACGCCACCGGAGCGGACGCGCCGGTGGCTGCGCAGAGCGTAACGCGCCGGCCGGGTGGTGGACCGGGCGGCGCACCGACGCCGGTGGCCCCCACGGCGGCGCGGATGGTGTTGACTTGCCCGGTGGGGATCGGCAGAACGACACAGCGCGACGAATCATCCGGACAATCCCGGCGAAAGCTCCTGCGCGCCGGGGCGCTGCTCGCGCTCGGCGGCGCGGTGGCACCGCTGACCGGCTGTGATCTTTTCGACCGCGACGACGAGCCGGCACCGCCACCCGACCCGCTGCGGCCGATGGTGGACGAGGCCCTCGGGCTGGCCGAGGCGCACCGGGCGAGCGCGACCGCGCATCCCGACCTGGCCGACCGCCTCGGCCCGATCGTCGAGGCGCACACCGCGCACGCCACCGAACTCGCCCGGGTGATCGGTGTCGCGCTGCCCTCGGCACCGGCCGCCGCGCCGACCAGCACCCCGGCGGCCGACCCGGCCGGCGCACTGGCCGCCCTGCGGGCGCTGGAGAAGGCCGGCCAGCGGACCGCCACCGCCGCCTGCGCGGCGGCACCGGCGGAACGGGCGGCGCTGCTCGGTTCGATCGCCGCCGCGCGGGCCACCCACCAGGAGGCACTGAAGTGAAGCAGCCGTCCGCGGCGGAGGCGCTCGCCGCCGCCCTGTCCGCCGAGTACGCGGCCATCTACGCCTACGGGCGGATCGGCGTACGCCTCACCGGGGCGGCCCGGGACACCGCGCGCCAGGCGGAGGCCGCACACCGACGCCGACGCGACGCGCTGGTGGTGCAGCTCAGCACCAGCGGTGGCACCGTCCCGCCGGATCGCGCCGGGTACGCGCTGCCGTTTCCGGTGACCGACCGGGCGAGCGCGCTGCGGCTCGCCGTCGAGGTGGAGGAACGCACCGCCGCGCACTGGCGGGCCGCGTTGGCGTCGACCACGGGCGCCGACCGGGACCAGGCGCTGGCTGCCCTGGTCGAGTACGCCGTACGGGCCACCCGGTGGCGCAAGACCGCCGGGTTGACCCCGCCGACTGTCGCATTTCCCGGCCGTCCGACCTGAACCGGTCTGCTCCGGTTGCGGTGCGCATACCAGGTATGCATACTCCGTTGCCATGTCCATCCGTCACGGGCTGCTCGCCCTGCTCGAACGCGGCCAGATGTACGGCTACCAGCTGCGCGCCGCGTTCGAGGAGTCGACCGGCTCGACCTGGCCGCTGAACATCGGGCAGGTCTACACCACGCTGTCCCGGCTGGAACGCGACGGTCTGGTGCGCCCACTGCCGGAAAGCGAGGCCGGGCAACGCCCGTACGAGATCACCGACGCCGGCCGGGCGGACCTGGCGCTGTGGTTCGCCACCCCGATCAGCCGTACCGACCGCCCCCGCGACGAGCTGGCGATCAAGCTGGCGCTCGCGCTGACCACGCCCGGGGTGGACGTCCGCTCGGTGGTACAGGCGCAGCGCAGCGCGACGATGCGGGCGTTGCAGGAGTTGACCCGGTTGAAGTACGGCAGCGACCGGCCGGAGGATCTGCCCTGGCGGCTGGTCCTGGACTCGATGGTGTTCCAGGCCGAGGCCGAGGTCCGCTGGCTGGACCACTGCGAGACCAGTCTGGTCCGCCACCGGCCCGGCGTCCCGCCGCCGCCCCCGTCCCGGCCGGGTGACGCGCCCGACGCGGCGCGGTGGGCCGATGAGGAGGCGCGACGGTGAGCGGATCGGACGACGCGGTGCTGGAGCTACGCGCCGTCCAGCGCACCCACGGGGCCGGTCCGGCCGCCGTGCACGCCCTGCGCGGTGTCAGCCTCGTCGTCCGACCCGGTGAGCTGGTCGCCGTGATGGGTCCGTCCGGCTCCGGCAAGTCGACGCTGCTGGCTCTCGCCGGCGGCCTGGACCGTCCGACCGACGGCGAGGTCCTCATCGAGGGACAACCGCTGGGTGCGCTGGACCGCCGCGGGCTGGCCCAGCTGCGCCGCCGCCGGATCGGCTACATCTTCCAGCAGCTCAACCTGCTGGGCAGCCTGAGCGCCGCGGAAAACGTCGCGCTTCCGCTGGAACTCGACGGCGCCGGTGGCCGCCGGGCCCGCGCGCTGGCCATGGCCGCGCTCACCGAGGTGGGCCTGCCGACGCTGGGTGACCGCTTTCCCGACCAGCTCTCCGGCGGTCAGCAGCAGCGGGTGGCCATCGCCCGCGCGCTGGTGGGCGAACGTCGGCTGGTGCTCGCCGACGAGCCGACCGGGGCGTTGGACTCGCAGACCGGTGAGGCGGTGCTGCACCTGCTGCGCCGCCGCATCGACGGGGGCGCCGCCGGTGTGCTGGTCACCCACGAGGCACGGCACGCCGGCTGGGCCGACCGGGTGGTGTTCCTACGCGACGGGGTGCTGGTCGACACGACGGCCCCGCTGGGCAGCGTCGAGCAGTTGCTGTCCGGCAGCGACCGGTGACCATCCGCCGTACGCTGCGGGCCCCCGGCCGGGCCGACGTGCCGGCGACACGGCCGGTCGCCCCGCCGGTCCGGACCGGCCGGCGGCGGTTCGCCGAGTTGACCGGTTCCTGGCGAGCGGCACTGCGGATCGCCCGGAGGGAGTCCCGCCGCGCCCGCCGCCGGACCGCCCTGGTGCTCGCGATGATCGCCCTGCCGGTGCTGGTGCTGGCCTTTCTGGCGGCGAGCTACGACATGGCCGAGCTGACCCCTCAGGAGCGGATCGATCGACGGCTCGGCGTGGCCGACGCGGAGCTGCGCTGGGTCTCCCAGAGCCCGGTCGTGCAGGACGAGTGGGGCGAGGGCTGGTACGCCCCCGACGGCGAGCACCTACCCGCCGGTCCGGCCACCGTCAGCTGGGTCGCCGCACTGCTTCCTCCGGGCAGCCGGGTCACCGAGGTACGCGCCCGGATCCCGCTGACCGTGCGGGGCCCGGACCGCGACGAGAAGGTGAACGGACGGGTCCTGGACCTCACCGACCCCCTGGCCCGAGGGGTGGCGCGGTTCCGGGCCGGCCGGGCGCCGCAGCAGCCCGGCGAGGTGGCGGTGAGCCCGATCGCGCTGCGCCGCCTGGGCCTGCGCCTCGGGCACACGCTGACCACGGCCGACGGGAGCAGGGCGTACACCGTGGTGGGGGTGGTCGAATTCCCCGACGATCTCGGGCCGATGGTGGCGCTGCACCCGGGAGCCGTGCCGCGCACCGGTCCGGAACCGGAGAGCCGGTGGCTGGTGGACGTGCCCGGCACCGTCGACGCCGCGCTGGTCGCCCGGCTCAACGAGCAGGGGGTGCTGCTCACGCCTCGGCACCCGACGGGCGCTGCGCCCACCCCGGACTCCGGGTGGTTCAGATCGATCGGTCCGGGCGACACCAACGACCTGAGCACCAGCGTGTTGATCGCCGGCCTCGGCCTGCTGGAGGTCGTCCTCCTGGTCGGACCTGCGTTCGCGGTCGGCGTCCGCCGGCGACGCCGGGACCTCGCGCTGGTCGCGGTGGCCGGCGGGGACGCCGCCCAGCTGCGCCGGGTCGTGCTCGCCGACGGCGTGGTGCTGGGTGTGTTGGGCGCCGCCGTCGGCCTGGTCCTCGGCGTCGCCGCGGCGTTCGCCGCGCGTCCGCTGGTGGAGCAGTACGTCTTCGGCGCCCGCTTCGGGGGGTACCGCTGCTGGCCGGCGGCTCTGGTGGTGCTCGGCGGGGTCGCGGTGCTGACCGGGGTCCTCGCCGCGCTGGCACCGGCCTGGACCGTCGCCCGGCAGGACGTCGGCGCCGGGCTCGCCGGGCGCCGGACGCCGCCCACCTCCCGGGGCCGGTGGCTGGCCGTCGGGTTGACGCTGGTGGCCGGCGGGGCGGCGCTGGCCGCGTTCGGTGCCGCCCGGACCACACCGGCGGTGATCCTCACCGGCCTCATCCTCGGCGAACTCGGTCTGGTGTGCTGCACGCCCACGCTGATCGGCGTGCTCGCCCGACTCGGGCGCGTGTTGCCGCTCGCACCCCGGATCGCGCTGCGCGACGCCAGCCGTAACCGGGCCGCCGCCGCGCCGGCGATCTGCGCCGTGATGGCCGCCGTGGCGAGCAGCGTCGCGCTCGGCGGCTACCTGGCCAGCGACGGCGCCCGCGACCAGCGCGCCTACCAGCCGATGCTGCCGACCGGCCACGTGCTGGTCAGCCCGAACGATCCGGCCCGGGTGCCCACACTGGACCAGGTCACCGGCGCGGCCCGGGAACACCTGGGCACCGACCGGGTGGTGGCGGTGCACGCGGCGGTCTGCGCGCCGCGCGGCGGCTACTGCGACGTCTCGGCGGTACTCCCGAGCGAGCGGGCCTGCCCGTGGCAGGCCGGCGACACCCTCTCCGCGGCGCAGCGCCGCCAGGCCCGCGCCGACCCACGCTGCCAGCTCCACGAGCCGGCCTACTACGGCGCCTACCTGGAGCCTCTCGTCGACGACGGGACGGCACTGCCGCTGCTCACCGACGCGGACCCGGCCACGACGGCCGCCGCGACGGCGGTGCTGCGCGACGGCGGCGTGGTGGTGACCGACCCGCGCTACCTGCACAACGGCCTGGTGACCGTGCAGGTGAGAAAGATGGACGCCGGGCCGGAACAATCGATCGCCGCCGTCGACCTGCCCGGGTACGCGCTGCCCGTGGCGGTCGGGCAGTCCCGCCTGCTGCTGTCCGCCGCCGCGGGCCAACGACTCGACCTGAGCTCGTCGCCGGCCGGCTGGGTGATCGGCACGTCGACGCCGCCGGACGGGGACCGGCAGGACCGGTTCACCGCCGCCCTGCGGCCCTTCGGGACGATCTACGTCACCGTGGAGAACGGTGGCGCTCCCAGTGACCTCTCGCCGCTGCTCCTGCTGCTCGCGGCGGCGGCGGGGCTGATCACGGTGGGTGCGTCCGGGATAGCCACCGCGCTCGCCGCCGCCGAGGGGCGCGCCGAGTTGACCACCCTCGCGGCCGTGGGCGCGGCACCGATGGTCCGCCGCCTGTTGGCGATCTGTCAGGCCGGGGTCATCTCCGGCCTGGGCTCGGTGCTCGGCATCGTGGCCGGGCTGGGCACCGCCGCGATCGTGCTGTTCTCGGTAAACCGCCAGTACGCCACGGCCTGGCCGATCCAGCTGCCGTACCCGTACCTGGTGCCGTGGCCGGTGCTCGGTGTCCTGGTGCTGGTGCCCCTGGTGGCGATGCTCGGCGCGGGCCTGTTCACCCGCGCCCGGCTGCCGATCGAACGGCGCCTGGACTGAGGCTCGTGGTCGTGCGCCGGGGCCGGATCCCCTGATCGGTGGCAGCTCAGCACCTCGACACGCCGCACCGCACGCTGCTGAGCCCCACCGATCGGCGCGACGATCACGAGTCAACGCTGTCCGGGGGGTGCCGTCCGGGCCCGGCGACCGGCAGACTGATCCGCGTGTCAGCGCTCGCGAACCTCACCCGCCGCGTCGGTCACCACCGTTGGTTCGGTGCCGCCGCCCGCCTGCTCGTCCCCGCCGATCGGGTGGTCGGCCGGCTGACCCGGGGCCGGGTCGTCGCGCTCGGCCTGATGCCGTCTCTGCTGATCACCACGGTGGGCCGCCGCTCCGGCAAGCCGCGTAGCAATCCCCTGCTCTACGTACGGGACGGCGACGCGTACGTGGTGATCGGCTCGAACTGGGGGCAGACCCACCATCCGGGCTGGGCGATGAACCTGCTCGCCGAGCCGGCCGCCGAGGTGGCCGTGCAGGGCCAACGGTTCCCGGTGCGGGCCGAGCCGGCCACCGGCGCCGAACGGGACCGGCTGTGGCAGCTCCTGGTCACCGAGTGGCCGGCGTACCGCACGTACGTGCAGCGGGCCGGCGGGCGGGAGATCCGCATCTTCCGCCTGGTGCCGACCGGGCGCGGCGAGCCGTCCGGCCCTCCGCCGGCTGGCTAGGCTGACGGTCGGCAGCGAGGCGGAGGCGGACCGTGAGCGCGAGGAGTGAGCCGGGGTTGCGAGCCCC